>JAFDYC010000007.1 GCA_018267625.1 Bacteroidota bacterium
GGATGTTTCCGCAACGACACGGTTCACGTCAACCAGGCCCCGAATGCGGGTCCGGATTTAAAGGTGTGCCCCTTAGGGGATCGCCCGGTGCAGTTGCACGTTGCGGGCCCAGTAGGAGCGAGTTTCCATTGGTATGATTACGGCACGAACAATCCCGGTAAGTACTTATTAAACTGCACAGACTGCCAGGATCCGATTTCTGCGCCTGTTCCGCCCGTATATACCTACACGGTGGGCTATGATGGCTGTCCGGTGCGGGACACCATCGTGGTGTATCATGACACGACGAACTACATCGTCACACCGCAAGACCTGATGGTGCAATGCCGCCCCGGATACCGGACGCTGCTGAGCGAAGCCAAAGGCCCGAATCCGAAGCTGAACATTCCCTGCGGTCTTCAGAACCCTATTACCTGCACGACGCCCAGCACGGCAGATGTGGGCATCGTAGGTACCCCGCCGAAGAACCCGATGAACTCGCCCTTCAACACGGGGAACGTGTTCATGAAATATCAGTTCATCATCAAGAAACAAGACTTGCTGTATGCCGGATTATACAGTGGCTCCATCAACTCGATATCCTTCTACATACTGAACAACGTGATTCAGGCGAAAGGGCCGATAGACTTCATGTTTGTATCGCTGGCCTGCACCGACCAGAGCGACTTTCCGGATCCTGCCAACAACAACAGCTTCATGAGCGCTACTGCGCTGACGTCGGTAGCCACCATCACCAACTATGCGCTGACGGCAGGCTCCTGGAACGAGCTGAAATTCGGGAGCCCCTACAGTTGGGATACGTCCAAGAACCTGCTGGTAGATTTGTGCATAGGCCCGCTGACGAAAAACGACACGAGTTCGAAAGACATCGTTTCGATGGAAGAAGGGACCGCAATCCAGCGCTACAGCAGCACGATGCCCGTCTGCGACAACAATGCGCCCGTGGTGTACCGCTATGGCCAGCACCCGACCGTCCGCTTCAACTACTGCGAGACCCCCGACCTGCCGTTTGAATACACCTGGATTCCCGGCAACAACCTGAACGACTCGACGACACAGAACCCCCGGACCTACATAGCCCACTCGCAAGACTATACCGTGAATAGCATAGGGCGCAACGGCTGCAAACTGCGCGCCCCGCTCCACATATTCGTCCCCGACCACAAGCTGGGCTTAGGGCCTGCGGATAGCTTCATCTGCCAGGGGCAACCCGCCTTCATGTACGCCAGCGGAGGCCAGGCCTACCACTGGTACGAAGTGCAGGGAGGGGCCTTCAACAGTGCCTCAGGCTCGCTGTCCTGCACCGACTGTGCGACGCCGATAGGGCATCCGATGCAGACGACACAATACGCGGTAGTGTTCGACAACGAAATCGGGATGGGGAACCCCACGAACCCGGAATACGCGACCGGCTGCCCGGACACGATGTACGTGACGGTGAACGTTCGTCCGTTGCCACAGGTAGTGGTTCCGACGGCCGACACACTGATTACGATTGGGCAGAGCGTGCCGCTCTACGTGATGGGGGCACTGCACTACACCTGGGCACCCTCCGGCTCGTTGAGCGACCCGAATTCGCCGGCACCCTTAGCGACCCCGACTGCGACGACGACCTACGTAGCCACCGGATATGACCAATACAACTGCTCATCCACCGACACGGTGAAAGTGAGCGTGAACTACCACACGAACCTGTTGGTGCCGAGTGCGTTTACGCCGAACGGGGATGGGTTGAACGACGTGTTCCGCGTGGCGAATGCGAATGTGCAGCGTCTGCTCGAGTTCCGGGTGTTCAACCGCTGGGGTCAGGAGATATTCTCGACGACCGATATCCGGCGGGGCTGGGATGGTACCTGGCAGGGAGAGCCGCAGCCGACGGGAGTGTATCAATACCTGATACGGGTGGGCTACGCCGACCAGACGATAGAGACCTACAAGGGCGATGTGACCCTGATACGATAAGCGGGCGCAGCAAGCCCGGCATAGACAGCAATCCCGGCCCCGCGCCGGGATTGCTGTTGCATACAGACAATGGCAGGCATCCAATACTTTTGGCAACCCGAAAAAACCTTCATGAAAAAGAAAACCCTTTGGTGGATAGTTGGAATTGGTGTTTTATTGTTGATTCTGCTCATCATCATTGGTCGGCTGAAAGGCGATGAGGGAACCCGGGTCGCTATAGAAGCTGCCGCCCCACATACCATCACGGAGACAGTGAGTGCCAGCGGGAAAATTTATCCCGAGACGGAAGTGAAAATTGCCCCTGAAGTGAGCGGGGAAATCATCGCATTGAATGTGGAAGAAGGGGACAGTGTGCATGCAGGCGAATTGCTGGTCCGCATCAATCCTGCTATCTACAACTCAATGGTGAATCAGGCGGAAGCTTCCGTATCACAGACTCGCGCTTCTTCTGAAAACACTACCGAATTAGTGGGCCAGTCCAAGAGTCAGTTTTTACTGGCTCAGGCTACGTTTGAACGCAACCAAAAACTGTATCAAAAGAAGGTGATTTCTGCCATGGAGTTCGAGCAGGCAAAGGCCCAATATGAGGGAGCAAAAGCTCAGTTTGAGGCTGCCAAAGCAGCTTCTTCCGGCGGACGTTTTGGGGTGGCAGGCGCCGAAGCCGGGCTTTCTCAGGCAAAAGAAAATCTGCGAAAGACTACCATATTCGCGCCGCGATCCGGTATCATTTCGCAACTCAATGTGAAGCTCGGCGAGCGGGTCGTAGGAACGGCTCAAATGGCGGGTACGGATATGCTCACCATCGCCGACCTGAGCCGGCTTGAAGTGCGGGTAGATGTGAGCGAGACAGACATTGCCAAAGTGCATGTGGGCGACACCAGCATCATCGAAGCAGATGCCTACCGCAAACGAAAATTTAAAGGCGTCGTTTCCCGGATTGATGTGAGCAGCACCAATGCAGGAACCGTGCAGGCTGTCAGCAGCGACCAGGTAACCAACTACACCGTGCGGATCTATATCCTGCCTTCTTCCTATTCCGATTTAGCAGCTTCACTGCCCAAGGGTAAGCTCATTTTTAAGCCGGGCATGAGTGCCTCTGTAGAGATTCAAACCCGCCGGGAACAGGATGCTCTGGCCGTGCCTGTGAACGCCGTTACCACCCGCGACTGGCCGGATAGCCTAAAGAAATTTCATAAAAACGACCTTGAAGCAAGCGACATCCGGCAAGTCGTTTTTGTATATGAACCAAAGACCCGGCAGGTGCGCATCCGGGATGTGAAAACCGGGCTTCAGGACAACCAGTACATTCAAATCACCTCCGGGCTGAAGCAGGGAGATCAAGTAGTTATTGCTCCCTACGGCGTCATCACCCGAACCCTTAAAGACAAGGATGCAGTTTCTATAGTGAAGAAGAACGACTTGTTCGAAGAACAAACGAACAACTAAGCCTTCGGCTGCTGTATTTTAAAAGGAAAATTCTTGAGCGAGCATCAACAATTTGGCATCATCGGTAATGGCTCCTTCGGAACGGCCATCTCAAAAATCCTGACGGATAACGGGCATAATATTCATTGGTGGCTGCGCAATGAAGCTGCTGTAGTCCACCTGCGGAACCGGCTCCACAACCCCCATTACCTTACCTCTGTCCGCTTTCGGCCGGAAAGCATCGCCCCCAGCAGCGATTTACATGCAGTACTGGCAGCTTGCGACACCTTGATTTTCGCGGTACCCTCTGCTTTTGCCGGCGATGTGCTGGCTCAAATTGATGCTACGCAGCTCAAGGGTAAGACAATGGTTTCCGCCATCAAGGGCATCCTCCCGGAAGCGCAGCAACTACTCTCCGATTTTCTGAAGAGCCGATACGATTTTCCGCTGAGTAGCTATGTGGCCATCACCGGCCCCTGCCATGCCGAAGAAGTAGCTGCCGAAAGGCTTTCATACCTCACCTTCTCCGGACTCAATGAAAGCCTCGCAGCGAAGGTGGCTGCGGCTTTTTCAAATAGCTACATCCATGCTGCACACAACCACGACATCTGGGGAGCACAGTACGCCGCCGTGCTGAAAAACATATACGCAATTGGTGCAGGCATGGCCCACTCCCTGGACTACGGCGACAATTTCCTCTCTGTTTATATCACTGCTTGCTACCGTGAAATGTTTCATTTTCTGAATGAGCATTTCCAGAAAAATCACCCTTCGGATGAATGGCCGGACTTTCACACTTCTGCCTACCTCGGCGACTTGCTGGTGACCTGCTACTCCTTGCACAGCCGCAACCGCAGCTTCGGTGCTATGATTGGTAAAGGCTACTCGGTGAAGGCGGCCATGCTTGAAATGAACATGGTTGCCGAAGGTTATTATGGCGCCCGCGGCATGCAGGAAATTGCGCACCAAAACGGTTTGAATATCCCGATTGCAAAAGGCATCTACCAGGTACTCTGGGAAGCCGCTTCCGCAGCAGATATGCTCGCTGCGCTGGAAGACAAGCTCTCTTGATTCATAAGGGAATGTGGCCATGCCCGCAGGTGCATTCTGTGGGTTTCCCATCATTTGTAAGTGGTAGGAGTGCATAGCCTGTCTTCCATTGCAGCCTGTCCTAACTTGATTTCAGGATTGCAGCCTTCAGTAATAATTCGCTGCCGGGCATTCCCCTAAAAGATGTGGAGCCCTGGAGCTGTCCGAATAAGCTGATAGTAGTGCTGGCCCTGAAGGGTGCGACGCAACGAAGCTGCATCAAGGTGCTAAAGCCGACAAACAAAAAACGCTATAGACTTCCTGATCCAACTGTTTCAGCCCACCGCCAGGGGCCATTATTTGCCAAACTTTTCCGGTAGGGCATAGACGAAGAGTGCGTCGGCATACAGCACCGCGAGTCCATTTCGGGTAACCCGAGCATTCAGCATGGGCGCGCTGCGTTTAGGTAAGGGAAGCAGGCTTTCGGAAAAGCTTTGCATGTTGTAGCGATGTAGCGTGTCGTCTTGCAGGAAGACGAGTTGCTGGCCTATCACTTCAAAGCTTTTTATGTGGTGGAAAGGCAGGGTAGTGATGTAGGTAGCAAATGCATCGAAGACCAGCATCCCTTGTGAAGTGTCGTTGAGGTAGAGCCTCTGATTCCGCTCCAGCAGGGCATTAGCATGAGGGACAAATGGCAGCAGCTCGCGGAGGTCATTGCTTTCGAGGCTGCGGGCTCCCGTCTCATCCAGCTTCACCAGCCGGGCACGGAGGGGGTCATACACCCATATTTTTCCATCGCTGGCAGTGGCAATGGCGTGGGTAGAAAAAAAATTCAAAGTCCTCAGGTCCAACTCTGCTTTCAGGGAGAGCTGACGGTCTAAAACCTGGAGCTTACTGAACGAGGGGAAGAACAACAATACCCGTAGCGGATTGCTCACATCGGCGCTGCCTAATGGGCCGTTTAGCGTGCTGCGGTAGTAGCCGGTACTGTCGCATTGGGCATCGTAGCGGGCAAAGGTGTTGTCCTGAAGGATGGCGTAGATGTTTCCCAGTTCATCCGTTGTGATGGCCCGGGCATTCATTGGCCGGGAACTCAGGATGCGCAGGGAATCTGCCGCATTTGCTCCAAAGGCCATGGATAGAATGATCAGTGCAAGCAGCAGGGCTTTCATGCCTGTAAAAATAGGTGGGGCAACAGGCTAAAAATGAAAACGGGAGCATGCCGTCTTGTGAGGGGCACACTCCCGCAAATATTCAGGAGGGAAGGCTACAGCAGCTTAATAGCGGATATCCATTTCCTCGATGAGGTTTTCGGCATGGCCAAGTTTGTCAATCAGCCAGAGTACGTAACGGGCATCCACGACGATGGTGCGTTTGTAGGTCTTATCAAAAGCGATGTCGCCGCTCATAGCTTCCCAGTTGCCATCGAATGCTGCGCCGATCCATTCGCCGTTTGCATTGATCACCGGAGAGCCTGAGTTGCCGCCGGTGATATCGTTGTTGGTGATGAAGCAGGTGTGGAGTACGGAATCGCTGCCGGCCCAGCGCCCGAAGTCGCGTTTTTTAATCAGGCTGATCACTTCTTTGGGCAGGTCAAATTCATCATCACCCGGTTTGTATTTCTCCAGCAGGCCATTGCTGGTGGTGTAATAAGAATATTCGACAGCGTCTTCGGGAGAATAGCCTTTCACCTGGCCGTAGGTTATCCGCATGGTGCTGTTGGCATCGGGATACATCAATTTTTGTCCGCCCCGGCTGGCAGGTAAGGAAGCGTTCATTTCCATCAGGCCATGTTGATATTCTTTGGCGTATTGGCCTTTGGCTTCGTTGTACTGGTCGTAATGCGGCTTGATATACTTCTCATAGTTGCGCACAAAAGAGATAGCATACTGTGCAGCGGCATCGTCCTTAATTTGTTTCAGCGAAGGGGATTGGATGAAATAATGGAAACGGGCAGAATCCAGCAGGAAGGTGTTGTTGAAAACATACTGGGTGTATTCGCTGAAGGTCTTATCTAAATTATCGCTGCCATAGTTCGGGAAAATGCTTTGCGCGTAGATGCCCGGCATCTGGCTTTTGGGCACATCCTGATAGTAGGTTTTAGCGGTGTAGGTAAAGAGCTCTTTTTCCGTTGGCAAGTCCCATTCCTTCATCACCGATTTCCGGGCAGCTTCCAGAGCTTCTGTGTATTTCTTGATGGTGTCGGCGGGAGGATTTCCCTTTTCATAAGCCGCCTCCAGAGGCTCTAAGCCAGAGGCCAGGCGAGCGAGCGCAGAGGCTTTGAAGGCTTCACCATAATAAATCAGGCTGCGTACATAGGGACGAAAGCCATTGTAGAGGTTGTTGTACCGATTCATCAGCCCTCGGTATTCCTTACGCTGGCCGGCCCATTTCGTAAAGGAATCCTCTTGTGCCTTTTTTTGGTCCACCACATTCAGGCGCTTCAGTTGCTGCGTCTGGCCGATGAAGTATTTCCAGTAGTTCGCAATTTGAGAATAGCGGGTTGTGAGTTTCAGGTACACGCTCTTGTTGGCATCCATGTGGCGTTTCATGATGGCTAAACGTTCCTGGCGCAGCTTCACAATATCTGGGTTCATCTCACTGATGCTGAGTGCCACGCCGTTGCTCACTTCATAACGGTTCGTGCGGCCCGGGTAGCCGTAAATCATGGCGTAGTCACCTTCTTTTACGCCTTTAGCTGAAATGGGCAGGTATTTTTTCGGGCGATACGGCAGGTTGCTGGCCTGGTATTCTGCCGGCTCATTATTGCTGTCGGCATACACGCGGAACATGGAAAAATCTGCCGTATGGCGGGGCCACATCCAGTTGTCCGTGTCGCCCCCAAACTTACCCAGGCTTTTGGGAGGAGTGGCTACGAGGCGCACATCTGTGTAGCGTTTATAGACCAGCAACAGGTATTGGTTCCCGGCAAAATAAGCTTTCACGGAAGCTTCATATTTACCGCCTTCACGGGCCTTTTCGGAAATCTTTTTTATGGCTGCTTCGATCCGTTCTTCCGCTTTCTTGCCTTTGCTGCGGCGCACGGCGTGGTTGATTGCATCGGTCACATCTTCGATGCGTTGCAGGTAGATGACCGACAAACCAGGGGCCGGCAGTTCTTCCTGCATGCTGTGTGCCCAGAAGCCATTGTCGAGGTAGTTATGCTCCACGCTGCTCAGGCTGGCGATATAGCCGTAGCCGCAGTGGTGGTTGGTGATGAGCAGGCCGCTGCCCGACACCATCTCGCCCGTACAGCCGCCACCAAATTGCACGATGGCATCTTTAAGCGAAGCATGGTTGATGCTATATAAATCTTCTTTGGAGAGCTTCAGGCCCAGGCGCAGCATCTCATCATAATTTTTACCAATGAGGCTGGGAATCCACATGCCTTCGTCGGCTCGGGCACCCCCTGCCAGGCAAAGCACTGCTATCAGTGCAAACAGCATTTTTTTCATGGCCGCGAAGGTAGAACGGGAAGCCTGCGTTGCCGAAATCCTCTTGGGGGAAAATCAGGGTGAATGCTGCCAAAAAATTGAAATGGAAAAGGGCAAGGTTCTGGTGCTATCAGGATAAGCGGATAGAACCTACACAGGTGCCGGCGCCAAAAGCTTCCTGCACCCGGCTGGCATGGGTGTCTGTCAGCAGCACTTGCCCGAAATCTTCTTGTTGGATGATGGCTAAGAGGGCTTCCATGCGTTGCTGGTCGAGCTTTTCGAAAATATCATCCAATAGCAGGATGGGTTTGTTGCGGAGCCGGTCGGCGATGTAGGCATATTGAGCCAGTTTCATCGCGAAAAGAAAACTCTTTTTCTGCCCTTGAGAGCCATATTGCCTCATGCTTAGCCCTTCAATAGAAAAGCTTAGTTCATCCCGATGGATGCCTCGGGTGCTTCGTTGCAGGCGTAGGTCTTGTTCCAAAGATTGCTTTAGCAGCTCTGAGAAAATACTTTGCCGCAGCTCACTGTCGTAGCGGATATCCACCTGCTCGCGCCCGCCAGAAAGCAACGCATAGTAGTGCCCGAGTAAAGGCCTGAATGCTTCAAAAAAACTACTACGCAAACGCCAGATATACGTGCCGGCGTCATGAAGCTGGGCATCATAAAATTCCAATTCTGTGCGCTGGGTAGAGGGGGTGATGGCCTGAAGCTTCAGCCAGGCATTGCGCTGTTGCAGCACCCGCTGGTATCGTAAGAGTTGCTCCAGATATCCCGGGTCAGTCTGGCTGAGGATGCTGTCCACCCAACGTCTGCGGGGCTCGCCCGCTTCATGGACCAGGGCCATGTCGTCCGGTGCAATCATCACTGCAGCAAAACGACCAATATGGGCAGCAATCTTTTCATAGGCCTGCCCGTTTGATAGCACTTCCTTTTTCCCGTTGCGCCAGATGCAGGTAATGATTTCCTCCCCGCCCTTACTTAGTTGGAAGATGCCTTCTACCCGAAAACCTTCAGTGCCCCGCTTGACACTGAACTGCTGCTGTGCCGAGAAGTAGCTTTTTGTGTAGCATAGGTAATAGACGGCATCCAGCAGTGCCGTCTTGCCGCTGCCATTTGGCCCGGTGACGCTCGTGATGCGTTGCTCAAATCCAAAGCTGCTCTGCGTGTAATTGCGGAACTGGGTAAGGCTGATTTTTGAAAGGAAGGACAAGGCCTTGCAAAGAACGGAAGCTAGGGGGTATCCATTGCTGTTCAAGAAGTCCAGAGCCTTTTTATTCTATGCTAAATGTTGAAAATACCTGGATTAAAAAAAGCAACAAGCAATTGGCTCAATTTGTCAATAAGATTCGATGATTTGTATTTTTAACCCAAACAAATTCATACTATGAAGAAACTCTTCAAAGTCCTCGGTATCCTAGTGTTGGTCCTTATTGTCCTGGTTGCGGGTGGTGTAGGTTATTTGAAAATCGGAAAACCCGATGTGGGCGCAGCTCCACAATTGAAGGTTGTAGCCAGCCCGGAACAAATCGAACATGGAAAATACCTGGCCAACCATGTCATGCTCTGCATTGACTGCCACTCTACCCGTGACTGGACACGATTTTCGGCTCCCATCGTCCCCGGCACCTTCGGCAAGGGTGGAGAGTTCTTCAGCCATGAGTTCGGGTTTCCCGGCGATTTCTATTCAAAAAACATCACTCCCTATAACCTCAAAACCTGGACGGATGGCGAGATATATCGCTGCATCACCACCGGCGTCACCAGGGACAATGAACCTTTGTTTCCCATCATGCCCTACAAGTATTATGGTCTGGCCGATGAAGCCGACATCCGGGATGTCGTAGCCTATATCCGCAGCCTGCAGCCCATAGAAAGCAATCCGCCCGCCAGCAAGCCCGACTTTCCGTTCAGCCTCATCGAGCGTACCATCCCCACCCCCGCAAACCCTCACAAGCGCCCGGATCCCTCAGATTCCCTTGCTTATGGGGGCTATATGGTCAACCTCTGCGCCTGTAAAGAATGCCACACCAAGGTTGATGATAAAGCCCAATTGATTGCCGGCACAGAATATGGCGGTGGTCGCGAATTTGACCTGCCGGGCAATATTGTTCGATCCGCCAACATCACCCCCGACCCAGAGACCGGTATCGGAGCCTGGACCCGGGAACAATTCATCCAACGTTTTCAATTCTATACCCACCCGGAAAACGTTGCTGTAGTTGGTAAGGGCGATATGAACACCATCATGCCCTGGACGATGTATGGCGGCATGACGGAAAGTGACCTCTCCAGTATCTTTCTATTTCTCAAAAGCCTCAAGCCTATAAAAAACCAGGTAGCCCACTTCTCCCCCCCTGCCACAGCGATGAAGTAAAGGATTGGTACCCCAAAAATCAGGCGCCTGAAAACCTTCTGGCGCCTATTTTTTTGCCTTGTTTCTCTTGTTGCCTTAAACGATTTTTTGAAAGTCAGCTTTTGCACCCGGATGCAGCATCCGTTGCGTCCACACTGAGGGGCCCGTGCTGCTATTAAGCTTTGCTCATAGTATCTAGTGGCACACCACTTGTTCTGGGAAAATATGCGTAGCGAAAAATTATTTCCCCAGAAAAAGCCACCTCTTACAGGCAATTCCTCATCGCTTTTAGTGAGTTACTGCCTGCACTCTTTGAAAGCTTCTGCCCCTGTGCATCCAGCAACAAACGATGGTGATAAAACCGGGACTGAAGGAAGGCATCCAGGCCCAGTAACCTTGCCAGATAACATTGAGCGGCTGTGCTGCTGAGCAGGTCTTCGCCCCGCACAATCGTATTTATGCCGTAGGCTACATCATCGAGCAGCGAGGCAACTTGGTAGGCCGGCAAACCGTCGCGACGCCGGATGATAAAGTGACACTGATGCTCCCAAAGCCGCAGCCGGACTGGCCCCATCAGGGCATCGTCAAAGTGGATGGTGTATTCTGGGGGCGTTTGAATACGCCAGGCAACGCCGGGTTGGTTCAGCGGGATGTTTTTGTTCAGGCAGGTACCTGGGTATTGCCCGTTCGTTGCTGTCTCAGCAATCTTTTTCCGGGAGCAGGTGCAGGCAAAGACGAGCCCGGTATTTACGAGCTGACGAAGCCCCTCTTCATAGGCAGGCAAGCGTAGGCGTTGCGAGAAAAGGGACTCATGTTCCTGTGGGCTTTTGGGGCCTTCATCGGGCCAGATACCCAGCCAGGCAAGGCTTTCAAAGATGTCATCGAGGTATTCGGCACGCAGCCTGGGACTGTCTAAGTCGTCAATGCGCAACCTTAAAGTGCCCCCCTGTTGCAGCACCAGGGCCTCTGTGTACAGGAAATTGAATGCATTTCCAATGTGCAGTAAGCCACTCGGTGTGGGGGCAATCCGGGTATGCAGCGTATCCATGGAATTGCAAAGGAATAGACAACCGCCTGGTTTTTTCTGCGGTTTAGAAGCGTAAATGCACAGGGTTTCCTTTCAGCCCACCGGTATGGAAGCACACGATGCGTGCGGGGCTTTCGAAGTGACCTGCTGCCAGCAAAGACTCCAGGGCCATCATCATCTTGGCGGTATACACCACATCCAGTGGGATGCCCGTAGTGGTGAAAAAATGCTGGATAAAATGTTCAGTTTCCAGGTTCCATTTGCCGAATCGGTCGCAGGCGACACGGTGCATCCTTGAAACAGGGAGGAGGTTCGGAGGAAGGGTATCCAGCATAGTCAGCGCTCGTTCAAAATCTCGAGCCACATAAAAGCCATGCAGCCGGACCGTGGCAGGGAGTCCGCGGCGCAGGCCCAGGAAGCTGGTACCCGAGCCCACGGCGATGCATACATCCGTTGTGCCTGCAGGGATGAAATCAGCCATTTCAGCCGCTCCCTGGATACCTTCTTCACTGAAGCCTCCTTCCGGGATGATATAAGCATCCGGGAACTGAAGCCCAGGTCCTTTGCCTGTGCGAGCCAGGGCATATTCCTGTTTGTTGAGGAATACTAGTTGCATTTGAGCGGCCCTACAATATTTCAGGGTGTCGGTAAGTTGTTCGCCGGCATAGTGGCCACGTACCATCCCGATGGACTTTAAGCCCAGATACTGTGCTGCAAAAGCAGTAGCGAGAAGGTGGTTGGAATGCCCGCCTCCCAGGCTGAGGATGGTGTTTTTTTTCTCGTTTTTTGCCCGGGAAAGGTGGTGTTTCAGCTTAAACCACTTATTGCCCGAGACGAAGGGGTGCAACTTGTCTAGACGAAGGATCTGCAGGCTTTCGCAGGCGGCCTTCTGCGACCAGAGAGGAAGCGAAACCAGGCAGGCAGCTTGTTCATTTATCATAGCCATACTCGCGTAGGTAGGCTTCATTATCGCGCCATTTGGGGCGCACTTTCACAAAGAGTTCCAGGTGCACTTTTCGTTGCAGAAATTCTTCCATTTTCTTCCTGGAACGGATACCCAGCTCTTTGATGCCCTTGCCGCCTTTCCCTAAGAGAATCATCTTTTGTGTTTCGCGGCTGACGATGATTTCCGCTTTGATTACATCTAAGCTCGGCTTTGTTTCAAAGGATTGAATAATCACCGCCGTATGGTAGGGGATTTCATCCTGAAAGAGTGCATAAATCTGTTCCCGGACCATTTCCGCAACGAAAAATCGGGTTGGTCGGTCGCTTATGTCATCATCGGGGAAATAAGCAGGAGCTTCAGGAAGGGCTGCGCGCACTTTCCCCATCAGGGTATCCAGCCCTTCACCAGAATGAGCAGAGACCGGCACTAGATCCCATTCCGGGAAAGCTGCCTGATAAGTGGCGATTTTTTGTGCCCGTAAGTTTTGGTCCTTGATTAGGTCGGTTTTGTTTATAAGCAACAAGGTGGGCACTTTAAGGTGCAGCCCTTCAGCCACAGTACGGAAGCGTTCCGGGGACTCTGTGATGTCGGAAATGAGCAGGGCCAGGTCGGCATCTTCCAATGCATTTTTCACTTGCAGCATCATCTTTTGATGCAGTTTGTATTTCGGTTCAATGATACCGGGCGTGTCTGAAAAGATGATTTGCATTCCCGGTTCATTCAGGATGCCCAGAATACGGTGCCGGGTGGTTTGCACTTTGGGTGAAACGATGGCTAATTGTTCCCCCAACAAGGCATTCATCAAGGAAGATTTACCCGCATTAGGAGGGCCGAAAATGTTGACAAAACCAGCCTTAAAGCCTGAATTATTCATGAATTCCAAAAGTAGCCGATTTGTTCAGGAGGCTATTGTGCCATGGACTCAACAGAATCATCTGCAATCGCGGAAGGTGTTTGCCGGCAAGGCTTTTAAGCATGTTACCCGGCAGACAGAAGCAAGGATTTATTCGGCTTTTCGAAGAAAATATAGGCGGTAGTTGGCTGCCTAAGGCAGAAGTCCTACATTTGCGCCCACATCGCGAGGTAGAGCAGCGGTAGCTCGTTGGGCTCATAACCCAAAGGTCACAGGTTCGATCCCTGTCCTCGCTACAAGAAAGAAGTTTGTTTTCCAGCATCTTCTTCAAGGTAGCCACACTCAGAATCTGCGTGTGGCTTTTCTTTTCTTTCAAGTTTTGGGTCAGATTCAAGTGGTTTCTCGCCCATTTTGAAAATTTGCTGTACTGCATAAACCAGAAATCCATGCTTACTTCTTTCCTGAAATCAACAATGGGGGTAGGAGTATTAGCATTCGTGATTACGCTTTCATCCTGTAGTACGGCACAAGAAATATCGAAGCAGACTGCGGGGCAAAACGCAAATCAGGGTGGCTTTTTGAATCAATTGAGCCTGAGAGGGCCAGAGCGTACGCTGAGTTTGAAATCAGTGCTCACCCGGTCGGGAGCCCCCGAGCCAATGAATTCCGTAATCTCATCGCCTACAGACACAGAATTTGGGACGAATCTGAGGGCAAAATATGCGGCCCTGCTCAACGTGCTTCCTCAAGCGATTTGCAATCTGGCGTTGTATCGTTTTATTGATGAATGGTACGGTGTTCGCTATCAGCTTGGAGGTTCTAGCAAGGAAGGTATTGATTGCTCTGCATTCATTCAAAAGTTGTACGAACAGGTTTTCGGAATCAGCCTCTTACGCACGGCTCTGATGCAGGTCGAAGAAACTTCACGGATAAAAGATGCCACAAAATGCCAGGAAGGGGATTTGATTTTTTTCAAATCACGCAAGGGGCGGATATCGCATGTAGGGCTGTATCTGAAGAACGATTTCTTTGTCCATGCCTCATCCTCACAGGGCATCATGATCAGCAGCCTGGATGATGCATATTGGGGCAAGCGATTTGCCTGTGCGGGTCGTGTGCTGTAAGAGCCGTTTTTCTTCCTTTCCGCAGGCAGAAAATACCTATCTGCAAGCCCATGGTTTTGGCCTTTTTGATCTCGTATCTGTTCCGGGAAATTTTTGAAGTTAACCCGTATCGTTTTTCAGCATTCTCTTCAAGGTATACGAGCTGTTTTTTTAAGAAAGATTCATAGATTTTTTGAAAAAGGTTTGGTTCGGGAAGGGCATGCCCCCTATCTTCGCGGCCCACTTTCAGGGTGGTACAGTTCTTTTTGGTTTTAGGTTGATTTTCAGGTTATAAGCTAAACTTTTTTCAGCCCGAATAGTTCTTAAAAAGCTCTTCGAAAAAAAAGTTTGGTGGTTTGAAAATAGACTCTTTATCTTTGCACCCCCGCAAACAAGGCGAGGCGGTTGTTGAAAGCAACAATCGGAGAGAAAAAAGTAAACGGAAACAAGTTCTTTGACAGAAGGAAGCAGTTGGGATTATTGAGCTGAA
>JAFDYC010000080.1 GCA_018267625.1 Bacteroidota bacterium
CATTGTTGTCTATGCGCAGCTTGCCGGTGTGGTTGAAGGAAGTATCGAGGCTGCCAGCAGGCATATTGCGGGCTATCGCCAGCAGGTCGTACCCACTTTGCCCAGCCACCAGGATGCGCCCATCAGGCTGGATGGCCATGCTCTTGGGCACGTCATACGAATCGCCCATGTCGGTAAAGAGGAGCCCATCGGCGCCAAAGGAAGAATCAAGGCTTCCGTCTTCCTGGTAGCGGGCAAGCACGAAGTCATAATTGCCGGCGGTGTATCCACTGCCACAGACTAAGATTTTCCCGTCCGGCAGGGCGGCTATATCCTGGGCCCCGCCGGAGTACATACCCACCTTCGTAAGCACCACACCATCGCCACCGAAGGAGCTGTCCGGCAGGCCATTATTCAGAAAGCGGGCTACCCCCAACTCATTACAACCCTCAAAGGCCGCAAGGATTCTGCCTTTCACATCCAAGCAGAAATTGTTGGGGCCGTAGCAGGCATAAACCGAACCGGTACCATTAATGCCAAAAGAACTGTCTGCTTCGAGGTTGGGTTTGAGACGAGTGATGGCCACTTGCCTTTTACCGCCACCTGTGTAGAGCGTATCGTCTCTGTCTTGGAATAAAATTCCCGTAGCATGGGTGACTTGAACATATCCAGTGTCGTTGAGGTCTCTGTCGAAACTGCCATCGGTATTATATCTGCTGTAAATACCATATCCACCGACATTTTGTCCCGTATTATCAGTTATGTCAATGCCTTCCCAAAGGATAATTTGCCCACGTATTGTTTGTGATATACCGCCAATGCCGCCAAACGATAATTTCTTATATGGCATCAAGTACTGATGCATATTTGTATCCAGCCTAAAGCTGGTATCAATTCTCGCCTGTGCTCCTGCTGTATTGTTGCCTAAGCACAGGACACAGGCTAGGAGTATGGCTATGTGAATAATCCTTCGCTTCATGGCCTCTACTTTTACTTCAGTATCAGTTTCACGCGCTGCTCCAGTCCATCTTGCTCACTTATACGGATGATATAGATGCCCGGAGGATAAGATTTAGTGTCCATTGAAGTTAGCCATTGGTCGCGAGCGAGCGTTTTGTGCTGTATCACCTGCCCGTTTACGTTTATCAATTCAATAGAAACAGCGGCAGCGTTTCCTGCTGCACCCCTGCGGATATATACGATGCCGCTGGCCGGGTTGGGAAAGACTTCAAAACCCTGCCATTGGGCAGGCGTATCCGGCGGCGGTGTGTGCTCGCCATCTACCACAATACGCGCAAAGGCCCGGTAATACTTCCAATTCCTTGAATCACTTTCGTCCACGCTTGTTCCGCCTATCAAAATCCCGCCATTTGATTGCAGTGCGAAGTCTTCATACCAGTCATCATAGCCGAAGTCCACGGTGAATACGCCGCCGAGCGCAAAGGCGGTGTCGGGCCGGCCGTTCGGCAGAATGCGGGCCACAGCCATATTCTGGTCTTTGCCCGAAGAGGTTAGATACGATGCACAGCCCACCAGTATCCTCCCATCTTTCATCAGGATGATCTTCTTTCCCCGCAAGGGCAGGCCATTGTTGTCTATGCGCAGCTTGCCGGTGT
>JAFDYC010000081.1 GCA_018267625.1 Bacteroidota bacterium
CATTGTTGTCTATGCGCAGCTTGCCGGTGTGGTTGAAGGAAGTATCGAGGCTGCCGTCGGGCATATAGCGGGCGATGGCTAAGAGGTCATATCCGCTCTGCCCGGCCACCAGGATGCGCCCATCAGGCTGGATGGCCATGCTCTTGGGCACATCATACGAATCGCCCATGTCGGTAAAGATGAGGCCATCGGTGCCAAAGGAAGAATCAAGGCTTCCGTCTTCCTGGTAGCGGGCCAGGGCGAAGTCATGACCGCCTTGTGCTGTGTAGCCTTCTCCACAGATTAGGATTTTCCCGTCCGGCAAGGCGGTGATGTCTTCTGCGCCGCCACAGAAATTGCCGGCTAAGGTGTAGGTGATGCCCCGGTAGCCGAAGGAGCTGTCCGGCAGGCCGTTGTTCTGAAAGCGGGCCACGCCGAACTTGAAATAGCCTTCGAAGGCGGCCAGTATTCTACCTTTCGCATCCATGCAGAAGTTGTTTGGCCCGGAGTAGGTGCTCATTGCAGAGGTGCCTGTGCCGTAGATGCCAAAGGCGCTGTCGGTTTCAAGATTGGGCTTGAGGCGGGTAACGGCTATCTGGCCAACGCCTCCGCCGGAGTATAGGGTGTCACCATTACCTTGAAACAAAATCCCCCCAGCGCTTATCATCCGCACGTAGCCACTATCGTTCAATGTTTTGTCAAGTTTCCCGTCTGGCATATATCGGCTGTACGCCCAGAATCCATCTTTTAGCTGCCCCGTTCGATCAAACACTCCAAGAGCTTCGAGTGTAATGATGCGGCCATCATGTAATAGCGACATGTTGTAGGCGTCCTGAAATACCAACTCAACGTTGGGCTGTAAATAGGACTTCCATGTTGTATCCAGCCTAAAACTGGTATCTATTCTAGCCTGTGCTCCTGCATTGGTGCATAGATATGGAGTACTGGCAAGAAGTATTGTTACCTGGATAATCTTTCTTTTCATCACGATTGCTTCTGCACATTTTACTTAAGGATTAATTTATACCGGCTTGAATTTCCATCCTGCCCCTCAATCCGCACCACATATACCCCGGGAGGCAGACCCTTAGTGTTCATAGATGTCATCCAGGCATTCTTGTCCAAGTGCTCCTGCCGAAGGAGTTGCCCGTTAATACCAAGCAGCTTAATTGTTGCGTCTGTCTGAATTCCTTTTTCTGCTCTTCGTATATAAACAACGCTACTCGCCGGATTGGGAAAAATATCAAAACACTGCCCGGGAATTTGTGTTCTGCCAATCCCTAAGCTCCGTTGTCCTTCTGTTTGCCCAGAATCCCGCACACTCAGCAGAAAGCTGATATTGCCATAGGCCGGCGTATCGGCCGGCATATCGCTGATGAACTGCCGCAGGTGAATCGTAAAGCTGAAATTCGGAATGGGCACACTGTCGCGCAGCACAAATTCCAGCGTGGCCGGGAAGCGGTCGCCCGCATTCATAAACACGTTCTGCAGCCGCATTTCATCGCTGCCGCCCCACACGAAGCTGCTGTCCTCCGGATGGGCGGTGAAGCCGTGGCCCTGAGCGCCGCTGGCCACCCAGTGTGCATACAGCTCCGGCGAGCGCAGCACCGCGTAGGCCACTGCCGACAAATCGCCCGAAAAATGCGGGTTGATGTAGCGTTCACTAATGAGCTGGATGTCGAAGTTGTGGGCTATGGTTTCGGCATTGGCCAGGTCAAGGCTTTGCTTCGGGTAAGGTTTGTTGCCCGCCACGGCATCCTCAATCATGAGGTTGCGGGTCACAATATTGTTGTTGTTGCGCACATTCTTCGACACCACGCCGGTTACTTCCGGAATGGCCATGGGAGCAGCAGCATATCCGCCAAAAGGTGGCGGTGGCGGAATGTACTCAATGATGCGTGCCAGCAGGCAGGCCGCTATCGTATTGGCTGAGGCATCGTAAAAGTTAGGGGCCTTAGGCTTCCAGCCGTGGCTGAGTATGGCCTGAGCACCCGGCTGATAAAAGAAGCGTGTGGCCATAAAAAAGGAGGTTTGGAAGTAAAAAAAATAGTAGAATCATTCAGAAAAACAACTATCCCAAGATAACTGGGTTTTAAATGCTAATTGTAAAATTCAAGGGGGAAAATGTGCATGTAGGAAACAACTAGAATGAAGATGTCTCGACATATCGTACTGTTTTTGATTCAGTAGCTACGGAGTCCAAAAACACGTTAAGCAGCACGTCAAAAATCCAAGAGGTTGCGCTTCGTGCAAGTATTTCTCGCTCAGAAAAAAAGAGAGGCGACACGGGATTGTGTCGCCTCAAAAAATTCAATACATCCGGTGATTAATATACTCCTGGCCCAGGCTGATACCACCAGGGAACTCGTTTCGTCTTAATCCGGAAGAACACAGAAATGGAAAAAGTAGAATACGCATCTTTCGTGCTGGATTCACCACGTAAATCGCCGGGCTTGTGGCTTGCATTGGGGTCAATGAGCCAGCTCTTGTCATACATATCCTTTGCCATCTGCGCCTTCTCAGGGTCATTGCGGTGAATGATATCGAAGACTTTCGGATCTACATACGTGGTGCTCACATTATCCAAATAGTCGGTAAAGGTGTAGCGATACACATACTCCAGGCCCAGAGAAACCTGATTAGCAATATCCCAGCGTACACCAATGCCACCGCATACTTCCGGTACCCAAACCTTGGTAGGTCCTGTGGGCAGGGAAAGGTTGGCTTCACGAAGCAGGGAATCTGTAACCGGGTCAGATGGGCCTTGATTTTCGAGATAGAGGTCGTCTAAGTTGACCATCCTGCCTTGTCCATTGGCCTTTCCATCCGTACCCCGGGGCACATAAGTGCCTTTAGCGCGGTAGTGGAAGATGCCGCCGCCCAGCAGGATATAGGGCTGCATCCGCTTTTTGGCACTTCTCTTTTCGAGGTTGCCTATGCGCAGCGGGTTGATTTCAAACATGATGTTGCCTTCCCAGATATTGCTCTGCACATCAAGATTGCGCATGTACCGTGTGAAGGCTACGTCATCCGGAGAAGTAGCTGATTCCGCCTTTTTCTGATTCCAGTTATCGTTAGCATACACTGAACCATAATTGATGGCCGCACGAAAAACAAAGCCGGGATGAAAGGCATAACGGGTGAACACACCACCCATAAAATGCGGTGAACCCCAGTATTTACTGTTGCCGTAGTGGTCAATGAGCGATTTGGTTCCTACATCGGCCCACAAGTCGGACAGGCCGAAGTTCATGCCTACGCTCCATCCTGGGCGTTCCACAAATTCCGGAGCGCGGTAGCGTGTCCACTTTTGCTGGGCCTGCGCTGAGGGAGCAGCAAGAGCCGCAATACATGCGCCTGCAAGGAGATTACGGAGGAGAGTTTTCCGCATCGGAAGTGTAAATTTTTGAGCGTACAAGATAGGAATTTTCATTTTCCAGCAAGAGCTAATAACCTGCGCTGAAACCTTATTCGGATTTACTTCCCGATAAAGGCCGGTTTGCGTTTTTCTAAAAAGGCCGCAGTTCCCTCGAGCATGTCCTGCGTTTCAAAGCATTCCCCGAAGCGTTTGATTTCATGCTCAAACCCTGCTTCTTCACATCGGGCTGCATCGTTCACACAGGCTATCACCTGGCTGATGGCAACAGGTGCTTTGGCACCTATCTTACCCAGTATTTTTCGCGTAGCGGCCAGCAGTTCTCCGGCAGGAAAAACATGGTTCACTAAGCCCAGGCCTTTCGCTTCTTCAGCCCCAATCATGTCTCCGGTCATCATCAGTTCCATGGCCTTGCCCTTGCCAATGAGCTGAGTCAAGCGTTGGGTGCCCCCATAGCCCGGGATAAGGCCGAGGTTCACTTCGGGTTGCCCGAATTTGGCCGCTTCATTTGCTGTGCGAAAATGGCAGCTCATGGCCAGCTCACAACCACCCCCCAGCGCAAATCCATTTACGGCAGCAACTACCGGCTTGGGACAGTTTTCGATCTTATCAAACACCAACTGTTGGCCCCGGCGAGCCAGGCCAGCCCCTCCCTGAGCATCCAGGCTGGAGAACTCGGATATATCGGCCCCGGCAACGAAGGCTTTTTCGCCGGCTCCGGTCAGCAGCACACTCTTGATTGCTGCATTGCTGTACACTTCATCCAGGGCTGCACCCAGCTCAGTGATGACCTCTTTGTTCAGCGCATTGAGCTTGTCCGGTCGGTTGATGGTGATGGTAAAAATTCCTTCGGAGAGTTCGGTGGTAATGGTTGCGTACATGAGTGGTAGAAAACGATATGGATGGAAAAAGGGTTAAAAAAAATCTCTGAACTCACAAAACCATATAACTTGGAAGAAAAGCTAATCAGAGGGTAAAAGCTACTTTAAACATGCCTTCAGGAAGCTCTTCGTTCGCTCACCCAATGGCGGATATAATCAGCGATTTCGTGGGTGGGTGCACCGGGTGCAAAAAGCCGGCCAACTCCTAGTTCCTGCAATTGCCGGGCTTCATCTTCTGGGATGATGCCCCCGCCTGTAAGTAAAACATCATCCAGGCCTTTCTCGCGCATGAGCTGTACGATTTTCGGGAATACCGTGTTGTGGGCACCACTAAGAATTGAAATGCCGATGGCATCTACGTCTTCCTGTAAAGCAGTATTCACGACCATCTCGGGAGTCTGGCGCAGGCCGGTGTAGATGACCTCCATACCGGCATCACGCAGGGCCGTGGCGATCACCTTGGCTCCCCGGTCGTGGCCGTCTAAGCCCACCTTAGCCACCAGCACACGGATGGGACGATGTTGAGATTCTGACATGAGCGGGGCAAATGTCGGGGAATAGGACATTCAGAATGCACCGATGAACATGTAATGAAAAGGCTTAAAGCCCGGCATAGTGCAGCTACCTACTCTACCCGCCGGGGAATAGGTTTGCCGGGCCGGTCTGTAGGTGGCTCCCATATTACACGGGTGCTGTAATCCTGCGTTGCCACTGAGGCCGGCTTGCGCGTGAGGTGGTAGTGAATATCATTATGCCCACCGGCATCCGACACGAATTGAAAAATGACGATGCCCGAATCGGCCATGCTGAAATTCAGCTTTGGGCTTTTCGTTTCCCGGTCGCGGGCCAATTGCTTTTCCGGGTATTGAAAGGCCAGCACACGCTGTATTTTCTTGGAGCAATGTGCCGTCAGCTCCACGGCATCTCCTTTTGCAAAGGCAAAGCCGACCTCTGCAGAGCCGCCTAATCCCAGAGATACGATGGTGCTGTCCGAAACCACAACAGGGGTTTGTGCGCCTGCGGCAAAGGAGCCCAGAAGCAGGACTGCCAAAAGAATTGTTTTCATGCCCGGATGATTTTTTACTGCGCAAAGATGGAACAGCAAAAATTATTTTCTACCTACTAAGAGAAATGCCTCTTTTGCGAAGCATCATCATTACGAAGTCTACAAATAACCGCTCAGGGTCTTACTAAAAAAACCAACTTGCAGGCATGGCCTTGAAACGTCAATACACGAAAGGCTTGCTGGAGGCAGGCTGCGACGAAGCGGGCCGGGGATGCCTGGCCGGGCCGGTTTTTGCTGCAGCAGTCATCTTACCGGAATCGTTCCGGCTGCCTCATCTCAACGACAGCAAACAACTCAGCCCGGCACAACGGGAAGCCTTACGCCCACTCATCGAAAAGAATGCATGGGCCTGGGCCGTAGCCCGAATTGAGCATGATGAGATTGATCGCATTAATATCCTGAAAGCATCCATCAAAGCCATGCATCTGGCGGTCGCTGCACTCAGCATACGCCCACAACATCTGCTGATTGACGGCAATCGTTTTTCGCGCTATGAAGACCTCCCGCACACCTGCATCGTGGGAGGAGATGCAAAATTTTCGAGCATTGCAGCGGCCTCTGTACTGGCCAAGACACACCGCGATGCGTATATGCTGTACCTGCACGAACAGCATCCCGAATATGGTTGGGATGTAAACAAAGGCTATGGTACCAAAGCCCATCGGGAAGCCATCCTCAGGCACGGGCTCTCGCCCGTTCATCGCCGCTCGTTCCGGATGGGGCCGGAGCTCCGGCAGGCAGCATTATTCGGGCAGGAATTCAGCCCGGGCGACGAAGGACAAAATGCTGCTTCTCCTGAAAATCTTCCCTGAAAAAAAGAAGGCCGAGCTGCCATATTTCGATACTCAGGTTGATGCGCTTGTCGGCCACTAATTCTTTCCACACAGCAGCCCGGGCTGGCGAATCGTGTATGTAGGGGATGAGCAGACAGAAGCCTTCAGAGAGCTGGGGAATGTATTCGAAAGCTGCTTGCCGGATAGCTTCCGGTGTCCCCTTAAGGATGAGATAGCAAGCTTCTTCCTGTTGGCTTTCTTGTTGCAAAAAATGGCTACATCGGGCAAGCAGTTCGAGGGTGTCGCTGCGATAACCTGTATTGTCCGCTTCGCGGAAAGCCTGGAAGGCGGTTGCCGGCAAAGCTGGGCGCAGTGCTTCTTCAACAAAACGATAGACGAAAGGCGAGTGGATACCATGCCGGCTCAGGGCATTGCGGTGATAATGCCACCATGTTTTCAGCCGGAAAAAAATCATGAAGGTTTACGCTCCCAGCGCTGGAAGGTGAAAGGAAGAGGGTTGTGCGCGTCGGCTTCATGTGCTTCCTCCCAGGCCAGCACAAAGGGTGAAAAGTCTATTTCAGGAAAGAACGTATCGGCGTCGGGTACGCGGGTGTGAACACGGGTGATGTGCATCACATCGGCACAAAGGGCCGCTTCGGCAAAGAGGGCCGCCCCACCAATGACGGCAGCTTCCTGATGGTCGCGTTGCGCTGCGGCACTAAGGGCAGCATTGAGGGAGGCTTGTAGTAAGACGCCTTCCGGGAGTATGAGCCTGCGATGGGATAGTACGATGTTGAGCCTGCCGGGCAGGGGGCGTCCTTTGCGTTCTTCCCAGGTGCGGCGGCCCATGATGACGGGCTTGCCGAGGGTCACTTTTTTGAAGTATTGCAGGTCGGTGGGGAGCCGCCAGGGCAGGCCGCCATCACGCCCGATGGCGTGGTCTTCGGCAACGGCTACCACGATGGAAAGATGCATGGAATAAAGGTCGGTTGGGAGGGCAATTATGAATGAGGCCGGCTTGCGTGAGGGATGGTAGCGGAAAGCCCGCAGCGGAGCGAGGACTTGTAGCGGACAGCCCGACCCGCAGCGGAGCGGAGGGGCACGCCCAGATTGATTTTAGCGGGAGCGTTTCGGATTATTAATCTTCGGAGACGGCGAGGTCGAAGCTTTGAAGGGTTTCTTCGTTGATAGTCCAGGGGAGGCCACCGCGGACGGCTTGAGGCGGTGACAGGAGCGGGTCCCAGCCATAGCCGAAGAAATAGTAGTTGCCTTTTTTGAGGCTGCCGAAGGTGGCGATGGGTACTCCGTTGATGAGGACGCAGCGGGCAGAGTCGTCGTAGGATGAATCTGTGGGCGGCGGGTTGAGGGTGTTGTATTTCACGTAGATCATGCAACTGTCTATTGCCCGTCCGTGGTGCCTTGGGGTTATTTTGAGGGTGGCGAGGCCGCCGGGGCCACCCACGGGGGGTGTTTCATCGCTTCCTTTCTTGCAGGAAAACAGCAACAAGGGGGTTGCCAGCAACAAGAGGATCGCTTTCATGTGCATGATGTTTTTTGGGATTGGGGATGCAGGCTGCAAGTTATTCCGGCTGGTTGCGGGCATTGGTTATTTCGTGCGGAAAAGGCGTTAAAAAAAACGGGCCTTTGGCCTTCATTCATCCATTCCGAAGTAGTGGACGATGCAGGCTTTGAGGATGCTTTCCTGCTCGGGCATGGTCATTTGGGGCATGGGGCTGACTATGTCGAAATGAGGCCAGCCATCGGCATCGCGGCCGGCAAAGCGGTAGTAGTCGAGCTGGCTCAGCAGGGTGCAGACTGCGATGTGCATGAGGTCTTGCTTTTGCTCTTTTGAGAACGTCTTTCGGCGGGGGGGCTGTCCAAATTCATTGATGCCGATGAGGAAGAGGATGCCTTCGAGGTCGGGGATTTTTCCGAATTGTTCGAGGAGCAGGGCTTCGACGCCTTGCCATCCTTTGCGTTGCTGCGTTGCCAATGGTGCTTGAAAAAAGGCTAGTGGAAAATGGAAGTGGTTCCGGCAAGGGCTGGAAAGCCACCTGCCTGCGGCGGCAAAACTCGCGCTAAAAGTTTTTCTAAAAACCGGAAGTGGGGAATGTCTTGTTGCCCTGCCCGTTACTTTTGGTGCCCTATGGAATTCCCTACTGCAAGCACGGCACCAGACATCCGCGCACTGAATGAGCGCATCCACGCTCAGAGCGCCTTCATCGAATTGCTGATGATGGAACTGAATAAGGCGGTGGTAGGCCAGCGAATGATGACGGAGCGGCTGCTGATTGGCTTATTAGCTGGCGGCCACGTGCTGCTGGAAGGTGTGCCCGGCTTAGCCAAAACCTTGGCGATTAAGTCGCTGGCATCGGCGATTGCCGCGAAATTCAGCCGGATTCAATTTACCCCGGACCTGCTGCCGGCTGACGTACTGGGTACGATGATTTATAACCCGCAGGCTCATGAGTTCTCTGTACGGAAGGGGCCCATCTTCGCAAATTTTATCTTGGCCGATGAAATCAACCGCGCACCAGCTAAGGTGCAAAGTGCTTTGCTGGAGGCGATGCAGGAGCGACAAGTGACCATCGGCGACCATACCTACAAACTGGATGAGCCCTTCCTGGTGCTGGCCACCCAGAACCCCATCGAACAGGAAGGCACGTATGAACTTCCGGAAGCACAAATAGACCGCTTCATGTTAAAGGTGGTGATCACTTATCCGGAAAAAGAAGAAGAACGGCTGATCATCCGCCAAAACCTGAACCCTGCCGGTGCTGCAACGATAAATGCAGTGGTGGACCCTCGGGAAATTGTGGCCGCCCGTAAGCTGGTTCGGGAGGTGTATATGGATGAAAAAATTGAACAGTATATCCTGGATATCGTATTTGCCACGCGCTTCCCGGAGGCAGCCAAACTGCCCAAGTTGAAAGCGTTGATCTCCTATGGCGGCTCCCCACGGGCGAGTATCTCCCTGGCCTTAGCAGCAAAGGCTTATGCTTTTATCCAACGCCGCGGCTATGTGATTCCGGAGGATGTACGCGCTATCTGCGGCGATGTAATGCGCCACCGGATTGGGGTGACTTATGAAGCAGAAGCGGAGAATATCACTTCGGAAGATGTACTGCGGCAAATCCTGAATGTGGTGGAAGTGCCGTAGGGAGAGGAGGACAGCTTCCAGGTCTTAAAGACCTGGAAGCTGTTACTCAACTTTCAGAAGGTGCATATCATCCTGCGGATTTTCAAACAGGCTGAACAAATCGTCTTCCATCACTTTGAATTCCTGATGTGAAGCCCGAAAAGCTTCTACACCTGAAAACCATTCTAACACTTGCTCTCGACACAGCAATGTAGGTTCCTGACTGAGGATGGATGCATAGGAAGAAAATTTACAGTCCATCAAATCAACCGGAATGCCATGATGATTGGCATTGGTGTGGATAAACAAGATGAGTCGGAGGAATCTGCTTTCTGAAGAAATTTCCTTGCGTCGAAAGTTTTTTCGGAACAAGCTGCCGCTACGATCATAACCTTTGTTGATGGCCTTTGCATAAGCACCGAACATATTGGCAAAGCAGCGGGAAATCTGTTTGGAAGATACTCCTGCATCATTCCGGATCCGAATGGCCATGTGAAAATGATTCGGCAGCAAATGGTAGGCAAACGTATCCACGAAGGGATAAATATGGCGCTTCCATAGCTGGAGGAAATAATAATAGTTGCGCGGCTCCCGGAAGAGAATTTCCCTGTTGTTCCCCTGATTATAGATGTGATAGTATTTGTGTTCTTTGAGGAGCATGGGTTGAAAATAATATGTGGTGTGTCGTGTTGTGTGTATAGAGGCCTTCCAGGTCTTAAAGACCTGGAAGGCCTGCCCTCCCTGTATCTTTGTCCACTTTCGTTTCCCCCCCTCATGCTCTCTATTTCCCTGTTCCGACAGTCGCCGGACCTGATTTTGGAAGGTCTGCGCAAAAAACATTTTCCCGAACCCGAGTTAGTAAGCCGCATCGCTGAAGGAGATGCCTCCCGTCGTCAGATTCAGGTGGAGGCTGAGGCAGCCGCAGCCTTTATCAACAGTGCCAGCAAGCAAATTGGGGCCTTGATGCAACAGGGGCAGCGTGCGGAAGCAGAGGCCCTGAAGGCAGAAGTTGCCCGGCATAAAAACAATGAGAAAGAGTTACAGCAAAAGCTGACGGATGCTGATGCCACTATTCAGGAGATGCTGATACGTCTCCCCAATCTGCCTCATAGCAGTGTGCCCGAGGGCAAGACACCCGAAGACAATGAAGTCGTCCGGGAAGGTGGTAAGAAGCCAGACCTCAGTGCACAAAAGTTACCCCACTGGGAGCTGACAGCAAAATATAGGTTGATTGATTTTGAATTAGGCACTAAGATTACCGGTTCTGGTTTCCCTGTGTATATGGGGCAGGGTGCACGTTTGCAAAGAGCCCTCATCACCGCCTTTCTCGACTACAACCTTCAGGCAGGCTACCAGGAATATTATCCGCCCTACATGGTGAATGAAGCTTCGGCCTTTGGCACCACACAGCTTCCTGACAAAGAAGGTCAGATGTACTATGCCGCTGCGGATGATTATTACCTCATCCCCACGGCAGAAGTGCCTCTTACGAATCTGTATCGGGATACCATCACACCCGAGGCACAGTTGCCGGTAAAGATGACCGGCTATACACCCTGTTTCCGGCGGGAAGCAGGCTCGTATGGGAAAGATGTTCGTGGCCTTAACCGTGTGCACCAGTTCGACAAAGTAGAGGTGGTGCAGCTCGTGCCTCCCGACCGCAGTTATGAGGTGCTGGACGAGATGGTCGCGCATGTGGAGGCTCTTTTGCATAAGCTGGAGTTGCCCTATCGCATCCTTCGGCTTTGTGGCGGAGATATGAGTTTTTCATCTGCGCTCACATATGATTTTGAGGTCTGGAGTGCTGCGCAAGAGCGCTGGCTCGAAGTAAGCTCTGTGAGCAATTTTGAAAGCTTTCAGACCAACCGTTTGAAAGCTCGATATCGCAATGCTGAAGGGAAGACCCAAATATTGCATTCGCTGAACGGCTCTTCGCTTGCGCTGCCCCGAATTGTCGCTTGCTTACTCGAGAACAATCAAACTCAGGAAGGCATCCGGCTTCCTGAATTCCTCAAACCGTATTTTGGCGCGGAGATGATTTCGTGAGCCGCCAGGCCTGCATCCTACCCCTAAGGCTGACGATGGGAATTCTACTCGTTTTTTTCTTGCCTGCTCTGTAACCAACATGATTCAACGCATCCAATCCCTCTGGCTTTTTTTAGCCTCCATGTTGAATGGACTCCTATTCATTTACCCACTGTACAGCTTTAAGGCAGTCGTGTCCAGCGACCCGCAAATAGGAGGGGTGCGTCAGCATATCCTTCTGTTTGTTGTTGCGGCTGTGGCCACCTTGTTACCCTTAATCTCCATTTTCTTTTTCATGGCCCGGAAGCGGCAGAAGCTTCTGGTTTGGGTAAGCATGTTTGTATCCTGCCTCATCGTCGCATTAATGATGCTGTATGTTTCAAATTTAAAAGCGCAAAACCCTCCAGCCACCGAAATCAGCTATTCCTTCCCCGGAATACTGGTGACCCTATTAGCAATCATTTTTGAGGTAATGGCTTTGGTAGGCATCCGCAAGGATGAAAAGCTTCTCAAAAGTTTAGACAGACTTCGCTGAGTAAAGAGGCCCGCTTTTACTTCTTCTTCATTGCCGCTTCAATTTCTTCAACGGTAATCGGGATGTTTTTCATCAGGTCCTGATTGCCTGTTCGGGTGATCCAGACATCATTTTCGATGCGGATTCCGATTTGTTCTTCTTCGATATAGAGGCCAGGTTCTACGGTAAACAACATGCCCGCTTTGATTGGCTCTACGCGCGTGCCGAGGTCATGAACATCGAGGCCCAGATGGTGGGTGACACCATGATAGAAATACTTACGGTATGCTGGGTTTTCTGGGTCTTGATTTTTGATGTCCGACTTTGAAATCAGCCCGATTTTCAGACATTGTTTTTCGGTTTCGTCATTCACCTTTTTGGTGTAGTCGTTAATCGAAATGCCGGGTTTGAGAATGCCTCTGGCGAAGTTGTGTACGTGCAATACGGCGTTGTACACCTGTGCCTGCCGCTTGCTGAATTTGCCATTGACGGGGATGCTGCGGGTTAGGTCGGCGGCATAATTGCCATATTCAGCACCGAAATCCATCAGTACGATTTCACCGTCCTTGCATTCCTGATTGTTTTCTACATAGTGTAGCACACGGGCACGGTCGCCGGAGGCAATGATGCATCCATAGGCATGGCGGGTAGCGCGATTGCATAAAAACTCGTGCGTGATTTCGGCTTCGAGTTCATATTCCATCACCCCCGGACGGATGAATTGCATCACGCGGCGGAAGGCTTTTTCGGTAATATCTATTGCCTCTTGCACCACTACGATTTCTTCCTTTGTCTTGATGCTGCGCAAGTCTTTCAAGATGCGGGCGGCCCGCTCGTAGCGGTGCAAAGGAAAGCGGGCCATCCATTGCTTCACAAACTCCAGGTCCGGACGAAACAGGCTGCCATCCATACGGTCATTTTCATCCGTGTTCAGATAGACGGTGTCTGCATGGTGCATCATCGTTTGCAGCATTGCATCCACACTATCCGCAAACTGAACATTTTTAATACCTGAAATAGCACTTGCTTCTGCCTTTGTCAACTTATGACCTTCCCATTTTTCTAGCTGCTCATTGGGCCGTAGGATAACGAGCACTTCGCGGGCAGACGTATCGGGATTGTCTGGGTAAAGCACCACCATCGTATGTTCCTGACGGACGCCGGAAAGCCAGAGTACATCTGAGTTGGGGACATAAGGATGCGTCTGGTCTCCATTCGTCAGGAGGTTCAGATTTCCCGGGAAGATGGCCAGGCTGTTCGGCTTCATAGCCTTTGTAAAACGCTGGCGGTTTTGGATGAAAAGCTTAGGGTCAATGGCAGAATATTTCATGGCTTTTTTAAAAGGGACATGAAGGTACGTCTAAGCAAAACCGCTCAGTCAGTGATTGCCATCAGCTTCTTGGTTTTCACCCCAAAATCCCCCGCACTGGGCTATGCGTGGCCGTTCAGACGTTGAATCGGAAGTGCATCACATCGCCATCCTGCACCACATATTCTTTGCCTTCAATGCGCAATCGGCCCTTATCCTTAGCGCCGGCTTCACCCCCCAACTGGATATAATCATCATACCCGATAACCTCAGCTTTGATGAATCCCTTCTCAAAATCGGTATGGATGACGCTGGCAGCCTGCGGAGCTTTCCAGCCTTTTCCAATAGTCCAGGCCCGCACTTCCTGAACCCCGGCTGTGAAATATGTAATCAGGCTCAGGAGGCTATAGGTTGCGCGTATCAAACGGTTCAGTCCGGGTTCTTCCAGCCCATATTCTTCTAAGAAAATCGCTTTGTCCTCCTCGCTTTCCATCTCCGTGATTTGTGCTTCAATCGAGTTATTCATCACGATGATGCCGGCTCCTTCAGCATGGGCAGCAGTTTCCAGAATCCGCGAATAGGCATTGCCTGTTTTCATGCCTGCTTCATCCACATTAGCGACATAGAGTACCGGCTTGGCTGTGAGTAGGTGGATGTCATAAATCGCCTCCAGCTCTTCACCTTCCAGCCCCAGCCCGCGCACATTCTGGCCCGATTCCAAATGCTTTTTCACCCGAACGAGGGTGTCAAACACCTTGCGGAATTTGAGGTCCATCTTCGCCTGCTTTTCTACACGGGCAATTTTCTTATCCACACTGGCCAGGTCGGCAAGTTGCAATTCCGTATCAATGATTTCTTTGTCACTAACTGGATTGATGGCGCCTTCCTCGCGCAGCACATTGTCGTCTTCAAAGCAGCGAATCACATGCACGATGGCATCTACCTCGCGGATATTTCCCAAAAACTTATTGCCCAGGCCTTCGCCCTGGCTGGCTCCTTTCACGAGTCCGGCGATGTCCACAAACTCAATGGTTGTCGGCACGATACGCTGCGGACTGACGATTGCGGCTAGGGCATTCAACCGCTGGTCGGGTACGTCCACGAGGCCTACATTGGGCTCGATGGTGCAAAAACGATAGTTAGCAGCTTGTGCCTTGGCGCTATTGCTAACTGCGTTGAAAAGGGTTGATTTGCCCACATTGGGCAGGCCTACGATGCCGGCTTGTAAAGCCATCCTGAAGAAAATTTAACGCTTAAAAATGGCCGCGAAAATAACCCGATGCGGAATAGCACACGAAAGAATAGGATAAAGCTGACAGAGTAAGGCCTGCACAGTTGTGTTTTATTTCTTTATTGGCAGTATCACACAGCCTGGCAGCGGTTGCAGCCGGCTACCACATTACCTATATCAGGCAGCTTCATTTTCTGTGGAAAATCAAAAAGGGCAGGCTCGAAAGCCTGCCCTTAAAAAGTCAAATACACATCCTTAGTTGGCCGTCTTGGTCACCTTGTCAATACGCATGGCATTGCCGTTCATATCGTAGATGAAGAGTAGGTAGGTGCCATTAGCCACGCGGCTGATGTCCAATTGCTTCACATCCACAGCTTCGGCAACCACTTTACCGGTCACGTCATGCAGGGCCAGTTTCACCTTCACCGGAGCATCAATTTTCAGGATTCCGGTGGTCGGGTTCGGATAGACCTTGATAGCGAGACTGGTAGCGGTTGGCGTAATACCTACATTCTGGATGAACTTGAGGTCAGAGTAGCCTTCGCAACCATTGGAGTCAATGACGCGCACCTTGTAAGCGCCGTTTTCTGTTGCTGTGTAGCTCTGGCTGGTAGCGCCTCCGATGGCCACATTATTGAGGAACCATTGGTAGCTGGCGTAGGTCTGCGTGGTCGTCATCGTTACATCTGTAGTAGAGAGGGTCGGATGCGGTGCGGGCCAAACGGTAACGTGCAGGGTGTCCGAGAAGCTAGAGCAACCCAGGCTATTCGTAGTACGGAGTGAATAGACACCGGTAGCCATTGCGACATATAGCGTCGAATTGTTGGTTGTAGGTGTGTCATTCAAGTACCACAAGTAGGTGATGCCGGTACCAATATTGGCGTTCAGGGCTACAGCACTACCCTCGCAGAACTGGAGCGGCGTGTTGTATGTGATATAAGATGCCGGTGCAGGGTTCACGCTGATGGAGACGGCTGCTGAAGTAGAAGAGCAGGTACCCAAGCTAACGGTTACCGTATAGCTACCTTGAGCCTTCGCGTAGTAGCTACCTGCCGTTGCGCCGGCAATGGGACTTCCATTGTAGTTCCACTGATAGCTTAGGCCGGTACCCGTATTGGCGTTCAGTAAGGAGCTGTCGCCATCGCAGATAGTAGCAGCACCTACGCGGGTAGCCGTAGCAGGCGGTGGTGTCGTTGTAATTACGGTAACTGCCTTGGAGCTATCTGCGCAGCCGGTAAGGTTATCGGTTACTTTCAGGCGATACACACCCGGTGTGCCGGTAGTGTAGTTGCAAGAGGTAGCACCGCCGATATAACCAGTCAGGTTACGCCACATATAGCTGTAGGTCGTGTTGTTGCAAGGAGAACCTGAAATTGTGGTGGTTGTACCGCCGCAAATTGTTATGGTATCTGTCGGGGAAGTGGTCACGACAGGTAGTGGGTTTACCAATACGCCAACTGGTACAGAGGTGTTTGAGCAACCGTTGTTGTCCGTTACACTGACGGTATAGTTACCCGTAGCTGATGCGCTGTAGCAGGCAGAAGAACCACCTGTAGCTACGTTGACACCACCCACTTTCCACTGATAGCTGACAAACCCGGTCGGTGCACAGAGGCTCACATTGGCCAACGAGCAAATAGCCGTAGGGCCACTGGCTGTAATAGTAGCAGAAGGCAGCGGATTCACCGTAACGAGAGTTGGATTCGAAGTATCGGCACAACCGGCACCTGTAGTAGCTGTAACGGTATAGCTGCCACCCGACTTGGCCTTGTACGTAGAAGCAATAGCACCTGAAATCGGGGCGCCATTTACATTCCACTGGTAACTGACACCCGTAGTGCCTGAATAGGTAAACAGGACACTGTCACCGGCACAGAAGGTAGTCGTGGAACCAGCAGTGAAGCTAGCAGTTGGAGTTGGGCTCAGAGAAACGGAAGTAGCGCTGGCTGTTGTCGAATTACAAGAAGGAGTTAGAGTAATAGACACATTCACGGTGTAGTTACCGGAGCCTAATGAAGCGATATTACTAACAACGAGTGTCGAAGAGTTTGCTCCGGTAATGGCAGTACCATTCTTATACCACTGATAGCTGAGGCCCGGTGCTGAATTAGTAGTCAGGGTCACGCTGCCGCTGGAGCAAAGTACTACTGAACCAGAAGGTGTAATGGCAGAAGATGGAGCAGCACCTACGGTAACGGTAGTAGAGGTAGAAGTAGTAGCGCAACCCGTGCTGGCACTAGATACAGTTACGGTATAGATACCGGAAGTTGAAGCCGTGTAGCAAGAGGAAGTTGCACTAGAAATAGCACTACCACTGGAATACCACTGATAAGTGTAGGGGGAGCCTGCACCCGAAGTCGGAGCACAGAGCTGAACACTACCGCCGGTGCAGAAAGTAGTCGTGCCAGAAGGAGTTACCGTACCTGGTACAGTCGTTACGTTCACAGTAATCGGAGTAGAAATACCGGTGCAGCCATTTGCTTTCGTCACTTCCAGATGGAAGCTGCCACTGCTCTTTGCAGTAAAGCTTGGGCCGGTACCCTGGGGAGCACCAATAGCCGTCGTACCATCATACCATTGATAGATAGCGCCGGCTCCGGCATTGGTGGTAGAGCTTAACACCACGCTGTCCCCGTTACAGATATTGATTGGGCCGCCTGCGCTGATAGACACAGTAGGCAAAGTATTTACAGTCACAGCCGTCACAGCGGACTTAGCCGTACATCCAGTATTAGCATTGGTTACCTGTACCGAGTAGTTACCGGCAGTCGTTGCTGTGTAGCAATTACCGGTAGCACCGGCGATGGCCGTAGCTCCATTGTACCACTGATAAGTCATCGTAGCCCCACTCGGTGCACAGAGGGTAACAGAATTACCTGAGCAAATTGCCTGAGGCCCTGCAGGAGTAATTGTAGTGGGCGGCGCTGCATTGACATTAACCGTATCCGGATTGGAAGGGTTGGACAAGCAGCCATTCGCATTCACAACAGCAGTATAAACCTGCGTAGTGGAAGGTGAAGCCCATACCGTGCTGATACCATCGGATGTGCTCACGGGGTTGCTGGCAGGAGGATAGTTCTTGTACAGTCCGGTAACATTCGGTACCCAGTTAATCACATAACCATTACCCCATCCGAAAAGCATATTCGGACGAATCGTACTGGTAAATGAAGAAGCACCGGAAGGGGAACAAGTCTGAATGGTGCAATTACCATCGGCCCAATAACCTGCGGAAGAAGTGAAGGAGGTAGAAGTATAACGTACATCACCCGCGTTGGACCAATCGGAATTACAGGGGTCATTATCGAAGCTTACATCTACTATCACATTGGAAGTGCCGTTCCAGACAAAAGGCGTACTAAACGTAAACGTCTGCCATCCGGTTCCGGAAGGAGTGAATGTGCTCGGGCCATAAACTGTAGTAAGGCCGGTACACACAAAAGAAGTAGAAGCAGTAGTCGTGGATGTATTCGCCATCTTAATCGTATAGCGCTTCATCGCATTTCCGTAATAGGTGGAGTTTAGATAGAAGGCAAGGCTATTAATTGGCCCTGCACCCATTCCTAATGCTGTAAGCTCACTCGCATGGATCATATATTGGTTATGGCTCGCCGTATAGAACTGGTAGAAGGGCATGTAGTAAGCACTACTGCTGGATGTACCGGTTCCCAGTGTCGTAGTACCACCAAACGGATTCACCGGAGTAGCTGTTAGTTGCACAGCAGCATTTTGGCAGATAGTCGGGTTCACCGGAGAAATGCTGGGAGCAGGTTCCTTAGGTGTTACATTCAGGCAAACTGAATCAACCGCTGTACAACCAGAAAGTACATCAGTAGCGTACGCATAGTAGCAGGTCTTAGCGGTGGGATACACAGTTAATGGGGTGCCTGTTCCTGCCAGGCTTCCTCCCAGATTCGGGCTGTACCAGCTATAGAGGTAGGTACCATTAGTTGAAGTAGCAGTAAGCACTGCGGAGTCTCCGGTGCAAATACCCGGTGCGCTGACTGAGTTGGCAAAAATCGGCGTAGAGGGATTTACAGTTGCCGTAATCGGAACACGGGTACCGCTTTCGCAGGGGCCAGAGATTACGTTGTCGTAGAAGAACCAGTAGTAGTAAGTGTAAGGAGTTGTTCCGCCAATTACTGCACCCGTCATTTGTGCCCGTCCAGTTACACTCGAATAGTAGGGATAGCCAATATTCGGATACTGGTAGTTATAATGCAGATAGAGCGAACTAGAAGTAGAACTGGGGTCTGCAACCAGAATATATTCGCCTGGAGGAATGTTTGTCCAGTTCAGGTTAATGACCAGTTTAGCACTCAGGCTACCCATGCTGGCTGTAGTAATATTAATCGTAGCGCTCGTCTTTACTACATTTCCATAGTTAGCACTGCTGGGATCGTTATCTACAAGGGTCAGTGTCAACTGTCCGGTTGTTTGAGGATAAACCGTTGTAGAGTAAAAGTTCGTGGTGTCCTGGAATTTGAAGATTTCACCATAACCATAGTAGGGAGAAGTGTAGCTATAGTATGTTGAAGGGACCAAACCCAAATGTTCAATAGAGCCACCAGGCACCGTTGCCGTGGCATAATAGGTTACACTGCTTCCTAAATTGGGTGTCGTAAAGGAGTTGCCCGTTGCGATAGGATTAGGTGAAGTGGCTGTAGCATACCAGTTTACCCGTGCACCCGCACTCGGCGTCGCATTCAGGGTCACCTGACCAAAGCCGCAGCGGGTCGCACCACTATATGCAGTCAAAATAGGGTTGTTAACCGTAACCTTGTATGGAGTAGTGGTAGTCAGAACAGAACTTCCGCAATAAATAACGGCCCGATAGTAGGTAGTAGCCGTCAATACTGGAGTAACATAAGTTGGTGTAGTGGCGCCGGTAATATTGGTGAAGGGGCCGGATAATGAGCTGGAAGACTGCCATTGCATAGTAGCTCCAGACGGTGCCGGGTTAAGATTAATCGTCACAGAACCGGAAACGCAAAGGCTGCTCATGCTGGCAGATGTTACGAAAGAGGATGCACTCTGAATCGTAAAGGAATCCGGAGCAGGTGAAGCGTTCACCGGAGCATTGGCAGAACTCAAATTCACGGAAGTAGGACAGGAACCACCAAAGCTGGCCGTTACCGCACCCGTATAAGTACTAGATGTGACATCCTGAGCAATAACGAAATACTGGATTACCGTCCCGCCACTAATAGTACCGGTAAGTTTACTATAATCCATAGTAAAGGTGAAGGTGCTGCCCGAGATGCTGGTCGGCTCCACGTACTTCCAGTTATTTGATGCCGAAGTGTTGCCACCGAAGGTGTTATTCTCAGTAGATTTCTTATAGTATAGACGGGGCTTCGTGCCGGCATTTGTATCCACGCCGGTCTGGTCTGTAATTGTAGCAACTATTGTAGGCTGATTCGTACAGAATGTAATCGGTACGAGCGGAGTATATGAAATTTGAGGGGCAGCATTGTCATTTACTGTACCGCTAAATTCCAAAGCGCCAATATCCACCGGCGTGCCCCGTGTAACACCGGCCAAATCTGTCGTAATTGCAGGATTGCTCGTAGCAGTTCCGCCCTTTTCAGCATAAGAAGTGCCGCTGGGCACATATGCATTGGCAACGGAACCGGAAGCAGTCAGGTTATTTTCCGTCATCGAAGCCAGGTCGTGGCCAACGAAACTCTTAAACAAGCCGCAGGAGCCATTATTAAAGTTCGGGTCATTGGAAAGATTATATGTATTCACTGGTGAGGTGATACTGCCTTCTGCATACAGATAGCTGTTCGTTGCATTGGGTGCATAATAGATGTTGCTGTTGCTGGTTGCCAGGAAGTTGCTGGGTGGGGTGCCTGTAGTACCATTATTCCGGCGCAGAGCGGCAACGCTACCTCCGGAACCCGGCAAAGCATTAACATACAAGATATTATTACGCAAGTCCAGCGTACCGGTATTGTAATAATAGAGACCCGTAGCACAGAAACCACTACCCGTTGGTGAACTGGTAGGGCTCATCCGAACAGTATTATTGTAGAATTTATAGTCGGCATTACCGGTAGTGAATATGCCTACATAGTTCGGGCTACCATAGGTGCTGGGCACATCTAGGTTCGTCACCTCATTGTTGTAGAAATTCATGTCTTTACCCGCACCTCCGGCTGTGACATATAAACCATAAAGCTGCTGGCTGGCGCTAGTTGAGTTGGGCACACTCAGGTTTGAAACTACATTTCGGTAGAAATTATAATTCCCACCACTGGGGGATATGCCTAAATAACACCCTATGAGCGGTTGTGAAGTACTAGATACCACAATACTATCTAACCGATTATCATGGATATCCAAATCTCCATATCCGTAATAACCGATATAGTTATAAAGACCGGAACCAGAATTAATAGCACGTAGGCTATTGTTGGCAACCACTTGTGTGCCTGTTTGGCCGTAGGCCCCTAAATAGTTATAGATGTATTGGTTTGCACCTTCTGTATGAAGGTTATATAATTTATTCCCGTTAGCCGTACCCGAATCAGCATAATAACCTATAAAGTTATATATCTGTCCAGTATTACCACCATTCATACCAAGGTGAATATTTTGAATAATATTACTATCTACATGCTGGTGGTAGTATCCCAGGTAATTGTAGGCATACGCTGAGCTGGCCTGCCAATTATCTATATATGCATGCGAAAAGCTAGAAGCTTTTTTCCCATAATACTGATAGCAGAAATTGTAGAAATACGTGTAACGAGAAGTTCCCGTATATCCAAACCAGTTGGTAAAGGTGTCATAGTCAAACCGGGAGCTGTCACCGAAATAGTACCCAATATAGTTATATATATACGAGTAGGTTGAGGTTACTCCACTAACGTCTATACTATCCATCTTGTTATGAGAAATATCTGCCTGGGCATTGTAGGTGTAATTCGACCAGTTGTACATCCCATAGATGAAATTACTACCGGTACTTGTCGTCTGATCGGTAGAAATATTTTTGAACACGTTATACTTCATTGTGAACGTCGAGTTCGCAGGGCAGTTGTACTGGTAGTTGTATGACAGATAAATATATCCAGGCCCGTTCCGGCTGATATTATTCACCCGGTTGTAATTCATGTTGAAGGAAGAACAGCCATTATAATACGGGTAAAAAGCGTACACATAGTTATAGCTGCTGCCGGTTACATTGTTGGGTGCCCAGTTGATGTCGTGAACATTGTTATAATTTAAATTCAGTGTTTCACAGATGGCATTGGAAAGATAAATTCCATAAAAAGAAGCAGAGGTCACAGACAATCCATTACCGGTCACCTCATTGTTTGTGATATTATAGGTTGCGCCGGCATCCGAACGGGAACTGGTAATGTAAACAGCTCCAATAGTTCCCGTGGTGTTGGGAGAAGTCATATTGAAGTAGTTATTCAAAACATTCATGTCTCCTCTACCCGGGCCCCAGTAAAGACCATAAGTAGTGGCATTCCCTGTTTGTGCGGTTGAAATGGCAAAATCATTATTCCGAACATAGGTCACGCTATCGTAATAGATATAAATACCGTATTTGACGCTGGTTCCTGAATTTCCACCTACGGTGATGTTATTTCCGGAAGCGGATGTCGTACCGCCTATTTCATTTTGCTTATCATAATTGGCAACGCTGGAGGAGCTACCATTGATGTAGATACCGCGGCAAACATTCGTTATGGTATTAGCCGTAAACTTATTGTAGCTGTTGGCATCATTGGGGCCGTAGCTGCTAGTAGAAATGCTTGTGCTCGTAGCATTAGCGTGCGCTACATAAATACCCGTTGAAGAGCTTTGATAACCGTTCAACGAAATCGAGCAGTTATTAATGGTCACGTGTTGGCAACCATCGTAAGGTGAAGAGGTATTCCTCTTGCCCAGCATAAAGCCCCACTCATTCCCCGGAGTAGAAGTAGTGGTGGTGGTGGTGGATACGTCCACCAGGCTAAAACTGTTTATGGTCACATAGTCGGTTCCCAGCAACCACCAGATACCATCATTGCTGCCGGTACCGGTGGGGCCGGTGATGGTATTACCATTACCGTTAAAGACGAGCGGATTTCCCGAGCTTAATGATGCATTGAGTGTAGCACTGCCCAGCTTATAGCCCCCACTGGGAGCCGTCTGCGGATTGCTTCCAGACAAGACAATGGTAGCACCGCCCGTACCCACCCCGGATGTGTTTAGTGCGGTGATTACCGAAGCTAAGTCCGGATAAGTGGTACTCGGCACCGTGATGGTACCCGAAAGCTGTGCTTGGGAAGCCGCGCTGAAACATAGCAACGCCAGGCTTAGGCATAGGAAGCGGAATTGTGCTTTCATAGAAGTCAGTTCAATAAAAGGCGACGTTTTAAAGAGGCAGACAAGAGCGCCTGCGCAGTTTTTAAATTTCGAAGAGGCAAATTATGCTCTTGCACATCAAGCATCCAAGTTTGTCTTGCTTTTTTTTACCAAAACTTTCCATTGACTTTAAAATTGGTTTAGCTATGACAATGAGCGGACTGCCGTATGGCAGAGCATTTACAGGGACGTTCTCAAATCTATATCCTGTTCTGAAGTTCCCTTTTGGTATTGTCCGGCTCCTTCAAAATCCAATAAAAAGAAGTTTGAATCAGGAAGCTTTCTTCACTTATCCAATTCAATCAATCCTTCTTCCGCAACGAAGAATAATTCGTTCACATCACGCTGTACCCTAGTTATCTTGAAGCAGAATGTCCCTTCCTTCTATACTTGCCATCCCAAATCTTACTTCCGGCAGAGCTCATCCTGATGTTTTGAATCACCATCATACTGAGTACCATTTACTATAAATTTGCCGCCTTTAAGAAAAACCCCTGTAACACACACAATCCCCTCTCTTTATTAAATGGCGGTAATTCAAAAAATTCGGGATCGTTATGCGAAGCTGGCCGGTGGCGCAATCGCGATCTCGCTGGTGGCATTCATTTTAATGGATGGCCTCAATGGCGGTTTCGACAAGATGTTTGGCAAGGATGCCGATGTCGCAAAAGTGGATGGCAAAGGCATTGATGGCCGTGAGTTTTCCAAAATGTCTCAGGACTACATCGCGCTGTCCGAACTTTTCCGCAAGGGGCAGCCGATGACGGAAGAAGAGCAGGCCCAGCTACGCCAGCAATTGTTCGACCAGATGGTGAACGAAAAAATCATGGAAAAAGAATGCGACAAGCTGGGTATTGTCGTGTCGCCTACCGAAGAAAAAGAAATGTTCTCCGGTGCGAATCCGGAACCTGCCATCCAGAACTTTTTCAGTGTCGCTTTTGGTATTCAACAATGGGATCCCCGCATCGTAAAAGAGTTTGAATCCGAAGTCAAAAAAACTACAGAACCGAAGCTTCAGGAGTTGGGCCAGCAATGGGAATCTCTGAAAACCTTTCTGCTCCGCTCTCGTCGTTTCCAAAAATATACTGCGCTGATTGCAGGCTCTGCCTATGTCCCGAAAGCCATACAGATGCTGCATGTAAAACAAGAACAGGAACGGGCTGATATCCGTTTTGTAAAAGTGCCCTATACCAGCATCCCGGATGCTCAGGTTTCCGTCAGCGATGCCGACATGAAGGACTACATGCAACGTCATAAAGAACAATTCACTTTACTGGCGCCCACCCGCAATATTGAGTATGTAGCCTATGACGTAAAACCCGATGCCGATGATACTGCTCAGGCATTGGGTGCACTCGAAAAACTGCGCCCCTCGTTTATCACGGCAACAAATAATGAAGCCTTCGTAAACCGCAATTCAGAAGAGCGCTACAGCAAGGCCTATGTAACGAAAGCCCGCTACATGAGCCCAATGGCTGACACTATCCTCCGCGGCGCTGTAGGTGCCGTCTTCGGCCCATTCTTCGACAACGGAAGCTATAAGATGGTCAAGGTGACCGGACGTAAAGAAATGCCGGACTCCGTTAGGGCAAAACATATCCTCATCGCTACGCAAAGCCAGCAAAACCAACAAGGACTCAGCGATACTCTAGCCCACCAGCGCGCAGATAGCCTCCTGGCTGCTTTGAAACACGGAGCCAATTTCGACTCGCTGGCAACCAAATTTTCTGACGACCCTGGCAGCAAAGTCAAAGGGGGCGACCTGGGCTATTTCAGCTACGGTGCCATGGTGCCTGAATTCAACGAATTCTGCTTCGATGGGAAAGTAGGAGAAGACACCGTCCTGCGCACCCAGTTTGGCTGGCACATCGTGCACATCACCGACCAGAAAGCATTTGAACCCGCCGTTCAATTAGCCACCGTTGCCAAAAGCCTGAACATTGGTCAGAAAGCCGACCAGGCTCAGTTTGCTAAGGCCAATGAATTTGCCGGCCAAAACCGCACTAAAGACGCTTTCGATGCGGCAATCAAGAAAAATGGGCTGGATAAAAAATTAGCCAATGATATCCGCCCGCAGGACTATATCATTCCCGGCCTCGGCGCCTCCCGCGATATCATCCGCTGGGCTTATGCTGCCAAACTCGGCGATGTAAGCGACCCCATTCACCTCGACAACCGCTATGTGGTAGCGACGGTTACGGCTATCAATGAGCCAGGATTACGCCCCCTGGATGCAAACCTCAAACCGCAAATCGAAAACCTGGTGCGCGTAGAGAAAAAGGCAAAAATGATTGCGGATAAATACAAGGGTGCCAGCTCGCTCGACGCTCTGGCCCAGCAAGCCGGCCTCAGTGTGGACCATGCCGATTCCGTCCGGGGCAACGCCTCCTTTGCACCCGGCATTGGCTTTGAACCCAAGCTGCTCGGCTATACGTTCTATCCCAAATTCCAGCTCAACACCCTTTCTCCCGCTATCCAGGGCGGCGAAGGCGTATTCTTTGTGAGTGTCACCCGGCGCAGTGAGGATACACAGCCTATGGATCCTCAGGCCCTGTCCATGCAGATGAAAATGCAGGACATGCAGCTCAAGAATATGATCAATCAGACAATCACCGAAAGCCTGCGCAGACACGCAGAAATCAAGGTGAAGCCGGAGAATATTTTCTAATCATTCAGGAATTGAATGCTACAGGAGGCTGCCTCAAAAGGGTGGCCTCTTTTTATGTTTGAAAATTTTTTTGAAGCCGGCAGCAGCGCCCTGATAGAGCTTCCGTTGCGTCGCACTTTGAGGGGTACGTGCTGCTATTGGGCATTGCTCCAAAAAAGTGAAGCACCTCCACGCACAGTTTCCAGGGAAAGCCAGGCAGCGAAATCTTGCTGAAGCGTGCGACGCAACGGAAGCCGGGTAGCGATATGAAGCCGATAAAAAAAAGTAACGTCCTCTTCATACAATTTGAAACAGTGTGCGGCAATTCAGCCCGGATAGTGCTTGTAGTTTTGCAACATGGAAACCGGTGTAGAAACGATACGAAACAAAGTGGCCGAGAGTGGCATCCTGACGCTGGACCTGGCTCCTTTTATTCCTGCGGAAAACAGCCTTGCCTTCTTCGACCTGAAGCCTTTTCTATTTATGGAAATGATACTTCGGGAGAAGGACTACCGTGCCGCTTTGCAGGCACAGGACTGGAGCGCTTTTTCTGGTAAGCATGTAGCTCTTGGCTGCAGCACGGATGCCGTCATTCCCGTATGGGCCTATATGCTGGCCGCTGCCTATTTACAACCTGTGGCGGCATCGGTTCATTTTTCCTCTCTGGAAGACATGCCAGCCCTGGCTATGACCGCCACCATCGCCGGTCTCGATGTATCGGAATATACCGGGAAGCGTGTGGTGTTGAAAGGCTGTGGCGAGGTGGCCGTGCCTGCCGAAGCCTATGTAGCAGCCGCCGCACGCCTGCGCCCGGTGGTGAAATCGCTGATGTATGGGGAACCTTGCTCGACTGTCCCTGTCTATAAGGCGAAGCCCGGTGCCTGATGCCTGTGGTGCGCTGGAACATACTGGAAGCGTGGCCAGGAACCGGTCTCTCTGCCTGCTTTTTTCTAAACGGTTAGATTCGCGCTTCCCCTTTCGAACAAGAGAGCAACCCTGATGCGCATTTTTCTGAAATTCCTGCTTCTAATTTGCCTGTGTTACCAGCCCTGGAGCCTGCTGGCACAGCCCCGCCCGACGAACATCAAACTGCTGGATGAATACAAGGACGGTAAGGGAAATCTGGTGCGGGTGGTGCAATACAATCAGGGGCTGATGCGCGTAACGGAAACCATCATTGAGCCCCTTCACCCACGAATAGACATTGTCGTTCCCATTCGCATGGATACGGCCAACCGGGACCTGATCAGCATTTTCATTTCTAAAAGTCAGTATCGCCTGACGGTGAAATATGGCAGGAAACCGATTCGCTCGTACAAAGCAGTATTTGGCCCCACACCCAAAGCCAATAAATACATGGAAGGTGACCGGAATACTCCCGAAGGCATCTTTCACATAGCCAGCAAAAAACCCTCTTCCAAGTACGATAAGTTTCTGGCGCTTGACTACCCTAACGACTCCAGCCTGGCAAGGTTCAACCGGATGAAAGCGGAAGGCAAATTGCCCAGCTCAGCGCGGATTGGCGGCAGTGTGGGCATTCATGGCGTTTGGCCGGGCGGCGACGACCTGATTCAGATGGGTGTGGGCTGGACAGATGGCTGCATTGCTATTTGCAACAAAGACATCGAAGATTTGTACGGCCTGGTGGAAGTGGGCACGCCGGTAATTATCCGGAAGTGACGAAATATTCAGAAGGCGCAGTCAAAAGCCCGAATCCGTGGTAGAATTCGGGCTTTTTTTTGAATTGGATATGAGGCTACTCCTTCACAAACTTCTGGGCGAATGCATTTCCTCTGTCATCACTCAGCCGGATCACATAAACCCCGGAGGCAAGTTTCCCGGTTCTCAAAGGATAGACGGTTCCTGATTGCATTGGGATGTCGCAGCGTTCTAGCAATACCCTTCCGGAAATATCGGTAACAGAGATCTGAATTCTTGCATCATCCGCGCCGGTATATCGAACATGGAGCATGCCGTCAACAGGATTCGGATAGATGTCGAAGAACCTTGACCCGGATACGATTGCCGGATGAGTTCTTTGCTGGCCGCCACCAGAAGCGGAATCCGCTTCGATATTTAACTCGTAGCCGACCTGACCATAGACCTGTTCGCTGTCTCCCGCCCCTGTTGTCTGCTGTAGATAGATGTGCGTGAAGACAGGAAATTCAATGGCAACGCTGTCGCGCAAGGCAAAACTTATTTCGAGCGGGAAAAACTCATTGCTGTCCAGATAGATGCTGTCAAGGCGGAGGGGCGTGGCGGGGTCATAAATGATAGTATGATGCACAGAATCTACCGCGCCGAATACACCATGACTGCCACCCATTTGCCAGCGCTCAAACAGAGTCGGGTCTAAGTTCAGCTTGGCATATAGGTATTCGGAAAGATTGCCGGCGTATTCCTTATGGATGTCGTTATCGGTAAAGAGTTTCAGGCTGAAATACTGGCCGGCATCGTTTGCGTTTGCAATCAAGGGATGCACCATCACAATTTTTGCATGTGTACGACCGAGATTCAGAAGAATCATATTGCGCGTTACGATGTTATTGTTGTTGCGCACATTGGTGGAAATAGTGCCTACGGTATCTTCCTTAAACGCCATTCCAAAAAGCGGAGAGACATTACCAGCTTCAATCCTTGCTAAAGCGCATATCTCCACCGTATCATTGCCATAAATCACCGGATTCTGCGGTTTCCACCCCTGACGAAAAATGGTGTCCTCACCCGGTTGTAGCATTGGGATCACAATGCCTCCATAACCTGGACTTCCCGGTGGCGTTATTTCACTACCTGCCAGAACACTGTTCCCGCCAATATTGACAAAATGGTTAATCCAGTTTTTGGGCCAAACTTCACCTGGAGAAGTGAGCGTCCAATACATTTTTACCCGCGCGCTATTCAAAGGAGAAACATTGCATCCCACATTGCGAATGCGCACGTACATCCAATTTGAATCTCCGCCTGAAAAGTATTCAGGGTTTTGATGCACATCGCTAAACGTATCATTTCTTCGGTTCCATAGATCGGGGCTGGTCCAAATGTCGAAGTTGCGTGGATCAAGCTTTGCCTGGGAATTAGGCTCGTCAAGCCGGTCAAAGTAAGAATCCCGCATCGCCAGGTCGTAATTGCCGCCCCTGAGTTTAAAGCTTACCCGAGCATTGGCCTCTTTCCGGGCAATGGGGCTGGCATCGGTTACGGTGAGCAGATAATGCACCATACTGTCTCCTGAAAAAGAAATGATGGACGGCGTAGCGCTGGTGTAATCATCCAGCCCCGTGTGATTATCGGCAAAGGCCACCCAGCGGTACGTATATGGCGGCGTTCCGTTCTTTATTCTGACCGAGAACTTAGGATTGACCTTGTTGCTGGCATGGCCCGGCACGCAGAGCGGATTACAGTCGACACCGTCTATGTACATGGTACTCGCTATCGGGTTATTGCAATTAAATTTTTTGACCATCGAATCAGCGGCGGCGGCATCCAATCTTCCCGCCCCTAATTGCCCCCTGTACTTTGCATTGGCGCGCAATCCGTCAATGTTGTGGGCGGTGGCTTTAAGGATATACTCTATCTGGTAAGGCGTCAGCGGGCATTTTTCAGCATGAAGCATGAGGCCGACCGTACCGGCCACCAGCGGCGCAGAAAGCGATGAGCCGACTCCGCCGGGATCATAATCCGCGGAATGCGTGATGTTGTTGCAATCCACGGTATCGTCGCAGATAGTGCCCATGAAGAGGCCTGGTGCGCTAAGGTCCACGCGCGAGTTGTGGGTCATGGTGGTGAAGAAGCCGGGATGTGAGTCGCAGGCAGGGATCCAGGTCAGGTGATAATCCTTGACGCTCACTTCATGGTTTGCCGTATCCCAGGGGATGATGGGGTCGTTGTTCTGCCCGACGGCGGTAACGGAAATATTATGGTCGAAGGAAGCGGGAAAGACGAAGCTGCTGTCGCCGCAGGCGCTTTCCGCGGCATTGCCCGCGGCGCATACCACCGTAGTTCCATTTTCGTAAACCTCGTTATATACCTCGCACTCTTCCGCCCGGCCGGTAAAGTCCAGTGTATCCTCGCACCAGTGCCTCCAACTGATGTTTATCACCTTGATACCATCCTGAGACATCAGCATGGCAATGCTATCCCCTCCGAACAGGCCACTTGGCCCTACGACTGCATGGCACAGGAATCCTATCGAAGACAAACCGATGTTATTATTTGTCTTGCCTGCCACAATGCCTGTTACCGTTGTGCCGTGGGAAGGCCCTACAAAGCCGCCGGGATAATATATCTTGTCCACCTTGCCCCGCAGCTCGGCATGGAAGGTGTCGGGGCGTGTGTCCACAATACCGATTTTGATTTCCGCCCCTCCAGAATCAATATCCCACGCCTCCTTAGCGCGTATCAGGTCAAGGTCTTTTTGATCCCCTCCGAAAACAGCGCCATAGTCGTTCGTAGTATATTCCCATACTGCCGGCTTCTGCTCCCGACCTCCCACAAACACATCCGGGTAGGCCGATTGCAAATCATTCATCAGGCTGATGGAATTCGCTGTAACAAAATAAACCTGCCGCATGTAAGGGAAGCGGGAACGTGGATAGGCCTGCTGAAAAGAATAGACCTGGTAGCCGGCGACAATTCCATTGAGGTCGGGCTGAGCAAAAGAGAGCATCAGCGGGCCTGTGCCGGTAGCTTCCGGCAAATAGGCCGGGTCTGTAATCGTCATCGTGAAGGCGACGGTGTCCTGCGCCTCGGCAAGGACGGACAGGCATACCAATACGATGGATGCCATAGCACGTAGCATTGTTTTCATGGTTGCAATTATTGTTTGGTGAAGAGGATACTTTGGTTGAAAGAAGGCGAGGAAATGGAAAGCAGATAGCTTCCTGGCTCTAAATAGGAAACATCTATTAACGCGCGATTGTTTGCCAAGCTACACGAACGGAGTAGTCTGCCATCCATGCCGCGAATCGAATAAATACACCTCCCGGAAGGAGTCTGTCCAAAATCAATGGTTATCTCATTGTGTACGGGATTAGGATAAATGCGCACCGAAGTCTTCATTTTCGGCCTGATGCCTGTTGCCGCATCGGCCAACCACCTAACCAGGGTCAGCCTGTATTGGCCGCCGCTGCTGCTCATCCCTCCTCCCAATATTTTCCCGTCCGGCTGCATGGCGAGTGTGTACATCTCATCGAATTTTGTCCCGCTCACATCCGTTCTGCGCACACCGTTTTGCCCGAATGTGGAATCGAGCGAAGTGCCTTCGGGCATCAGCCTTGCTGCCACAAAGTCGCCGTCATATCCTCCGCACAGCAGCTTCTCATCCGGCGTAAGATGCATGGCGGTAACGCGCACGCTGGGCACGGTAGCAAAGCCATCCTGGCCGTAAGTGGAATCTATGCTTCCATCCAGCTTTAGCCGCATGATACCGGCATCACCCGTTAGGCCACCAATGGCCAACAATAACTTTCCATCAGGCTGGATGATGGTTGCACGGCAGTAATCCACTATGAGCGGATAGGATTTCCCTGTATGATTAAACGAGCTATCCGGGGTGCCATCGGGCAGGAACTGCATCGCCATGGCCGAGCGGTATTTCTGTGGGTTGTACCCGATTCCTCCGATAGCAATTCTTCCATCAGACAACAGGCCGATACCGCTGACATTGCCCTGGTAGCTTCCATTAGAAGTAATGATGCTGCCGTTGGTGCCGAAGCTGCTGTCTAATGTTCCCTGTGCAGTCAGACGGAACAGAGTAACATCATCGTTTACTTGCGCGACCACTACTATCTTCCCGTCCGGCTGCTGCAAGGCACGATCCGCACCGAGCCATATATGGGCCCTTCCATCATCTCCGTACCCCTGGTCAACAGAGCCATACGTATTCAGACGAATGGCAAAAGCTCCGCTATCGGAACGACCCACAACAATAATTTTCCCATCGGGCTGTGGAAATATTGCTGCAATAACAGAGCTTGTAAATTGGCTGAGATTGTCCGCCAAGATGCTGCCTGTGCCAGCAAAGCTACTATCCGGCAGTCCGTTGCTGGTATAACGAGTAAGCACGTTACCACCCACGAGAACTTTTCCATCGTATTGCAATGCTATACGCTCCATGTACCGAGCGTCACCATTCACATCCGAATCGAGCACAATACCGTTATTGCCGAATGCGGGGTCGAGGCCGGGCAGGGTTTGCGCGGCCGTGAAATGTGCATTAAGAACAACAAACAGGACGAGTAGCGAGAAATTTTTCATGATGCAAGAATTAAAAAAACATACTCTAAAGCTATCTAAGGAGGACAATAGCCCGCAAGTATAAGGAGCCTTTATTTAATCAACGAATCCGTTGACGATATTTTTTATCAGGGTGGATACTATTGGCGCTGGATGCCCCTCACGCCGAAGCAAAAAGACGAATTGAAGCGATTAGGCGCACGGGTAAAGGCATTGCGAGAGGAGCGGCAACTTACCCTCAAGGAGTTGGCGTACCAGATGGATAAAGACCCTCAGTCAATTAGCAGGCTGGAGACCGGCGGCGTTAATCCATCCTATCTATATCTACAAGAGATTTGTGCCGGGCTGGAGATTTCCATGCACGAACTCTGCTCCTTTTAGGCAACTTACTTCGGTCTCCCCTCACCATTCATAATCCCGCTCCACTTGCTGCTTTAGCCTTTTCACGAGCTCGTAGGTCGCCGGGCAGCGCGTCACATTGCCGATGAAGGTGTCGTTGTAGTCGTCGAAGGGCCGTTTGTTGTGGTGTGGAAATTCGGCACAGTCAGCCGGGCGCACTTCATAGATGCCGCAGCGATTGTCGGCCTGTAAAAACTGACAAGGCTGCTGGCGGTTTACCCAGTCGCCATTTTCCTCGTCCTGTTGTAGCCACTTGGCTATAAAATCCTTCGGTTTCATGCCGAGGTGCTTTGCAATGCGCCGGATGTCCTGCTGGCTGTAAGTGGGAGTCATCGTTTTGCAGCAGTGCGCACATTGAGTGCAATCCGTTTCGGCCCATACTTCGGCATCTGTCTTTTCCACTAGTGCCGGCATGTCTTCGGGCACTATTTCATCGAGCTTTTTTAAGAAAGAAATCAGCCCGTCCTTATTGCGTGCTGCACGGCGGCGGAATTGCTGCAAGTCCATAGGAAGGGGCTAAAGTTAGGTGCCCGCCGGCTTGCATTCCGGAGGAAAAATGCGGTGATTGTTTGGGTAGCATTACGGATTTGCCGAAGCGGGAATGGGGCTCGCCGACTATTTTCCCGGGGCAGTCGCTTTAGCGATTTTATCTGCTTTCATTTCCGGTTGCAAGGCCAACTTTACAGCCCTGCCCTATGCGCCGCTGTTGCCCCTTCCTTTTGTTGCTCATGAGCCTGCTGCCCACCCTGAGGCTTCACGCACAGCAACACAATGACCAGCATTTGGTGGATTCTATACTTCAGGTTGCCGATAGCCTGAACCGGCATGCAGATTCTGTGTTCCGCAAACCGCAAGCAGCCCCGAAAACCGACAGCCTGCATTCGATAGAGCAGGCAGCATCTGTTCAAAAAGGAGCGTATCAGGTCAGCGGCATAGTGCGGGACAAGGGCACGGGGGAAGGAGTGCCTTTTGCCAATGTCTTTTTCCCGGGCAGCGATGTGGGCATTCCTTCTGACATTGACGGGCATTTCAGCCTGAGCTTTGAAAAGCCACCGGGCGACAGCCTCCGCGCCACGGCTATCGGCTACAAGAGCACGACCATCCGGTTTCGGGCAGCAGGCGAGCGGCATCGGGATATTGAAATAGAATTGAATCGCGAAGTGACCAGCCTGAATGAGTTTGTTTTTCACTCTGGCGAGGATCCTGCACTGGCGCTGCTGCGGCAAATCATCGCGCACAAACCGAAGAACAACACGGAAAAATTGCGCAACTACAGCTACCATGTGTACAACAAGCTGGAGCTTGATTTGCGCAACCTGAGCAGAAAGCAATTTGAAAACTTGCCGGTGCCGATGATTAAGAAGTTCGGCTTCATCTACAACAACCTCGACAGCACCAGCGAGACAACACCCTTCCTGCCTTTTTTCCTCACAGAAAGCAGCTCCGATTATTACTATCAGCGCAACCCAAAAAAGACACGTGAGTTCATTAATGCCATCAACATAAAAGGCATTCAGAACGAAAGCATAGACCAGTTCCTGGGCTCTTCTCACCAAAACGTAAATGCGTACGAAAACTTCCTACCGGTCTTCGATAAATCGTTTATATCGCCCATTTCGGACCGGGGTGTTTTCTACTACAAATACCGTATCAAGGACACGCAGTCGGCCTATGGGCATCCGATTGTGCTGGTGAATTTCCGCCCCAGGCGGGAAGGTGAAAAGTGTTTCTACGGCGACTTCTGGGTGGTGCTCGACTCAATCTATGCCATCCAGCGTATCTCGATGGAAGTGCCCAAAGATGCAAACATCAACTTCGTAAGCCGGGTGAGCCTGTATCAGGAAACAGCACCCGTGGCCGACTCGGTCTGGTTTACGGTGAAGGAGAAATTCGTTACCGATTTCATGCTGCCTTACAGCCCGAAACTGCCGGGTTTTATTGGCCGGAAAACCACCTTGTACAACGACATCGCCTTCAATCAGGATAGTATTTCCCGCGTGCTCGACGATCCCAGGTTCAAGCGTGATGTGCTGGTGGCCGATGATGCCCGCCAGCGTCCGGATTCTTTTTGGGAAGGGCACCGGCCAGAGTCTCTTTCAAAAAACGAAATGGCGGTCTATATGATGATAGACACGCTGGACCATCTCCCCATCTTTCAACGTTTCAAGAATTTTGTGAAGCTCGTGGGCCTCGGCATCTATAGCGTGGGTGCTTTCGATATCGGGCCTTACTGGAATGTGTATAGCCACAATCAGGTGGAGGGAAACCGGTTCCGAATGGGCCTCGCTACGAACAAAAAGCTATGGAAAGACCTGCGCCTGGGCACGTATTTGGCCTATGGCAGCGAGGATCATACGCTGAAATATTTCGGCGATGCTTTCTGGATTTTTAATCGCGAACCCCGTGCTTATCTCTACGCCTCATATCGCAATGACCTGGACCGAAGCAATAACTATTACGACAACTCGGTAGGCCCGGACAACATCTTTTCAGGCATCATCCGCAAGAGTAATGTGCCTTACAAACTGGCCCTGATAAAGGATACCCGCCTGGAGCTTTACAAAGAATATTTCAGTGGCTTTTCGAATATGCTGACCTTCCAGCACCGCAGCTTTCACCCTTATGACCCGCTGCCATACAAGGGCATCTTTACGGACGACCAGGGCAACGAGCGGCCGGAAATAACGAACACCGAATTCGGCCTGCGCCTGCGTTATGCCTTCAAAGAAACTTTTGTAGAAAGCAATTATTACCGCAGAAGTCTGGGCTCTGATTACCCGATTGTAGAACTGCGCGCATCTGTAGGCCTGAAAAATTTCCTGGGCGGGGAATATGATTACCAAAAGGCGGCTCTTTCTATTTCTGACTATTGGAACATTGCGCCGCTGGGCACCCTCTACTATAATTTCTTCGCCGGAAAAACTTTTGGTACGCTTCCTTATCCCCTGCTGGATGTGGCACCGGGCAATGAGTTTTATTACTACCTGCGCAATGCCTTCAACATGATGAACCGCTTCGAGTTTATCTCAGACCAATACGCCGGCTTTAACCTGGAACATGAAATCGGCGGTGGCATTTTTAATTATATCCCTTACCTGCGCAAGGCCAAGCTGCGCCAGTTCTGGACGGCAAAGGGAATCGTAGGATCCCTGTCTGATGCCAACCGCACGCTCAACCTAGTGCCTGGTGGCTATCCCTTCCGCAGCTTCGAAGGTCATCCTTACCTGGAACTGGGCACCGGCGTGAGCAATATCCTGCAGGTGTTCCGGATTGACTTTGTCTGGCGCGTGACGCCCCCACTGTTACCTACAGAAACCAAAGCGCATTACTTCGGCATTTTCGGAAGCGTCAGGTTTGATTTTTAAAGAGGCATAGATAGCGAAGGCGAGCGTGTGATGTAAGCCTGGATTTTTTGGGAATTTTGAAGAGAAGGAGGGCTTCCAGGTCTTTAAGACCTGGAAGCCCTTCAACCCTTACCATGCATTTCGACATTCAACGCCCGTTCCTCCCTTCCGGCGACCAGCCTGGCGCCATCGCTGAATTAGTGAAGGGCACTCGTGAGGGAGAGCCTTTCCAAACCTTACTGGGCGTTACCGGGTCGGGTAAAACCTTCACCATTGCCAACATGGTGCAGGAACTGCAAAGGCCCACGCTTGTGCTTACGCACAACAAGACACTAGTTGCCCAGCTCTATGGCGAATTCAGGCAGTTCTTCCCCAACAATTCTGTTGAATATTTCGTCAGTTACTACGACTATTACCAGCCCGAGGCTTACATCCCCACTTCCGACACCTACATCGAGAAAGACCTTTCCATCAATGAGGAGCTGGAAAAACTTCGGCTACGCACCACTTCATCCCTGCTTTCTGGTCGCCGCGACATCATCGTGGTGGCCAGTGTGAGTTGTATTTATGGCATGGGCAATCCGGTGGAATATGCCAATGGAATAATCCGCCTGCAAAAGGGGCAAAGCATAGGCAGGAATGCCTTTCTGCATGCGCTGGTCAATGCGCTCTATATCCGATCTCAGGGCGAGTTTGGGCGGGGCAGCTTTCGGGTAAAAGGCGATACCGTGGACATCAACCTTCCTTATGTGGACTATGGCTACCGCATCACGTTTTTCGGGGATGAAATTGATGAAATTGAAAGCCTCGAAACGGATACCGGAAAACGCATCGGCATCATGGAAAATGCGGCCATCTTCCCGGCCAACTTGTATATGGCACCTAAAGACCAGATGGGCCAGATTATCCATGAGATCCAAGATGAGTTGCAGGGGCAGATAGATTATTTCAAGAGCCTGGGTAAACATCTGGAAGCCCAGCGCATCAAAGAGCGTGTGAACTACGACCTGGAAATGATCCAGGAACTCGGCTTTTGCTCCGGCATCGAAAACTATTCCCGCTTTTTAGACCGCCGCTCCCCGGGAACCCGGCCTTTCTGTTTACTCGATTATTTCCCGGATGATTTCCTGCTGGTGGTGGACGAAAGCCATGTGACGATTCCTCAAATCAGCGGTATGTATGGCGGCGACCGCTCCCGCAAACTCAACCTGGTAGAGTTCGGCTTCCGTTTGCCTTCGGCTTTAGATAATCGCCCACTCAACTTCCATGAGTTTGAAAGCCTCCTGAATCAAGTCGTGTTCGTGAGTGCCACACCGGCAGATTATGAATTGAAACAAAGTGGCGGTGTCGTAGTGGAGCAGGTCGTAAGGCCCACTGGCCTGCTGGACCCGCCTATTGAAGTCAGGCCTTCCATCAATCAGATTGACGACTTGCTGGACGAGATAGACAAGCGGGTGAAAAAAGGAGACCGGGTATTGTGCACCACGCTCACCAAACGCATGGCGGAAGAGTTAGACAAATACCTGCACCGCATCAACATCCGCAGCCGGTACATCCACTCTGAAGTGGACACCCTCGAACGGGTGGAAATCCTGCGCGAACTAAGGCTGGGTACTATTGATGTGCTGGTCGGGGTGAACCTGTTGCGGGAAGGCCTTGACCTGCCCGAAGTCTCCCTCATGGCCATCCTGGATGCAGACAAAGAAGGCTTTCTGCGTAATGAGCGTTCGCTGACTCAGATGGCGGGGCGGGCCGCGCGGAATGCAGATGGCTTAGTCATCTTTTACGCAGACCGCATCACCGCTTCTATGCAACGAACGATAGACGAATGCAACCGCCGGCGCGATAAACAAATCCACTACAATCAGGAGCACGGCATCATCCCTCAGACAGTGCGCAAGGACGTAGCGCAGATTATGGGACAGACTTCCGTACTCGACATCAAAGGCTATGACGCTACAGGGAAATATGCTTTGCAGGATGAAGACTTTGGCTCAATAGCTGCTGAAGAACGGGTGGAATACAAAAGCATCGCACAATTAGACAAGTTCATCGCAGCCACAAAAAAGGCAATGGAAAAAGCCGCGAAGGATTTAGACTTTATGGAAGCCGCCCGCCTTCGGGATAAGATGCTGGGTTTGCAAAAAGAAAAGGAGGGGATGAAATGAGCTTCCGGAGTTGAGGCAGCAATCAATCTTCTGGTAACCGCTTTCGTCAGGCATCGGTTCATATGGGAAGGCCTGTACCCTCAGCCACGGTCCACCACCCGCTTCCCAAAGGGCATCAGCGAAATTTCAATCAGCTTGAAGTGCATTCTCCCGAAGGGAATGCCGATGATGGTGAGGCAAAGCAATATGCCAAATAAGAGGTGGTTCAATGCGGTCCAAATGCCACCGCAAAGGAGCCAGATAATATTGCACAGCAAGCTGAGGCAACCTACATTGGAGGAACTGCTCACTATTTCTTTCCCAAAGGGCCAAAGCACAACACCGGCCAGCTTGAAACATTGCAGGCCAAAAGGAATACCGACTATGGTGAGGCAAAGAACGATTCCCCCGAAGAAATAACCCAAGGCACTCCAAAGCCCACCAAAGATGAACCAGATGATATTCGCCAGAAAATTCATAAGGGCTTGAAAGTAGGAAAGGGGAGTTACTCGCTGGCACGAAGAAAGTCCAGACAGTTACTCAAAAAACTACAAGCATTTCCCGGCATCAATCCCTTACCTATGGCCTCTAACTATATCCCTGATAGCACCCAACCTATTTTCATTTCCCGCTGTCTTAGCTGTTTTCTTTTGCGCACCACCTTCATTTATGAAACGATTTTTCAGCATTCTGTTGCCCCTATTCCTGATGGTAGCTTCTGCCTCGGCCGCCGATACCCTGCGCGTACTTTTCGTAGGCAATAGCTATGTACAGGTCAATAACTTGCCCGGCATCATCTCCCAGTTAGCCGCCAACAGTGGCGATGTACTCTTAGCCACGGATGTCTCCATGGGTGGCTACACGCTCCAAAACCATGCTTCAAACTCGAATACGCTGAGCCAAATCGCACGCAAAGGCTGGGATTTCGTCATCCTGCAAGAGCAAAGCCAGCTCCCTGCTTTCCCCGATGCGCAAGTAGCCAGCTCCTGCTATCCTTATGCCCGTGCTTTAGATAGCCTCGTGCACCTCGCCAATCCCTGCGCCAAGACGGTCTTTTATATGACATGGGGCCGCGAGAATGGCGATGCGGGCAATTGCCCTTCCTTTCCCCTCATCTGCACCTACAACGGCATGGACAGCCTCCTGCGCAGCCGCTACACCATCATGGCTCAATCCAACAAGGCGGTACTCGCACCTGTGGGAGTTGCCTGGCATAAGATGCGGGACTTATACCCGGGCACCGGCCTGTATCAGACCGATGAATCCCACCCCTCCCCTGCCGGCTCCTACCTGGCCGCCTGCACCTTTTATTCTGTCTTGTTTAAGAAAAACCCAGCCTCCATCACTTACGATTTTAATCTCACCACCACAGATGCGGCCAACATCCGGCAAGTAGTGAAGAATCAGGTTTGGGATAGCCTGGCAAAATGGTATCAGTACCAAACTGCAGCCACGGCACCACATGCCGCTTTTACCGATAGCCTCAATGGTCGCACGGCTCAATTCAGCAACACCTCGCAACAGGCAGTTCGCTATCGCTGGCTCTTTGGCGATAGCAACTTCGATACCGCCTCAGCTCCTGTTCATACCTACGCCGCAAATGGCAGCTACACCGTTCGGCTCATCGCCTACAATTGTGATGGCCTGAGCGATACCGCAACCAGGCAAATAATCATTAGCGCCGCAAGCATCCTACAGGCCGGACAGGAAACAATCTTAAACCTCTTCCCTAACCCGGCAAAGGGCATACTGAATATCCGTTGTGCAGACATACCAATTCAACTTGCCCTTATTGATGCCCAGGGAAGAAGATGTTTGCAACTGACCAATCTCACTTCTAAAGAAATCAGTCTGAATGTTCAGGCCTTGCCGGCCGGGCATTATTTCCTGTTAGTCTTGTCGAAAGATGGCAACACAGAAACCCGACTCATCCAACTGATGCCCTAATAGCGATTGAATTTTTCAGGTAAAAGCAGATTCGTTTTGATTGTTTGAAAGCTGGGCTTTCTTCATGCAGGGTTCGCCTATTTTAGTTTCATGATTAGGTTGGCAAGCACCTCAGATGCAGCAGCAATACTGGCTATTTACGCACCCTACATCACCAACACCTCGCTCACTTTCGAAACAGAACTGCCCGAAACTGCTGCTTTTGCGGAAAGGATAGGCCACTACCTGCAACACTGGCCCTGGCTGGTTTGGGAAACGGAAGGCCACATTGCCGGTTATGCTTATGCTTCGCGCTATCGCGAGCGGGCAGGGTATCAATGGTGCGTAGAATGCAGCGTCTATATCCACGAAGAATTTCAGGGAAAAGGAATTGCGAAAGCCTTGTATGCTGCTTTATTCAGGTTGTTGAAACTACAGGGGTATTTCAATGTGTATGCGGTCATCAACCTGCCTAATGAGCCAAGCGTGCACCTGCATGAAGCCTGTGGTTTCCGATGGTTTGCCAACTATGAGCAGGTGGGCTATAAGTTGGGGAAATGGAAGACCGTAGGTTGGTGGAAACTTCAACTCCGGGAATATTCCGATCATCCTACTGCCCCTGTTCCATTCCACAACCTGACAGCCGAAGCCTTGCTGCAAGCGCTAAAATCTGAATAAGGAATAGGTCGCTGCTGCACAGCTTAGATTTGTTGGATGCCATTTGCCGGCCTTGCCCATTTTTCATTCCGCGAAACGCTTTCGGTCACACTGACCCTGTTTGCGGTCATTGACATCCTCGGCTCCATCCCGGTGTTGCTCTCCCTGAAAAGCAAGATGGGGAAGATTCATGCAGGCTTGGCCACGGGGGTTTCCGGCTTTCTCATTCTGTTGTTCTTTTTTGCCGGAGCACCGCTCTTAGATGTGCTGGGCCTCGATGTAGGCTCCTTTGCCATTGCGGGAGCTATCGTCATCTTCATCATCGGCCTCGAGATGGTGCTAGGACATGAGATATTCCGCAGCGAAAACAGCGGCAGCAGCGGCAATATCGTGCCCATCGCTTTCCCACTCATTGCCGGTTCGGGCACGCTCACAACCGTGATGTCGTTGAAAGCAGCCTTTCATGCCGGCAACATCCTGCTGGGTATTCTCATCAACCTGATTATCGTCTTCGTCTGCCTGCGCTCTATCAATTTTATTGAGCGGTTGTTGGGCGACAGCGGCATTGCAGTGGTGCGCAAGTTTTTCGGCGTCATCCTGCTGGCCATCGCCATCAAGATTTTCAGAAATAATGTCGGGTTCTAAGTCCGACTAAAGCTTTTCATTTAGGGCTTATGTGCCTGCATCTGCCGCGACATGTCATTTGCTACGGAGAGGAAATAAGCCGCCGTCTGGTCCTCCGGTGTCAGCAATAATACTTGTTGCAAAGGGGCGCGTGCCGAGTCGGGCAGGCCCATCCTCAGGTAGCAGGCGCCCAGGTTCAGGTAGGCCCGTGCATATTCCGGAAACTGCTCCACATTGATGCGGCATTGTTCTGCCGACTCCCGGTAGCGCCCCATCTGGAAGTAAGCGCCTGCCAGGTTGTTTCGCACGAAGCTGTCGCGGGGATGCAACATCAGTGCCCGTTGTGAGTAGTAAGCAGAGGAATCAAAACGATGCAGGTTCAGGAAGGCTGCGCCTGCCTGTGCCAGGCTGAGGCTATACTGCGGATTGATGGCGATGGAGCGAAGTGCATAGCCGCTGGCTTCGCGCCACAATGCGGCTTGCAATGCCGTGTCCCCTTGTGCTTCATGCGCCCTGTTGAGCGTGGCTGAGGTCAGATAATACGCCAGCCGAAAGCTTTGCGGAGTTCGGGCAAGATCTGCCTTTGCCAGGGTGTAGTTGTCTTTCCATTCCGCATTTCGGTAGATGCTAATTCCGGCAAAAAGCAAGGCGATAGGCCCCAGAATAAACCAGAGCCTTTTTTGGGTCAGTACAGCATCCTGTTGTTTTATCATCCGGACGAGCAGCAGAGCGATGGCCAGGCAAAAGCCTACCGAGGGGAAGAACAAAAACCGCTCAGCCATCGTGGCACCAACCAGAAAGAAGAGGTTCGAGACCAGCACCAGCGGCCCCAGAAAAAAGAGGATGCTTAGGGCAAAAACGTCCTTGCGTTTCTGGCGGAGCTGCCACAGAAAATAGCCCATGAAAAACAGGTATGCCGCAGCAGCCAGCAACACACGCCCATCCGAAAAGCTGCTGAGCGGAATGGTGTTGAATGAATAGTCGGCTCGCAAGGGCCAGGGTATGACCAGGAGCTTCAGATACCAGCCCAGAATGAGGATGGCCGTGGCAATGCGCACACCGGCATTTGGTGCCGCAGCCAGGCTGTTTTCTGAAAAGCTGATGTAGAAGGGGTGGTTGGCTTGATTGGCATTCAGCACGGCAAAACGCAAGGCCAGCGCCAGGCCGGCAAGCACCAGCACACTGACCGTAATCGCCGTGAGCCGGCTGCGGGCCGGCTTCTCCCAATAAAAAAACAAGAGCGGCACTAAGGCTACGAAACAGTATGCGCTCTCCTTGGAAAGCAGGGAAAACAGGAACAGCAAGGAAGCAGCAACCAGCAGGCTGAGCTTCCCATTTCGCGCGTAGCGCAACCAACACCACAAGGCTGCAAAGCCAAACAGGAAACAGAGTAATTCGTCTGCGCTCTTGATGTTCGCCACCACTTCTGTGTGGATGGGATGCAGGGTAAAGAGCAGGCTGGCAATAAAGGCCAGGCTACTCCGCCCCGGGAGTAAAACCATCAGGAAAAAAAACAGTAAGAGGCTGCAGCCTGCGAAGAGCAAGACATTGACCGCATGGAAGCCTGCCGGATGTTCACCGAAGACAGAATGTTCTGCTGCAAAAAGTGCGAGGGGCATTGGCCGGTAGAGGTCGTTGCTGTCGCGCATGGAGCCATACAGGAAGGGGCGTTGAAAAATTTCGGGGATGCTGTGCAAGCCATCCGTCACGAGTGAATTGCCGGTGATGACGGCATCATCATCGAGCGTAAAATCATTACGCAGTGTATTAGCAAAACTGAGTACACAGGCCAGCAACAACCACAACGCCAGCTTGCCGGGATGATCAAATAATACGCGCAAGCCTTTGGCCGGAATGTCTGTCATGTAGTGGGATTCCTCCAAAAATAAGGGCGGGGCATTGCTGCCTCGCCCGGGAGTGAATTTGCTGGAAGCAAGTTGCTTCATTCCGCCTCCGCAGTTTCTTTATGATAGCTTTCTGAGAGCTTCTTTTGAATGTCTGCCTGAACGGGAGCGTAATGGTCAAACTTCATTCGGAACCGTGCCCGCCCCTGACTGAGGCTGCGTAGCACAGAGGCATAGCCAAACATTTCGGCATGAGGCACCTGGGCTTTGATGACGGTGAAATGTCCTTCCGCGTCAAAACCTTCCACGATGGCCCGCCGGCCCTGAAGGTCGCCCATGATATTACCGGTCAGCTCGTCAGGAGCTAATACTTCGAGTTGGAAAATAGGTTCCAGCAACTGCGGGTCTGCTTGTTGAAAAGCCTCCCGGAATGCCATCATCCCGGCAGTCTTGAACGCCATGTCATTGCTATCTACGGGGTGCATCTTTCCATCGTAAACACTCACCCGCACATCGCGCACGAATGAGCCAGTAAGCGGGCCTCGTTGCATCTTTTCCATCACGCCTTTCATGATAGAAGGAAGGAAGCGCTGGTCAATCACGCCGCCCACGATGCAATTGTAATAGACGAGTTTGCCGCCCCAGGGTAAGGGGTATTCATCACGGCCACGGACGTTTAGGCCCTGCGGGTCGGGCATACCTTCAAACCAGGGCTCAATGCGAAGGGACACTTCTCCAAACTGTCCGGCACCGCCACTCTGCTTTTTGTGCCGGTAGGTTGCATCGGCCTTTTTTCGGATGGTTTCGCGGTAGGCGATGCGTGGCTTGCCATATTCTACATCGAGGTGATAGAGATGTTCAAGTTTCCATTTTACTACTGCCAGATGCATATCGCCCATGCAATGCAGTAAGGTCTGTCCCAGTTCCTGCGATACTTCGAGGCGGATGGTAGGGTCTTCTTCGTGTAGGTGGTGCAGCGCTGATGCCAGCTTTTCTTCCTCGCCTTTTTTCTTGTTGGAAATGGACACATTCATCAGCGGCTCCGGGAAGACGATAGGCTTCAGTTCAAGAGGCCTTCCTTTCTCATGCAGAGTGTTGTTGGCGTGTGTGTTTTTGAGTTTTATCGTAGCACCGATGTCGCCGGCGACGAGTTCTTCCACGGGTGTGCGCTTGTTTCCTTCCACTGCGAAAAGCTGGGTCAGTTTTTCAGACACACCCGTGTTTTCATTGACTAATTCCACCCCCGGCTTCAGGCTGCCACTATACACTTTAAAAAAGCTCAGCTCACCCACGTGCGGTTCGCTCACCGTCTTGTACACAAAGACACAGGTTGGGCCGGATGCTGCACAGGCAAGGGTTTCGCATTCCACCGTCTGCTGCGGAGGCATCTCAGTAGCCGCGGGGCACACATTGTCTATGTAGCTCATAATCCGGGCTACACCGCGGAGCTGCAGGGCAGAGGCACAGAAAATCGGGAATAACTCATGGCGAATCATTGACAGGCGCAGGCCTTCGCGCATATCATCTTCGCTGAGTGAGCCTTGCTCAAAATATTTCTCCATGAGCCCTTCATCGTTGCCGGCAATGGCTTCAATGAGCTCTTTATGCAGGGCTTCTGCACGCTCACGTTCCGAGTCGGGTATCGGTTTCTTGTCCGGCTTAGCCTGGCCTTCGTGATATTCATACATCACCAGGTTCAGCACGTCTATGATAGCGCTGAAGCCCGGCCCAGGATTGATGGGGTATTGCACCAGAACAAGGTGGCTGCCAAAGTTTGCTTTTGCATCGGCCAGGGTCTTTTCAAAATCTGCTTTGGGATGGTCCAGCTTGTTGACCACAAAAAGGCTTGGTGTCTTAAACTGCTCCGTGTATTCCCAGATGACCTCCGTACCTACTTCCACGCCCATGCTGGCATTGAGCAGGATGATGCCTGTGTCTGCAACCCGCAGCGCACTGATGACTTCACCCACAAAATCATCATAACCCGGCGTGTCCAGGATATTGATTTTGTAGCCGCGCCAGGGGGCATGAAGCAGCTTTGAGAAAATCGAATTACCTCGTTCCTGTTCCAATTCGGTATAGTCCGCTACGGTGTTTTTTTCTTCTACACTACCGCGCCGGTGCGTGATGCCTGCATCAAAGAGCATCGCCTCAGCCATTGTTGTTTTTCCGCTGCCGGAGTGGCCCAGCAGCACAATGTTTTTGACGTGATCACTGGTGTATTCAGCCATAGTATTTGGTTTTTGGAAGTATTAAGATAAAAAATGCGCAATAGCCGGGTAGCCTCCTTGGACGGGCACACCCTACCGGGAATCTTTCCGGCAATCAATATCGCGCCAGCAGCCCTGGAATTCTGTAACACACAAGCATTCTATTTGCCCGCCGCATGATTCCTGCTACCTTTCACGCATGACCCGTTCCTGTAGTTGGCTCTTGCTTTGCCTGTTCCTTTTCAATTCCTGTGCTGCGCAAAACCATGCTGAACGTAAGCTGCAGTCGGCACTCCATTACGGAATGACACATGCCCAGGCCCTGGCCGTCATCCCAAACCGCAGTGAAATGATTCTTGGCGAATTCAATTTCCCGGAAGGGCATATGCAGGCTTTTCAATATACCCGCTTTGGTAATGATGCTTTCAAAGTGCCCCGTTATTACCTCTATTTCCTCAATGACACGCTGGTACGAAAAAGCCCGGAGGAAAACTTGCGTGAAGGCTCGAAGCTGGCTTTGCAGGAACATGCAAGCCTGCTGGCAAACCGCGAAAAAGCAGTCATGACTGCCGAAAAACAGGCAGCCTTAGAAGAGAAAAGATCTGCCGAAGCAGCCAAGGCAAAAGCCAAAGTAGCGGAACGACAAGCCGACATTGCAAGGAAAAAGGCAGAACAGGCAGAACAGAAAGCCGAAGCTGCACGTAAAAAAGCTTTGGAAGCAACCGCACGCAGTAAGGCTCGGGATGAAGCACTACAGCAGCAGGAGGCGATTCAGGATAAACAACCCAGAAAGAAATCCAAAAAACAGGCAGCCAGCTTCGATGATGATGAGGACGACTGGTAGCGCTGCAACGAAGCTGAATCAGGGCACCTAAACAGGCAATCCAAAAAATGGAAGAATGAGAACGGCTGCTTTTCGGGCTGCCGTTCCAAAACTCAATTCAGCATATTTCCATTACTACTTTGTCTCTTCACCGGCAGGGGTTCTACCGGCACTAAGCCCCACATATCACGCACGGCGGCACAGATACCTGCTGCATCAAAGCCGCATTCATGTTGCAGTTCTTCGGGCTTACCATGCTCCACAAACCGGTCGGGGATACCCAGCATCCGCACTTCCGGACTGTAGTGATGGGCCGCGAAAAACTCCAATACTGCGGAGCCAAAGCCACCCATCACGGAGCCGTCTTCTACAGTAATAATCTTTGAGAACCTGGCAGCTATTTCATGGAGCAGGTTTTCATCCAGGGGCTTCACGAATCGTAGGTCGTAAAGTGCCGGATGTAGGCCTTCCGATTCAAGCAGTTTGCAGGCCGCTTCTGCAAAATTTCCCGGGTGCCCGATGCTCAGGATGGCAATTTCTTCACCGGAACGTATCCTGCGCCCGGTACCGACTTCAATCTTTTCGAAGGGAGTTTTCCATTGTGGCATGACACCTTGCCCACGGGGATACCGGATGCAGAAGGGCACTTCAGTTTCCTCGAGCTGGGCGGTGTACATCAGGTTGCGCAGCTCGCTTTCATTCATGGGCGCACTCACCACCATGTTGGGTATGCAACGCATGAAGGCCAGATCGAAGGCGCCGTGGTGTGTCGGGCCATCATCGCCTACGAGGCCACCGCGGTCGAGGCAGAAAATGACGGGTAGTTTTTGAATGGCCACATCATGGATCACCATGTCGTAGCCTCGTTGCATGAAGGAGGAGTAGATGTTGCAAAAGACCTTCATACCCTGGGTTGCGAGGCCTGCAGAGAGCGTGACGGCGTGTTGTTCGGCTATGCCGACATCCAAAGCGCGGTCTGGCATTTGCTCCATCATATACTTCAGCGAGCAACCGCTGGGCATGGCTGGTGTGATACCCATAATCTTCGGGTTCATCTCAGCCAGTTCTATGATGCTGAGGCCAAATACATCCTGATATTTGGGCGGTTCAGGTACAGGACTGTGCTTCTTATTGATGATGCCCGTGATCTTATCGAAGGTGCCGGGTGCATGCCAAAGGGTCTGGTCTTTTTCAGCCAGTTCATATCCTTTGCCTTTGACCGTTTTTATATGCAACAGTTTTGGTCCGGGAATCTGGGCCAGGTCTTTGATAGTCTCGGCCAGTTTGATGACATGGTGCCCGTCAATGGGCCCGAAGTAGCGCATGCCTAAGGCTTCAAAAAGATTGGCGGAGCCGCTGACCATGCCTTTTAGCGTAGCCTCAATCTTGGCGGCCATCTTACGTTGCGCCTTAGGATAGGGCATTTTGCCCAGTAGGTTCCAGACATCATCCCGCATCCGGTTCCAGGTCTTCGAAGTTGTAATGTCGGTGAGGTATTCTTTGAGCGCACCCACGTTGGGGTCAATGCTCATGTTGTTATCGTTGAGGATGACGAGCATGTTCGCGCCACTGACACCGGCATGGTTGAGGGCTTCAAAGGCAAGGCCTGCGGTCATAGCACCATCGCCAATTACAGCTACATGCCTGCGATGCATTTCTCCTTTCAGCCGGGAGGCAATTGCCATGCCCAGGGTAGCGGAGATGGATGTAGAAGAATGCCCCACACCGAAGGCATCATATTCGCTCTCGCTTCTTTTCGGGAAGCCGGACAGGCCACCGTATTTTCGGTTGGTATGGAATTGTTCACGACGCCCGGTTAGGATTTTGTGCCCATATGCCTGGTGGCCCACATCCCAGACGAGTTGGTCATCCGGTGTGTTCAGAGCCCAATGCAGCGCTACGGTAAGCTCTACAACGCCCAGGCTGGCACCGAAGTGGCCACCATAAATGCTTACATCGTCAATGATAAATTGCCGCAATTCGGCGGCAACCTGAGGTAATTGCTCTATGGGCAGCTTGCGCAAATCATCGGGTGTATCAATTTGTGCAAGCAGGGGGCCGGGTACTATGAGGTCCATGAAAGAAAAATCGCTGCTATCAGGCGTTAAAAATAAAAAATATAGTGCGCATGGCCCGGATACCCGCTTCTGCCCCTGACGCATCAGCTCATCAGGACGTAGCGTTGTACGTCGGCCTTTGAAATCTTTGTACTGTCAGAAAGGATAATCAGGCGTTCGACAGCATTGCGTAACTCGCGGATATTACCTGTCCAGTTATGCTCGGTCAAGGCAGTCAGGGCTTGTTTGTCGAAGTTTTTTTCGGGCTGATTGTATTCGGCAGAAATTGATTTCAGAAAATGGGCTGCCAAAAGGGGTATATCACTGCGTCGCTCATTTAGCGAGGGCACCTTGATGAGGATGACCGACAGGCGGTGAAAGAGATCCAGCCGGAAGCGTTTGGCGCTCACTTCTTCGAGTAGGTCTTTGTTGGTTGCTGCAATCACCCGCACATCTACTTTCATCTCCTTTTCGCCCCCCACCCGGGTAATCTTTCCTTCCTGCAAGGCCCGCAACACCTTGGCCTGAGCATCGAGGCTCATGTCGCCGATTTCATCTAAAAATAAAGTGCCGCCCTGAGCGCTTTCAAACTTGCCCAGTCGCTGCTTGATGGCCGAAGTAAAGGAGCCTTTTTCATGCCCGAATAGTTCACTTTCGATCAGCTCAGAAGGGATGGCGGCGCAGTTCACTTCAATCATTGGGCCGGAGGCGCGTTGGCTGTGCTGGTGCAGGCTGCGGGCAACCAGTTCTTTACCCACACCGTTCGCACCGGTGATGAGCACCCGTGCATCCGTGGGGCCCACTTTTCGGATAGTGTCCCGGATGGCCTTCATGCCTTCGCTTTCGCCGATCATATCCGTCTCTGCCTTGCGCGATACTTTACTGCGCAGGGTACGGGCCTCGGTGGTCAGCGAACTTTTGTCCATCGCATTACGGATGGTGATGAGCAGCCGGTTGAGGTCAGGCGGTTTGGAGATGTAATCGTAGGCACCCTGCTTGACGGCCTCTACGGCGGTCTCGATGGTGCCATGGCCGGAGATGACTATGAAGGGTGTGTCGGGCCGGGCTTCACGTGCTGCACTGAGCACTTCGAGACCATCCATCTTCGGCATCTTGACATCGCAGAGGACGCAATCAAACTTGCCTTCCTTGATTTTTTTCAGGCCTTCCGCACCATCGGCTGCTTCGTCAATCTGAAAGCCTTCGAGCGAAAGGATATCCCGCAACGCACGGCGAATGGCTTGTTCATCGTCTATGATTAAAAGGGACTGAGGCATGGTGCTGAAAATAGTCTGAAAGCCTTTGCAGGTTTAATTCTTTAAAAAAAATCAGGGCAGGAAGGTGCTGGTAAAAATGAAGTGCGGGAAGCAGCGCGTGTGGATGCTAACGCAATTCATTTCCTTTTTCATCCCATTGTTTCCATTTCCCTTTCTTTTCGCCAAGTTGATACATGCCTTCACTTTTCAATTTCCCATCGGGATAAAACTCTTTCCAGATACCCGTCTTCTGGTCGTTGCTGTAAAATCCGCTTTCAGTTACATTACCATTATCCCCGTAAGTAGCAGCATCCCCTTCCAGCTTGCCTCGGTCATAGGTGTATTCGGCAAGTTTTTGCCCATTTTCCCGATAAAAAGTACTCTTCCCATCGTGGACATTGTGGTTGTAATTACTATGCTCCTGCATGGGGCCATTGAGGTACCAGCGCGTGTACCAGCCACTGCGCACACCTTTTGAATAATAGGTTTCTTCGGCCATGTTGGCGCCGGGGAAATACGTTCTGGAAGGCCCATCGGGGAGGTCGGAAGTGTAGCTGATAAGCTTCTCCACCTGCCCGGTACGGCGTAGTTCCACATAAGTTCCGTTTTTCTTGCCTTTAGTAAAAGACGTGAGTGTATGCGGCAACATGTTTTCCCAGAACTCTGTCCAGACACCCTCACGCAAACCCTGATGGGTCTTTCCTTCACTCATCACCAGGTTGCCACGGCGCACCTGAATAAACTCCCAGCCACCCGGGTCGCGACGGCGAAGCGTATCGGGCATTTGTGCGAATGAAGATGTAGCCAGGCACAGAAGGCCGGCAATAAAAAAGAAAGAATACTTCATTAGAAATAGAAGAAGAGCGGAGCAAATTACGGGAAGGCATGCTGGAAGCCGGCGTTACAAGCTCGCCAAAAAACGAAGCCAAGTTGCATCGGCACTACCTTCGGAAGGTGCAGGATGTCATCGAAAAATTGCGTTTCAGGCTCACTCAGCCGCTGCCAGGCCGGGCTGCTCAGGCAAGGATGAAAGGCCCCCTGCGCCCGATGCCGGAAAGCCCTCCTGCCGATGCCCGCAACAGTGCCGTCTTGCAGCTCTTATACCCACTGAACGGAACCTGGAACCTGGCACTCATTCGTCGGGTGGAAGATGGCGGTGCACACAGCGGACAAATATCTTTCCCCGGCGGCCGCTTTGAGCCGGAAGATAAAAGCTTCGACAGGACGGCACTGCGCGAGACTGAAGAAGAAATCGGTATTCCGCATCAGGCTCCGGAATTGCTGGGAGCACTGACCCCCATCTATATTCCGGTGTCTCATTTTTTGGTACATCCTTTTGTAGCCTGGCTGGAGCAACGACCCCAATTCATAGCCAGCCCGGATGAAGTAACGGAGGTGATAGAGACTCCGCTCAATGAACTCTTTGACCCACGCAACAAAATCGAAACCATCGTGCGCCCGCCTTCACATCCTGACTTAAGTATTCAGGTGCCTGCATATCGCTTATCAAATGACCGGATTGTCTGGGGCGCCACAGCCATGATGCTGGCTGAGATGGAAGCTGTTTTTCAAGGTCTTTGAAACGCTCGTTTTATATAAAAAACGAACAAAGCTTGTTGCATTATTCCTCTTTTTTAGGAACAGTACCGAACACGATATCCCACAGCACGGAACTGACTCCGAAGCCCTTCTCAGGGCATTTGTAATGATGCAGGTGATGGTTGCGCCATAGGGCTTTCATGAATCGGGGCGGAGCAAAAGCATGGATGGCAAAATGCATGGAGCCATACATAAGGTAGCCAAACAGGAATCCCGGGAAGAAGGCCAGCGCATGCCAGCCCATCAGGAAATAAAACAGTGAGAATAAAAGGGAAGCAACAATGATGCTGGGCACCGGTGGCATGAACAAGCGCTCTTTATCCCGGGGAAATTCATGATGAACCCCGTGCATGGTATAGACGAATTTCTGCGCCCTCGGGCTTTCTGCGGCCCAATGAAAAAGCTTACGGTGTGCGAAATATTCGAACAGGCTCCAGAATAAAGCACCCGCTACAAAAAGCAGCAACTCCATCCAGGGATTCAACCCTTTGTATGCGGCACCGTAATACAACATACCCGCAATAACGGGTAAATACAGGCTATAGATGACGATCGGGTGGGTCTTCGTCATGCTTTCCAGCAACTCACTATGAAATAGCTGTGCCTGTCCTTTATTCTTGATTTTATCGAATTGCATGGCTGTAGCAAATTTAAGCAGCAGGCAGGGAGGCGAAACCGCACACACCGACAAGACACTGCCTTCAACCGATGATCATCAGGAGCTACTGCACCGTCCTCAAAAATCATTCTCAGGCATTTTCCTACATTTCGTAGTCTTTTCAACCCGTCTTCTCATTGACGGAAGTCACAGAAAATCATCGTTACCATGCAGCCTACTGACATTAAGAACCCCGAATATTTTCATCGAGTCGTGGATTGCCAATGGGCGTGTCCTTCGCACACTCCGGTGCCGGAATACATCCGCCTGATTGCCCAAGGCCGTTACACGGATGCCTATATGGTGAATTGGGACAGCAATGTCTTTCCCGGCATCCTGGGCCGCACCTGCGACCGCCCTTGCGAACCGGCCTGCCGCAGGGGCCGGGTGGAGGAAGAGCCTGTTGCTATTTGCCGGCTGAAACGCGTGGCCGCGGATAATAAAGACGAAGTAATCAGTAGGATGCCCCAAGGCCCTTTCCCGCCCAACGGAAAGAAAATTGCCTTGATTGGCGCCGGCCCTGCCGCACTCACCGTAGCCCGTGACCTCGCACCTCTGGGTTATGAAATTGACCTCTATGACGAGCAGCATTCTGGCGGCGGCTTTATGCGCTCGCAGATACCCTCTTTCCGCCTGCCGGCAGAAGTGCTGGAAGAAGAAGTAGGCTACATCCTGCGCCTCGGTATCAGTACCCATTTCAACCAATACGTCTCTTCACTAAAAGGACTTTTAGAAAAAGGATACGATGCCCTGTTCGTAGGCAGTGGCGCACCCAAAGGCCGCGACCTGAAACTGCCAGGACGTGAAGAAGCTGCAGCCAACATTCATATCGGTATCAACTGGCTGGCGAATGTGGCCTTTGAACACACGCATAAAATCGGTAAACGGGTCATCGTGCTGGGTGGTGGCAACACCGCTATGGACTGCTGCCGGACCGCACGCCGCCTGGGTGGTGAAGAGGTTCGGGTGATCGTTCGCTCACCCTATGCTGAAATGAAAGCTTCGCCCTGGGAAAAAGAAGATGCCCAACACGAAGACATCCCCATCATTGACAATCATGTGCCTAAAAGTTTCGTGGTAGAGAATGGCAAGCTGGCTGGCATGTACTTCGAAAAGGTGCAGGCAGAATATGATGCAAACGGAAAGCGCAGCCTGATTCCAACCGGCGAACCCGAAGTATTTTATCCTGCAGATGATGTGTTGGTTGCCGTGGGGCAGGAGAATGCCTTCCCCTGGATTGAACGCGAGCTCGGCATTGACTTCGATAAATGGAATATGCCTGTAGTGGATGCCCTCACTTTTGCTTCTACTCATCCTAAGGTTTTCTTTGGTGGTGATGCAGCCTTTGGGCCTAAGAATGTCATCACTGCCGTGGCGCACGGGCATCAGGCAGCCATCTCCATACACCTTGCCTGCGAAGGCCTCAACCTGCTGAAAGACCGGCCCGCAGCAGATACTAACCTGCACGCCCAAAAGATGGGCATTCATGAATGGAGCTATGACAGCTATGTAGTGAATGATGAGCGCTACATCGTACCCCAGGCTGCCAAATCTTTGACCCTGCACAACCGCAAACAAGAAGTGGAATTAGGCTTTGATGAAGCCACCGCCTTTCGCGAAGCACAACGCTGCCTCAATTGCGATGTCCAAACCGTCTTCACGATGGATAAATGTATCGAATGCGATGCCTGTATGGACGTCTGCCCCACATCCTGCATTTCCTTCATACCCGATGGGCCGGAAGAGGACCTACGCCAGCGTACTAAAGTGCCTGCAGAAAATACCGATCAGCCCTTGTATGTAAGTGGCATCTTAAAAACCGGACGTATCATGGTGAAAGATGAAGATGTGTGCCTGCACTGCGGCCTTTGTGCCGAGCGCTGCCCTACCGCCGCCTGGGATATGATGCAGTATTGGTACAATGTGACCAAGGCACATCAAATGGAGCTGCCTATGATTGCATGAATTCGCACTGGCTCTATTTCATTGCCGCTATTGTAACCGACTCCCAACTTTTTTCAAAAAAGAAAAGCAACCCGCAGGCTGCTTTCTAAAAGAAAAATCGGGGGTATTGACTATACAGATTCTGCAACTACTTCCCTCACTTCAGGAATCATGCGTTTCATCATGCCTTCGATGCCCGCCTTGAGTGTAATCATCGAAGAAGGGCAGCCGGAGCAGGAGCCCTGCATGAGCAGGTTCACCACACCATCTTCATAGGAACGAAACTGAATCGCACCCCCATCCATCTCTACAGCAGGCCTCACATAGCTCTCCAGCAACTCCTTGATTCGCTTCACAACATCACTATCATTTTCGCTCGGCTCACTATTATGTACCGCCTTTCGCAGGGGCACTTCCGACTCGTTAATTATGACTGCCCCGGATTCGAGATAGTTCTTCAGGAACTCCCGAATCGTGGGTATCACCTCGCTCCAATCCGTGTCCGGCGTCTTAGTCAGCGTGACGAAATTGGAAGCGATAAACACGGCTCGGATAAAAGGAAAAGCAAACAACTCCTTAGCTAGCGGCGAAGGGGCTGCACTACCCTCATCGGGGAAATCAATGCTCTTCCCAGGATATAAAAGCTTGTTGGCTACAAACTTCATCGTCTCCGGATTCGGAGTCATTTCGGTATAAATACTCACCACGGTGTTGCCGGTTTTCAGCATAGAATCCATTTTTTGCAAAAATAGCCCAAAGCCATACGGGCCACTATCAGTTTCGGTAATAAGCTTACTGAGGCCCATCAGCTACTGCTTTCACTCATTCCCAATTTCAAAAGCCGAGTTTCCCTGAATCGTCAATGCATTCCTGAATGAGGCCTGACATTTGATAGAAATTCTTGAAATACAGACATGAGTAATCGGGTAATAGATGCTGAACAGGGGCATTGGCTTCTGGCTAAAATGGGTAAGAAAGTCTTGCGCCCAGGTGGCAAAGAGCTAACGCAAAAAATGATTCATAGTCTGGGTATCAGCAGCAAAGACCATGTTGTGGAGTTTGCTCCCGGTATCGGCTACACCGCCTTGCAGGTATTGCAAAAACGTCCCAAATCCTACACGGGAGTTGAGTTGAATGAAGAAGCTGCTGCACGACTCCGGAAGAAGATTTATGGCCCCGACAGGCAAATCATCCTGGGCAATGCCGCAAAAGTGGCTCTTAACGAGGGCGAAGCGGATAAGGTATATGGAGAAGCCATGCTCACCATGCAAGCCGACCACCGTAAGGCTGAAATTATCCGTGAAGCGCATCGTTTACTGCGTCCGGGAGGTCTGTATGGGATTCATGAACTGGGCCTCACTCCGGATTCCCTCGACCCCGGGAAAAAAGCAACAATCCAACAGGAACTGGCCCGTAGTATTAAAGTTAATGCACGCCCCCTCACTCAGTCGGAATGGGTCAGCCTGCTGGAGCAGGAAGGCTTCCGCATCAAAGAAATCCACACCCGCCCGATGTCACTTTTAGAAACCAGACGAGTGATTGATGATGAAGGCCTGATCCGTAGCCTGAAGATTGGTTTCAACATCCTCCGCCAGCCCAGAGCCCGTCGCCGCATCAATGAGATGAAGCAGGTTTTTACCCGCTACAAAAATTCCATGAATGCCCTTGCCATTATTGCGGAAAGGATATAAATCCGTGACCATAAAAGCTTTCTGAAACACATCAGAACAACTGGCGGCTCTTGACCCCATTTGAGGAATGCCCTGGGACACCAGCAAACACGGATAAAGGGCTGAGGCATCTCCCTAAAAAAATACGGCCCCAAAACCGGGGTCATAGCTATTTTCCCTAACCGGGATTTTAGTTGATATCTATGGTTACATCGCCGGGGGTTGGCACCTTACTCATCCAGGTTACATTGACAAAACTGCCGCAACTAACCACATAGAATGAGCCAGAATAAATCGTGCTGCAAGAATTAAGATTCCCATCATAAACATTTTCTCCTACTTCGCAGCCATCGGCATAACCCATCTTGTTTGGATTGGTATTTAGTGCGGCATATACCCAATCCTTACCATAACTACATGGCATAGAAGTGATATTTATCGTTAAGGTACTGTATGCTCCTGCGATATACGGCGTATGGACTCCACAAACTAACGGATAGCAGGTATTCTTATTCCCATCAAAAGGATACACATTCACCGGGCATGAAGTGTGGTTGTGTACGGTCATTATTTGTGCCTGAGCAGCACCGGCAATCACTGAAAGCAGGACCATGAGGATAATGTTTCTCATAAAGCAGATCTTTTGTTTGAAACAAACTTCATCTACAAATACTAAATGGATAACATTTTTTTTTAAAGTAATATTACGAAAAATGCACGCTTAACTTTATTCAGCACTTGAAGCGCTTTCTTCAAGGAAATCCCTATTTATGAAACTATTCATATTCTTCATTTTGGCCCTGACCACTACGTTCCCGGGGATTCCCGCTAAGGCCCAAACCTGGCAATGGGGCAATGCAGTAAGCTTCGACTCTACTGGTGCTAGCAATCCTACCATTTCACTGTGGCATAGGAGCTTGGTTGATATGGCTACAGACGAATCCGGCAATGTTTACAGCTTAATCTTGGCTAATAGTCGCAACCTGAAGGTGGCCGGGCAATCGGAAACAGGATTTGGAAAATATGACATCCTGCTCAGCAGCTTTAGTTGCGAAGGGCACTACCGATGGAGCCGGCTCATCGGCACCAGCTCAGACTCCGATGTATCCGTATCCGTAAAAGCCTCCACAGAGTCCGGTGTGTTTGTTTCTGGCTTCATGAACATGGCCTTAGCCGGCGGTGGCCATTTTAGCACCGACACCACTGTGGTCAACCCCAACAAAACCATGTTTCTGGCCAAATGGGACACTGCCGGCCATTTGCAGTGGCTCCGCATGCCACAACCCGCAACGATGAACCACGATACAGCCTGGGCCCTTAGTCAGCCTGCGGATATGATTCTGAGTAAGGAAGGGGCGGTCTATCTGCTGACGTTATTGAGCCCCGGTGTTTATGCAGAAGGAAGTTATCCGGTGCATTCACTCGGGATGCATATCCTTAAATACAGCAGCAACGGACAGTTCTTGGGTGGAATACAGGCCCCCATCTTACCCACTCCCTCGGTAAGTAATTTTATTTACGTTTATAATTTGGCATTAAGCAGCTTTCAATACGATGAAGCAAACAATCGGTTTATCATACAAGGCGGTACAACAGTAACGGATATGGTAAGCATAGGAGGTACATCGGTGGGTTTTAATTCTTCCTTTGTCGTTAGTTTTTCGGCACTCAATGGAACCTTAATCTGGTCTAAAGTTTCCAATCCTTTACGACAAACCCCCAACCCTACTTCATTCGTTCAATTTCCCCGCCATGCCCTGCAATTAGATGCCCAGGGAAATGTATATGTGGACGGTTTTGCTGCTGATAGTGCTTACTTCAATGGCGTTTTGTTTCGCAATGCCCAGCATACAATTCAGGGAGTCCATTTTGTGATGAAAATGGATGCGGCTACCGGAAATGTCCTTTGGATTAACTCCAACAATCATTTAGCGGGTAATGACGATATAATATCAGGCATGGCGCTTGTCAATCACAAGCTGGCCATCACAGGCCGCTTCAAGGACAGCCTCAGCTATCCCGGAGGTCTGCTCACTAACAATCCCCTCTTAGACAAAGAGGATGCCTACATCATACAATTCGACACCCAGACTGGTAAGTTACAGAAAATGACTGCTCTGAGCGGCCCTAGCAATTCCTTTGGAAGTAGTATCGTTGCAGACCGACGGGGCAATTTCTATGTGGGTGGAACTTATAATGATGCTGCTCAGGCCATCGGTCCGGATACCCTCAGCCTGGACAACTTCTTCAATTTCTTTGTAGCCAAATGGGGCTGGGCCAACTGCTCCTGCACCCCGCCTATAGCCGCTTTAGTGCAATCAGCCGCTTCCGGCATGTATCGGGCCTACACCTACACGGGTACCATCCCCGGCCTGGACAGTCTAATCTGGGACTTTGGCGATGGTAGCACTCAGAAAATAACCAGCGGATATTATGGCGCCGTGCTCCATACCTACAGCGTCAATGGCCACTACAACGTATGCGTAACGGCTTACAATGAAAGCTGCGGCGGCAGTAGTACCGCCTGCCTACCCCTGGCACTCAGCGTCGGAAATCTGCCTATGCTCGATGATTTTCGGATCTATCCCAATCCTGTTTCGGATGTCATCACGGTTGAAGGCGCTCAGGGTGCAAAACTGAAGCTATATAATATGCTGGGACAACAGATGGGCAGCTTTCACATAAACACAGCCCGCCAACTGATTCCTATAGAAAATTTGCCCGACGGCATCTACACACTGCGGATTACAGATGCGGGCCGCCATACCGGGGTCATGCGCATAACGAAACAGTAATGGAAGCGACAATGAGGAGCAGCCAATTCAGTTCATCATACGCCGAGGGACTCACAACAAACTACTCCCTTCTTTTCAGTAATATCAAAAAAGAGGCTGCCTTTTTGGGGCAACCTCTATGTTTATTTCCTCTTTGTGCTATCGCTGCAAGCTCAGCGGAATCAGGGCACTCATGCCCTCGCGGGTGCTGAGGTGCAGCATGTAGGGACCACTGGCGATTTCGCTGCCGAGTTCA
>JAFDYC010000082.1 GCA_018267625.1 Bacteroidota bacterium
TGCATTCAGTACGCTTAGGTGTGCCTTACCTTCTGCCATTTTCCGGGTATAGTATGCCTTCAGCTCTGCATTGTGTTGAATGGCGGCCAGGGCGCCCATATAGAGTAGCCGCTTCAGTTCTTTGTTGGCCATCTTATGCACCCTTGGCCTTCCTCTGCGGGCACTGCCGCTGCTGGATTCGAAGGGGGCGAGGCCGGCGTAGCAGGCTAACTGTTTGCCGCTGGGCCGGGCGATGAAGTTGGCCGTGCAGCACAGCAGATATACCGCCGTGACATGGCCGATGCCAGGCACGCTGAGCAGCAGCTTGTAGTTGGCCTTCAGTTCGGCGTTCGCGTTTAGAATAGCTTTTATCTCTGCCTCGATGGCGTTGATGGATTGTTTAAGGCCCTCTATGGCGCTGCGGTAGGCCTGCTCCAACACCTTCTGGGTGCCTTTGTCGTTGATGTTTTTGAGCTCAGCCAGGTAGCCCTCGTTCGCGCCCAGTTGAGCAAGCAGCCGGGTTCGGGAGGATTGAAAGTCTTTGAGCCTTAGAATGGCCGGATTGAGGGTGGGCGCGGCTTTGAGGCTATCGGCTTCTTTGGCTGCATAGTGGCATAGGCGTATTGAGTCGGTCTTGTCATCCTTGCCGCGGGTGATGCCGAGGCTCCATTTGATGTGGGCGGCGTTGCCGATATGGATGGGAATACCCGAGGCAGAGGCCCATTGCCACAGCGGGCGATGGTAGATACCGGTGTTTTCCATGACCAGCCGGGTGTCCGTACCCTTGCGGGCACCATAGCTGGCGAGCCAGTGGCCAAAGGCCTTGAGGCCTGCGGCATCGTTGTTAAAGCGCTCTGTGTGCACGGGGTCTTTAGAGCGGTTGGTCATCGCCTGCAGAGCGGCATCAAACCAGCTTTTAGAAATGTCGATACCGACGAAGTACTGTGTGTTTTGATTCATGGCAGAATACCGGGGTGTTTTAGATTTGTGGTTGACCTGACCTTTTTGTCCCATCGGCCTAGTCCTTAATAATGGGCCTCGAAACCCTAATTGTTATATGGCCACCAAGGGAAAAAGTGACCGGCAGCGGATTACATCGCACAGTAGGCATTAAAGTCCTTGACGCAAATTGTAAAGCGCCGCTGCCGGCGGTCAGGTTATCCACATTGTGAACAGAATTCACAAAGAAAAAAGAAGCAAAAAAGAAAAGTGATAATGGCAATAGCTGTTATCTAAATATGAGCCGCAGCAAACCTAAAGGACGCAAC
>JAFDYC010000083.1 GCA_018267625.1 Bacteroidota bacterium
CTGGCGGCATCCGGAGCTGGGCGTTTGCACAGCAGCTTATTGAGGCCGGCGCAACTCGTATCGGCTGCTCAGCCAGTGAGCAAATCATGCAGGAGGCCGAAGGGCATGCGAGAGACTGATAGGCTTGTTGAGAAGGGATGAACGGTGGGAAGAAAGGAGGCAAACAGCGGTAGTGTAGCTTCGCAACTTCAATTTTTTGAATCGAGTGATGAAGGGGTTTTACCTGATTTTTCTATGGATGATTTTGTTGCCGGCGACCCTATGGGCGCAAAGCAGGGATGATTCATCCGGAGTAGTAGTCCATACAGATCCTCGGCTCGCAATTCTTTTTGCGAATAAGCCCGAGCGAGGCTATCAAGGCATGCGGGGCTCCATTCATTCGGCACGGGGCTATCGGGTTCAGATTTACAATGGCAGGGACCGTAACCTGGCGCAGCAATACAAGGTGGAGTTTATCCGCATGCATCCAGGAGTGGCAACATACCTAAGCTATATAGCCCCCACCTACCGGCTGAAAGTGGGCAATTTTAAAAGCCGGGAAGAGGCCGTGAAGCTGTATCGGCAACTGTCTGAACGCTATTCACCCTGCATGATTGTACCTGACATAATAGTCATCAACACACTTCGCAATGAACATTGAAACCCTACGCCTCGCTGCTGCTGAAGGCATGGATGAATGGAGCCGTATTCGCAGGCACTTGCACCGCCACCCGGAGCTTTCTTTTGAAGAGGTTGAAACAGCAGCTTTTATTTCAGGACAGCTCCGGGCATGGGGTATTGATCATGAGCAAGGCATAGCGGGAACCGGCATTGTAGGAGTGCTGGAAGGACGGGAACCCGGGAAACGTTGTGTCGCTGTTCGGGCGGAGTTAGATGCACTGCCCATAAATGAGGCAAATGATGTGCCCTACAAAAGTGCGCGGGAAGGGGTGATGCATGCTTGTGGCCATGATGTACACATGACCTGCTTGCTGGGCTTGCTGCGCATCCTGTCGCAACACCGCGAAGCGTGGGTAGGGCGTTTGAAGTTTATGTTCCAGCCCGGTGAAGAAAAACATCCTGGTGGTGGTAGCCTGATGATTGCGGAAGGCGTACTTCAAAATCCGACTGTAGATGCCATTTTCGGCCTACATGTATATCCGCATTTGCCGGCAGGTGTTGTGGGATTCCGCCCGGGTCAGTATATGGCCAGTACGGATGAAATACATATCCGCATTATCGGCAAAGGGGGACACGCTGCCTTGCCGCATCAGACTATTGACCCGATTAGTATAGCGGCACAAATCATTACTGCGTTGCAACAGGTGGTGAGTAGAAAGAGTAATCCGGTGTCACCCTGTGTGCTATCATTCGGTCGCATTGCAGGAGGCACGGTCAACAATGTGATTCCGGAATTTGTGGAACTAAGCGGCACCCTACGGGCGATGGATGAGACCTGGCGCACGCGCGCCCATGGCCTGATCCGGAACATTGTGGAAGGCATCAGTACTGCCTTTGAAGCCCATGCTGAGCTTGATATCCCCAAGGGTTATCCTTCACTTTATAACGACCCGGAGCTTACAGCCCGCGCGGAGGCCAAGGCCCGGGAATATTTAGGCGATACTCAGGTGCGGCTACTCAGTCTGCGCATGACTGCAGACGATTTTGCGTTTTACAGTCATCAGGTTCCGGGTTGCTATTTCCGTATAGGCACCAGCCGGGAAGAGCGGGAGTTCACGGCATCCGTACATCATCCTAAGTTCGATATTGATGAGCGGGCCATGGAGACAGCCATTGGCACACTGGCCTGGGCCGTGTTGGGGGAACTGCAAGGCTGATTCCTTTACAGGATTCCCTGAACAATCGGGCTGGCTGCATTTGCTAACTTGCGCCCCGCTTTCGCAGCGGTACTCAGCTTGAGCGTTCCCCCTCCTTCTCAAAAGACCATAGCCCGAATAGGCGCCGCCACGGTGCAATCGGCGCTCGTGCCCTTACTCGGCATCGCGTTTTATTACATACTCTCGTTGCATTTCAGCACGGCAGCATTCGGTGTGCTTTCCTGGGGCAATGCCGTCAGCATGTGGCTGATCATGATTATTTCCTTTGGGTTGGAGCAGGTGGCCTTACGGCGTTCTGCCGCTGGCAACGACACCAGCACCTGGGTGACGGCCGCCTTCCTGTACCACACCATAAGTGGTTGTGTGTTCACGGCTATTATCCTGTTTGTACTGCGTTTTGCTTTTCCCGAAGGGCACGAAGGTTTAGCTATTCTGCCCATCTTATTTCTTGCGCAGGGATTCAACCTGATGGTGACGCCGCTGAAAACCTTGCTGAATGCCCGTGAACGATTTCTACCCTATGCCATCGTTTCGTTTTGCAGTAATGTGTTGCGCATCTCCTCGCTGGTGTGGCTGATGCAACGAGGGATGCAAGTGACCTTGAATGATGCGGCCCTCTTACTGATGATTCCCTATGTACTGGAACTCGCGGCCATGTCTGTTTTCTTTTTACTCCGCATCAAAGGGATGAATTGGGCGGTGAAACGAAAGGGGTATTTGCGCTTGCTGCGCGAAGCGACCCCACAGGCCATTACGGTTGTGTTTGACATCCGGCTGGGCGGACGGGCAGACTGGATCTTGATGGGTTTGCTCAGCAGCAATTCGGCAACAGGACTGTACACGTTTGCCGCCCGGGGGTTTGAATTATTACGGATGCCGATTTCCGTGATTAGCATGATGCTGATGCCCAAGCTGGCGCGGATGTTGCTTCGTGTCCGGCAATTGGACGCAAAAGAGACACCCAGGATTCAGCAGATATACCGGATGCAGATGTGGCTGGCAGCGCTACTGGTGCTTTGCATGAATCTGTTTTGGGGGCCATTTATCTCTGCAGTGACGGCTGGGAAGTATGGATACACAAATGCTACAGAGATGGGCATACTCTCTCTGGCTCTCCCTTTTCATTTTGCACAAAACCTGTTTTGGATGCTGGCATTTTCTGCGAAAAAATACAAAGCAGTAGCCCGTATCACAGTCATCACCTCCCTATTCAACATTGCAGCAAATGCGGCACTCATCCCGTTGTTTTCGGGTTGTGGTGCGGCAACAGCATTCTTGATGGCTTCCATTTTCCAGGCATTTCTCTATGCGCTGGAGTTGCGGAAAAATTTAATTCACTTAGACCATCGCCCCCTTCTATTGGCCCTATTTGCTGCAGCATGTGGGCTGAGTGTGTTGTGGGTTCCCTTACCCTTTGCCGGGCAGGCCATACTTGGCTTGTTGGTTTATCTTTTCCTGAGCATTCCGCTGCGGCTATTACGTCGGGGCGACGGAAAGGTGCTACGCCAATTCAACCCCTAATGCGCTTTCTCTTTGCAAAAGCTTCCAAAATCAAACATGCCTGAACACCGTAACCTCAAAAAGTCTGTCGGGCACTTGTTGCTGCAAACCGATTGGGCTTTGCTGGCATTTCTGGTAGCGGCAGTACACATCAAACTGTATGTAAAGCTGGTAGGAATCGTGTTTTACGGTTGTTGGCTCTTTTGGAAAAAAGTGAAGCTTCGGGCTTTGCCCGGGCCGGTTTGGTTTTACATCCTGATGCCCGTGTTGGGCATCACCGTCGCCGCTCTATATGGTTCTTTCAGTCAGGCAGGATATGTGTTGGGTGCTGCATGGGGTGCCATTCAGTGGCTGGCAGGAGGGGCTGTTTTCTACCTGCTTTATCTAACGGCCCGGCAAAAAAACCTGGAGGTACTGATTGCAACATCCAAAGCCTTCTTTGTATTGAATGCCCTTGTAACCCTGGGTCAGTTTTCTGCTTTGATAGTCGAGTCCGGGCACATCATGCCCTACTGGTTTTACGATAGTGGGCTGAAGTATGGCGCATCTACAGGGGACAGGCTGACCGGGATTTGCCTGAATAATTCGCTCAACAATGCAGCCATTTCCCTGATGGGAGTTTTGTTTTTCCTGCTGCGCAAAAATTTGGGTTATGCCGCACTTTGTGTACTGGTGTTGTTGATGTGCACCAGCAATGTGGTCAGCTTCGGGATGATGCTCCTGTTGCTGCTGATGCTTCTGACTGGTGGCAGGAAGGGACTACGTGCGGATGCCTTAAAGCTGATGTTGCTGACAGCGGTTATCTACCCCACCTTATCTCCACAGAATTTCCTGTATGTACGGCATGTTCTGAGCCGACTGAGCAATGAAAACAAGCCTTTCATCGCATCGGAACTTGCTGATAAAGATTCCTTGCTTTCGGACAGTGCAGCACGGATGATGGATTTTCCTTTGCGCAGCCTGAGCCTGCGAGTGCCTGACAGCACGTTTCGCCAGATGCCACAACTATTAATCCGGCTGCGCCAAACGAGCGATACGATAGATAAACCGGCTTGGAGCTATCTGGTTCTGGAACCAGCAGCCATTCGTCCGTCTTTTGAAAAATGGTATGGTGTGCCGCCAGAACACACCTTGCTCGCGCATTACGGTAAGCCCGCTAAGGCATTTGCCATCCGGCAAACAATAAGCTACCTGAATGAACACCCGATACATTGGCTGGCCGGGGCCGGAATGGGGAATTTTTCTTCGAAGCTGGCCGTCAAGATGACGGGACTGAAACTTCAGGGAAGCTTCCCACAAAAACAGATTTACATCAGCCGCCCTTTCCTGGAAAACCATTTCTACACCCTGATGTACGTGTTTTCACGAGATGTAGGTGAGCATTCCGTAATCAATATGCCCGGCAGCACCTACCTGCAACTTGCCGGTGAATATGGACTGATTGGCCTAATGCTTTTTGTGGCTTTATACTTTGGTTGGCTGTGGATAGCCTGCCGTGATTTCAAAGACGGGCGCTGGCTGCTGCTGGCCTTGCTCGGATTGTTCTGGTTAGATTATTGGTTCGAAATGATGACGCTCACGGTTGTCATCGAGTTCATTTTGCTGTTAGGTACTTTCGCCAGCAAAGCAACCGATGCCGAATCCTAACCCTGCACTTACAGTGCTAATGCCCGCCTTCAATGCGGGTGCATACATCCGGGAGGCAATTGAAAGTGTGCTATCGCAAAGCTTTGAAGACTTTGAATTCCTCATCATTGATGATGGCTCCAAGGATGATTCCCTTCGCATCATTCAAAGCTTTCAAGACCCACGCATCCGGGTTATCAGCAGAGCTAATAAAGGTTTGATTGCTTCGCTCAATGAAGGCATTGGCCTGGCACGTTCTGGCTTGATTGCCCGTCATGATGCCGATGATATCTGCCTGCCGCAACGCCTGGAAAAGCAGTATTCTTTTTTACAACAGCATCCGAAATACCTCTTGGTAGGTTCCGATGCAGAATATGTGGATCAGGATGGCAATTACCTGTGCAAGCTGGAGGCACCCGTTGGATACCGATTCGAAGAAATCTGGAAGAGGAGGTTTGAAAAAAACCCCTTCATACACCCCGCCGTTATGTTCCGGAAGGATGCTGCACTCGCTGCAGGTGCTTATCCCAAAAATGCTTTGCAGTTTGAGGATTGGCTGTTGTGGCTACGGATGATGACACATGGCCCCGGCTGCAATCTGCCCGAAGTATTGCTGCAGGTCCGGATCAACCCGGAGTCCGTTACGATTGACGAACGCTGGCGGCCCGAGGCATTTCATGAAATCCGCCGCAGATCGCTGGAGCAGGAAGAGGTTCAGGATGCAGATGCGGCTCAATTAGCAGGCCTGATTCAGGCGCAAGGCGGGCAAGCTTTTAAGCAAGCCTCTTATCATGCCCTGGTAGCAAAAAAATATCTTTGGAACAACCACAATGCCACCATGGCCCGAAAACATTTACGCGAAGCCTTGAAAGCTTATCCACGCAACTCAGAGCCGTATTTATTATATATGCTTTCGTTTTTACCTTCCGGCCTGATTCGGGCTGTTTACAAAACGGCAAAAAGGAAATAGCTTCGCAGTACTCATTATGTATCGCATCGCGGCCATCTCAAGGGCCACTTTATTCAGCTCGCCAGGTGGCGATACGAAGCAAATAGAACGTACAGCGTTGTACTTGCGGGAACTGGGTGTCAAAATTGACATCCTACTCACCAATCAACCTATTGATTATCGCAAGTATGATTTGCTTCATTTTTTCAACATCACCCGGCCTGCCGACATCTTGCGCCATGCGGCTATTTGCGAACGACCCTATGTAGTGTCGCCAATTTTCGTTGAATACGGCCATGAGGATCAGGACAACAGCCTGCGGGGCATATTGCGCAAGCAATTTGGGACGGACGGGATGGAGTATTTGAAAGTCATAGGCCGGCGCTTTCGGAACGGAGAAAAAATAGGTAGCCTCCGATACCTGACCCGAGGCCATCGCAGATCCGTTATTAGGATAGTGGAAAATGCCTCCCTGTTGCTGCCCAACAGCGAATCGGAATACCAGCGCTTTGCCCGTCACTATAGCTATGCACCCGCATACCATATCATCCCAAATGGCGTTGATATGCCACGGGTTTTGAAGGATTATCCAGTGATCCCTTCCCATAAAGGCGCTGTAGTATGTATGGGACGGATAGAACCCCGAAAAAATCAACTCAGGCTGATTCAGGCATTGCGCGGAAGCGGTTTGAAGCTCATCATTCACGGTGAAGCCTCACCCAACCACGCCCAGTATGAACGACTATGCCAGCAAGCTGCCGGTAATGACTGTTTTTTCGAGGGCTGGCTGCAAGGGGACGAGGTCTTTGCAGCGTATGCCTCCGCTAAGGTGCACGCCATGCCATCTTTTTTTGAGACGACAGGACTCTCATCTCTTGAGGCTGCTGCCATGGGTTGTAATGTGGTGATCGGAAATAAAGGCGACGATGCTCCTGAGTATTTTGGCGACTTCGCTTATTATTCCGACCCTAACGATATTGATTCAATCCGAAATGCCGTGCTGAAGGCTTATGAGGCTCCTTACGATGAAAAACTCAGGCTGAAAATCTTTGATAAATTCACCTGGGAAAATGCTGCTCAGGAGACCCTGAGGGCTTATCGGCAAGTGCTGCATTAACCACCATTATAGCCGATTTTAGAAGTTTAAGTAGGGAACATGAAGATAGGCATCCTCGGTACGCGTGGAATTCCAAACCGGTATGGCGGATTTGAAGAATGCGCCGAAAAACTGGCTTTGGGACTCGTGCAGAAAGGGCATAAAGTCTGGGTCTATAATTCCATTCACCACGAATGCAAAGAAGAAAGCTGGAAGGGTGTTCAGCTCATCCACTGCAAAGACCCGGAAGATAAATTAGGCACCGCAGGCCAATTTTTATACGACCTCAATTGCATCAATGATGCCCGAAAACGCAGCTTTGACGTGATTTTGCAACTCGGCTATACCAGCTCTTCTGTCTGGTGGTGGCGCTGGCCTAAGAACGCCGCCCATTTAGTAAACATGGATGGCCTGGAATGGAAACGCAGCAAGTATAGTAAGAAGATTCAGGCATTTTTGAAACACGCAGAAGCCTGGGCCGCTCACCATGCCGACATGATGATTGCCGATTCACTGGCTATTGAAAAATATCTGAAAAACCGCTACGGGCGCGAGGCACGGTTTATCCCTTACGGAGCAGACATTCACTTGCATTCCGATCCGGAAGTGCTGCACAGCTTCGGAGTGTCTAAGGAAAGCTACCACCTGCTCATCGCACGAATGGAGCCGGAAAACAACATCGAAACCATTATCCGCGGTTGCTTGCAAAGCGGCGACAGCAGACCCGTGCTGGTGGTAGGCAACACAAGCAATTCCTATGGCTCCCGTATGAAGCAATTGTTTTCCAATGAGGCTAATGTTTGCTTCCTGGGCGCCATCTACGACGGGCCAACCATCAACGCGCTCCGCCATGATGCCTTCATGTATTATCACGGGCATTCCGTTGGTGGTACCAACCCTTCACTGCTGGAAGCGATGGGATGCCGAGCTCGCATCACTGCTCACCGAAATCCCTTTAATGAAGCCGTATTGGGCCACGATGCCTTCTACTTTTCAGACGCAGACGAAATCAGCCACATCATTGCAGATGCCGGGCCAAAGCCTACGCAAGAACCATGGCTTCAGGCAAACCTGTCAAAAATTCGCACACGCTACAACTGGCAGGACGTAGTAGAAGCCTACGAAAGTGTGATGCTAGAGGCCGTAGCAAAGAAGACCTGAACTCTTAGCCAATATGCGGCACCTTCCGTGGCCATACAGTACCCTTTATTTCGGCTGCTTCCAAAGCGTGCCATCCGTTGCAGTATGTCCCGAACCTAACTCAAGGCCCCCAAGCTGACTACATAAAAAAACGAGGCTGCCTCTTTTGTGACAACCTCGATGAAAACCATTTGAATTTGCAGAGATAGCCCTTATTCATCGGGCACGGCTGCCATGAGCTTTTCACGGATACGCGCTTCTACTTCATCCATCACTTCGGGGTTGTCTTGCAAGAATTGCTTCACGGCATCACGGCCTTGGCCAATTTTGCTGTCGCCATAAGAAAACCAACTCCCGCTCTTATTCAAGATGCCGAGGTCCACGCCCATGTCTATGATTTCTCCCAGTTTGGAAATGCCTTCGCCAAACACAATGTCGAACTCCACCTGGCGGAACGGGGGCGCCACCTTATTCTTAACCACCTTCACGCGGGTACGGTTGCCCGTTGCAGTATCGCCGTCTTTGATCTGGCTGATACGGCGTATGTCTAAGCGCACTGAAGCATAAAACTTCAGGGCATTGCCGCCGGTAGTGGTTTCCGGGTTGCCGAACATCACTCCGATTTTCTCGCGTAGCTGGTTGATGAAAATGCAGATCGTTCCAGTACGGGAAATGGTTGCAGTAAGCTTGCGAAGCGCCTGGCTCATTAGGCGGGCATGCAGGCCCATTTTAGAGTCGCCCATCTCTCCTTCCAGTTCGCCCTTGGGCACCAATGCTGCCACCGAGTCCACTACCACGACATCTACCGCACCGGAAGAGATGAGGCGGTCTGCAATTTCCAGCGCCTGCTCGCCATAGTCGGGCTGCGAGATGAGGAGGTTGTCCACATCCACACCCAGCTTGCGGGCATACGAAGCATCGAAGGCGTGTTCTGCATCAATGATGGCACAAATGCCTCCCTTCTTTTGGGCTTCCGCAATGGTGTGGATGGCGATGGTGGTCTTACCGGAAGACTCTGGCCCATAGATTTCAATGACCCGGCCCCGTGGGAAGCCGCCGATACCGAGCGCTACATCCAGACCTAGCGAGCCTGTGGAAATAGACTCAATAGCCTCGCCACCCCGGTCACCCAGCATCATCACAGAGCCTTTGCCGTAGTCTTTGTCTATTTTTTCAATTGCGATTTTCAGCGCTTTCAATTTGTCTTCTGATGCTGCCATGTTGCTTGAGTTATGAGTGTTTGTGGGTTGCCAAATGTATTACGAGTACTGCAGCTGAAGGGCTGATAGTGCTTTGAAAAACACACAAAAAACAGCCCGTGCAGCGGGAGCAAAACTAAGGCATTATTAGCGCCATTGCGATGCGGCTAATGGTAAGTTTTTCAAGTAGGCTTTATGAATTCCTACTATCCCCCAAAGCTTGCTACCCATGCTCCGGCTCACACATTCCCGGCGCTGCAAGTAGAAAGGAGCTGCTCACGGTTTTGTGTTCCTTAGTTTTTTGAGCATACTTTTTGGTTGCCGACTGAAGCAAATGATGCACTCCTGTTGTTACGGGACTTGAACCTGTTTTCAGGACAGGCAACAACGAATGCCAGTGGGTGGGAAAAAGCCAATAAATAATAGCCTGTCAGCAAGGAGCAAGACAGGGAAACTGCCATTCGAAACAAGCTTAGGCCAACGTGGCTGTGAGCGAAATATCAAGGGCTTTAAGTGCTTTGCTCACAGGGCAATTTGCTTTTGCATCCTGAGCAAATTCCTGAAAGCGTGCAGCATCCAGGCCAGGCACCTTGGCGGTGCATGTCAGCTCGCTCTTCGTGATGTTCAGGTCTTCGATAGTGATTTGGCAGCTCGTCTGGATTTCGTCCGGGATAAATCCGGCCTGAGTGAGCGATAGGGATAGTTTCATGGAAAAACATCCTGCATGTGCAGCAGCTATCAGCTCTTCGGGGTTTGTGCCGGTGCCTTGCTCAAAGCGGCTGCTGAACGAATAGGGAGTCTGATTCAGGGTATTGCTTTGGGTGCTCAGGTGGCCTTTGCCTTCTTTGATGCTGCCATTCCAAACAGCGTTTGCATTTCTTTTCATAGCAACGAAAAATTTTGTTGAGAATGTCTTCTGTCTTACTAAGACTGTGCCTGTGGTAAAAGCAAATGCCTATGCCGAAATAGAGTGGTAATCCTGAATTACAACAAAGCCCGAATGCTCATCCTGCCTGTATGTACAGCAGCATCATCGCCCGACTTGCGGCCATCGTATTCCAGCGAAATTTCTATGCCTTTCCCTACACGCCGCTCCCAACTCAGGTTCCAGATATAATTCGCACCCGGCTGCAAGGCATCCAGCATCGAATAAGAAACCGGTGCCTGAGCAAGGCCATCATAGCGGATATCTGCGTAGCTAAAACTGATTTGCAGCACACCCGTGACAGGCTTGCTGTATCGTGCTTCTAAGTTCAGACGCTGAATCAAGGAAGCCTCGCCGCCATACTCCTGTTCATTGTTTCGCTGATCGTAGCGATAGCTGCCTGTGACCCGCAGGATTGCCCGGTGCAGCCAGCTCAGAGAAGGTTCGGCGGCATAGCTGTTTACTTCATAGCTGCGGCCATCAGCCAAAGCACTTTCGTAGCTGCGCAAACCTTCCTGGCCCGTAAGCCGGGCAGTGAAAGAAGGCCTGAAATTCCAACGCAGGCGGAGGCTGTGCTGTAGGTTGCCCTGCCCTTCCACACCGTAGGTAAGCAGTTGCTTACTGGAATTTTGCTGGTAGGTATAGTCCAGCCCCCAGTGTGTGCTGCTGCGGTTAAAGAAAACGGTGTTAGAAAGAGAGCTGGAAGCAATGAGGATACGGTCATCGCGCAGGGAAGCAATGAAGGGATTTATTGCCTGGGCAGTGTTTACGCCGGTCAGCCGGTTGGAAATTTGTAGCGAGCCCTGATTATAAAAGCGCGAAACAAATTTTTGCCATTGCCGGGTGCTGCCGGCTTTAAAAAGCAAGGAAGGGTCGAGGCTGAGGCTCTGGTTGAAGTTTACGTAGTTCACACGCACATACTCATTGGTAGGTGTCAGTACGCGGATAAATTTTTTCTGGTCGGGATAGAGGGCAATTTCAAATTCATTGGGCTGTTGCACCCCATCGTGATTATAGTCCACCCAGGTGTAGATGCCCTGACCGGCGGGTACTTCCACGTATGTGTAGCTGCGTTTTTGCTCCTGGCCGGCACCGGTTTCATATAGCGTCTGGCATTGAATGGCACCTTTCAGCAGCGTACCGGAATATTCCACGCGGCCCAGTCCGGTTTCTTCACTGCGTTGGTTGCTGAACAGGGTGTCATCCACTATGAGCTGGCGGTAGGAGCCGGTTAGTTTCAGGGTATTGCTTCGCGAGCCTCCATACGTCAGGTTGAAGTCGAGCGTGTTGCTGTGACTGCTTTGAAAAAAATGGTTGTTGCGGGCATGCTCATCGCTGCGCAGAGAGTAGCTCAGGTTGTAGTGCAACAATTGGTTTTCAGGCGTGCGTAGGTAGGCTGTGCTGATGGTGTTTCTGAATGCAGCCGTGGTCAGGGAATCGCTCTGCGTGTTGCGGATTTGGTTGTCTTCCTGGCGCCACTGCAAGCCCAAGGCTGTATGTCCGAGGCTTTGCAATCGGTATTCCGCTTGCAGGCTGGGACGGAAAAATTTTGTGCGAAGAGCCGTATCGTCGGTCTGCGTGAGATTGAGGTTGATGTTCGTGCGCCAGCGCGTTCGGTTCAGGTCGTAAGCCAGCACATTCCGGTAGCCTTTGAACAGTTTGCCGCGCCCATAATAGCCGAAGCTGTACGCGAGCTTGCCCAGTTCTTTTCGCGCCAGCGAAGTGCTGTAATCGAGCAATTGTTCATCGGGTTTTTGAGCATCATTCATCGGCACGTTCCAGTCGCGGCCAAACTCTACATTCCGGTAGGGAGCAATGGCCTTGAACCGGTCTTGCACCCATTCAATGCCGGCCTCATTTTGCCATTCCCAAGGCCGGCTTCCGCTGCTGTCTTTTGCACCCAGAAACCGGGCGCCCTGATAGTGCAGGTGTGTGGCAAAACCGAGGTGGCTCTGGTTATCTTTTGTTGAAAAAAGGTTTGGGTCAAAATTGCTGGAAGCTACTTCGATGCTTAGTTTTTGAAAGGAATCAATCTGCCATTCCGAGCCAAGCGTGAATACCTGCTGCATCTTGGGAGTGACCAGCAGTTGCACGGGTGCATAGTCGCCTTGCGGTGCTCCGTTGTTGCGCGGCAGCCAGTCATACACGCGGCCATTTGCCACTTTTGCAGAGATAACATAGTCGCCATGGCCCGGGCCTACATAAGAAAAGCTGAGGCGGTAGCGCGCACTATCAGGGTTGGTTGAGTAGATGAAAACACTGTCGTAATACTGGCCCGCCACCGTCGTGTCTATCAGTTTATAGAGCACCTTGCCCGCAGCAAAAGTGTCGAGGGCATAAGAGGGATAGAAAGCATTGCCGATAGAGTCGCCGATGGTAGCGAGGAAACTTTTCTGGTCAGCATTTAGGTTCTGGGTGTAGCCCTGATTTTTTGCATCCTGATTGGAATAGACATTGAGTTGAACCTTCCAGTTTTTAGCAGGTTTCCATTCATCCCAGGCATACACGAGCGAATTGAGGTAGCTCCGGTTCTGGTATTCAAATTCGACCTGGATACGGGAATCCTTTGTGATAAGCCTTCGTGGCATAAAGCTGATTTCACCGGTGTTGTAATTGATGGTGTAGTCAGCATTTTCGCCCCGCTCCATCACCAACCCGTTGATAAAGACTTTTTCCGTTCCGGCCAGTACGATGAAGAATTGTTCGCCGTTGTTTCCAGTCAGTTTGTATGGCCCCTGGTTGCCTTCGGTGCCATTGAAAATATTGCGGGCAAATTCTCCCTTTGCCAATGAAGCACTCAGCCCGAAGGCGTTGCTGCCCCGCCCGGTACGGAATCCGTTTTGGTAATACAGTCCTTGAACGCGCTTGTCAAAACCCAGGAAATAGCTTTTGGGTTGAGCCAGGTTATAGTCGCCCAGTTGCAGCAGTTGCTGACGTTTGCTGAGGCGGATATACACCTGATCGAACTCCTGGAGCCGCTGGGTGTTTCCATCGGGCTGGATGGGCAGGGTGTTGTCAGAAATTGCAGCTTCTACGCGAATGCTGTCGGGGAGGTAACCGCTTGCCTGAAAGTTGAATTGTGATTGCAGTGCGGCATCCTGGCTGTTGCCGAAAGACAGGCTACGCCCGTAAGAGCCGTTGTATTGCAGGGGCGGAAAATCCACAAAAGATTGCCCCCCGCCTTGTGCATTGATGGGTGTGAATCCGAAGCTGAGTTGTGAGTCTATCAGCTTGCGGTCTTTGTGTGCATATTTTTTGAAGAAAGAAAGGGGCAGTACCCGGTAGCGGATGCGCACAGAATCGGTTCTCGGTTTCCGCAGCCAATGCAATTGTGCATTGAAAGGATCGAGCAAGTAATCATTGGTATCCACGCCGCTGACAACTACGCTGCCCGGCACTAGTGACAGGCTGTCTAAGCGCTGGGTTTCGGGGGAAGTGGCAATCATTTTGCTGCGCCAGTTGCTCCAGCTTTCGGGCCGGTTTTGTGCCGAGGCAGTATAGCCGCAGAGGCAGCATAGCAGCAGCAAGGCGAGCCAAAGGGGCGCAGGGAACGATATGGAACAGGAGCTTTTCAAGGTGGCGAAATGGAGGCACCTCCCGCAAACGAAGCGGCTGGCAAAGAATTGCCTGCGAACCTCGTGAAATTAGGTTGCTATGCTCTTGGCTGTTGCAGGCCGGAAGCTTGCTTTACAGCTCATTTGCAGGATTTCCTGTTCTTAGATATGAGGAGAACCTTATGGCATCCTCCTAGAAAAAGACGAGTATAGAACCGAACGGTTACGGGCTCTTTCCTGAAAACAAGCTCAGGAGAGGCTGCAACGGATGCTGGGAAGTGAGTTGCTGCTTGCTCCATCATTCATTTTCTGCGCTAGTGCAAGAAGCGCTTAGTTCTTTTTAGCACTCATGTGAACCGTTGAGTTGATGGAAATAGGCATTTTCATGCCCATCATGCTCATGGATCCGTTGATGTTCCAGTTCACGTCTCCTTTGCTGACCAGGCCGGTAGCGATGTCCACGTCCATGGTACCTGTTTGTTCGCCATTCAAGGAGATTTTTACCCCTTTCATTTCCGGCATGTCGGCAGTACCGTCACCGTTGATTTTGGCTTTCAATTCGAGGTGGGCGGTATTACCACTGATGCTTTTGAGGGTGTAGAGGTTCTCGACCTTCATCTGCATCACATTCATGTCCATGTTGTAGCTTTTTGTCCAGGAGTCGCCGGGCTGCACCGGTTTGTTGGGGAAAATGTCGAGGGATTGGCGCATCAGGCTGCGCACGGCAGTGTCGTTGAATGTTTCGGCCATTTGGCGGTGGATGGCCAAGCCTTCGGGAGTGGTAGTGTCGCCAATGCTGCTGATGATAACATCGAGGCCTTCTACTTTTTGGATATCGCCATCGGGGGATACCTGCATTACAAATTGCTTTCCAACCATACTGCCCAGCATGGCGAGTTTCGGGTCGCTGTGGGTGCTGTCTTTCGAGTCGAATCCGATGTCGCCAACAGGGCTTTTCATGTTCATACGGAGGCGGTCGTAGGTGACGGTGATAGGCTGTAATCCGTCCTGAGGTTCGCCTGCTTTGTAGGTCATTTCCATGAGCATCTCCTGCGTAGAGGCGATGCTCTGGCCCATGGGTTTTTGCTCCGTGCTGGTGTTGGTCTGGATGCTGTAGGTGTATTGGCTGCCAGGCTGTAGGTGCAGCTTCAGTTCGATAGGTTCATTATGCCGGCAGGAAACGCCCAGTAAGCATGCACCTACTACTGCTACTAAAGGCAGGAATACATTTTTCATGTCAGAAATAATTAAGGTCGCCAAATGTAAGCGACCGACTGTCCGCTACTGATTAGCGGAAAAAGAGCTTCAGCAAGCCATAGACGCCCGCTGCAAGCAAGCCACTGACCGGGATGGTCAGTACCCAGGCCCAGATTAGGTTTACGGTCACGCCCCAGCGAACGGCACTGAGACGTTTGGTTGCCCCTACGCCGATAATGGAACCGGTGACAGTATGCGTTGTAGAAACCGGGATTTTTAGTTGTTCCGTAACGAATAGGGTTATGGCACCTGCTGTTTCAGCGGCCACACCTTCAAAAGGGGTCACTTTGGTGATGCGGGTACCCATCGTTTTAATAATCTTCCAACCGCCGCTCATAGTACCTAAGGCAATGGCGGTGTAGCAGGCCAGGGGCACCCACACAGGCATCACTTCCGACACATCCACACTCTGGGGGTTAATGCCTTGATGGATGAGGATGGCCACCGTAATTATTCCCATCACTTTCTGAGCATCATTGCCACCGTGCCCGATGGAAAAGGCTGCAGAAGAAACAAGTTGTAGACGCCGCAACACCAGGGTGGCCTTCCCGTGCGACAAGCGGCTCAGGAACAGGGTGGCCACAGCCATCACGATGATGATGAGGCCCAGCAAGAGCCATTTGAAATTTTGAGAAGTAAAAATGAAGCGAAGGGTAGGGCTTTCGAAATGCGTTTTCCATTTACCGGGCTCTGTTACCAAAGTATAGCGCAGCAGGATGATGGTGGCGATGATGACACAAACAGAAAACAGCTTGGGCAATATCCTTTTTGAAAAAGAATGGATGAACCAAAGGGAAATAACGAATGCCGCAATCATGCCTACTAAGGGTGCCAGTACTATGAAGGCAACCGTCTTGATAACCGGTTCTGAATTGATGGCATCCAAACCGCCGGCTGCTATGGCCGCACCAGCGAAACCACCAATGAGTGTGTGGGAAGAAGAAGAAGGGATGCCGAACCACCAGGTCAGCAGGTTCCAGGCGATGGCGGCTGTCATGCCGGCAAGCACCACGATTAAGTCTGGCTTTCGGGCAATCTTAGAAATGGTATCCGCAACGCCGTGGTCTTTAAAAATGAAAAAGGCAACGAAGTTGAAGAAGGCAGCCCAAAGCACCGCCTGAAACGGGGTCAGTACCTTGGTGGAAACGACGGTCGCAATGGAATTGGCTGCATCGTGAAAGCCGTTGATGTAATCGAAGATGAGCGCACACGCGATGATGACGATGAGCAGGACAGACATGAATTGAAAAGGTTGCTGCAGCCGATGACTACTCAGGCATACTTGATGATGATAGACTCAATGACATTGGCTGCATCTTCACATTTATCCGTTACGATCTCCATTTCCTGATATAGGTCTTTACGTTTCACCAGCTCCACAGCAGAAATATCGGGCGAAGAGAAAAGGCGGACGATAGCATTGTCCAGCACATCATCGGCATCATTTTCCAGCTTATTGATGAGCACACAGGCATCGGTGATGGCGCGTATTTCGCGCATGTTGCGCAGCTCGTGGACGGCTCGGTGCAGGGCGGCAGCACAATCATCAATGATGGCAGCAAAATCCAGCATGGTAGCGTCAATTTCATCCATCTGGTAGTTGACGATGCGCTTGGCAGAACCCCAGATATAATCGGCCACATCATCTAACGAAGTGGTCAGGGTATGAATGTCTTCACGGTCAAATGGAGTGATGAAATTTTGCCCAAGCTGGATAAAAATGCGGTGTGTCAGTTCATCATTCCGGTGCTCATGGTCTTCAAGCGTGCGCAGCATCTCGTCCCGCTTTTGCCGGTTGGTTTCTTTCAGGCCATTGAGGAAGAGCTCCGACATTCTTTTCAGGTTGCCGGAAACTTCTTCAAACAGGGAATAAAAAACCCTGTCTTTGGGCATGAATAATTTTAGAATGGCGCCTAATGGCATAGGGCAGATTTAAGATGGACGATGATTTGAAAAGCGAAGCTATTACCTACTTCCTCCCATTTCCCTTCGAAACATATACCGGCTCGGATCACTTGAGCTAAAACCCAATAGCCACGCGGAATTAACTGCCAAAACTTAACCGAAAGGTAATATTGAAACGCCCCTTTCTGCCCGGTGCTCCGCATACCCAATTCTACTTTTGCGGCACTTAAACGTTGAGCGTATGTACAAAAGCTTTCTGCCCGGGATTTTTGTGTTTTTAACCATTGTGCCCTCTGCAGCTTTCGGTCAAATTACCCAGGAAGATTCCAGTATTTCTCATGAAAGAAAACCTCTGGTTTCAGTTCCCATCCAGGGCTTGCAAATTGGAGGGTACCTACAGACACAATGGCTGCATGCACAAGCTCCGGGCATAGCCAGCTACAGTGGCGGCAACTTCCCTGTCGGCACAGACAATCGCTTCAGCATCCGTAGAGGCCGGCTGGGTGCAAACTATGAACTGAAAGATGCCTCAGGTTATTCGAAAGTGCAAGTAACCCTTCAAGTGGATGCATCTGAAAATGGGGTGGCTATTCGTGATGCATGGGCAAGCTGGCACGAAAGCAAATGGCATGTTTTGTCCTTAACTGTGGGCATGTTTCAAAAGCCATTTGGATATGAAGTGACCTATAGCTCTTCTCGTCGGGAATCACCGGAACGTGGACGTGCCAGCCAGATTCTAATGCGCGGCGAGCGGGACCTGGGGGTAAAACTTAGTTTATCCGCAGAAAAGAAATCTTCTAAGCTGAAAGGGTTTCATGCCGACCTGGCCCTGATGAATGGGCCTGGGATTTCTGCTCATGGCGATTATGATTCCCACAAAGATGTCATTGCCCGGGTCTGGAGTAGTCCCAGGAGTTTATTCCATAACAGCCTCCGTTTGTCTGGAGGAATTTCCTGGTATGAAGGGGGCATCGTCAACCGGACAGCTACTGTGTATCGTTACGATGAAGGCTCCGGTTTTTTTGAAACAGCTTCGGGAAATGAAGGGCTGCTCATGCATCGTCGTTATGCAGGAGCAGATGCTCAAATAATAATGCAAAGGGGAAAATTTCAAACAGAAATACGGGCCGAATACCTGCGCGGCCAGCAGACGGGAAGCGTAGCCAGCAGCGAAACACCATTGGACATTGACCCACCCCTGGTGTTGGCAACTCGCCATTTTGAAGCAGGTTATTTCTATTTGCTGCAACAGCTCGGCAGTACACAATCTCAGTTGGTGTTGAAATACGATTTCTATGACCCCAACAGGGCAGCAAACGGCTTAGCAATAGACGCCTCCAAAGGCTACACGTCGGCTGATATCCGGTTTCAAACCTGGGGCTTCGGGTATGTATGGGACTATAGTGATGCCGTTCGGCTGATGTTGTACTATGACCATCCAATCAACGAGCGAACGAGGGTGCCGGGATATACTGAGGAACTCAGCGATGATGTGTTTACTGCACGCTTACAGTTTCGCTTTTGACAGCCGGCTTAGCAGGTTCGCTGATTTGCACCCCCAGCAAGGTGATGATAATGATGATGGCGCCGAAGGCAAAAAGAATACCTGCTGAAATGCGATTCAGATACATCACTACGCGCAAGGTGAGCCGCTGACGGATGGAGTCGGCAAGTAGCACTTTCAAAAAATCAAAACCCAGAACCACGATGAGGCAAGTGGCAAAAAAGGCAAAGCGATACGTAGTGCCATGCACAGCAATAATGGTGACTGCCGTGAGCCAGTTGAGCACCACACCCGGGTTTACAGTATTGATTAAAAATCCCGAGCTGAAGATGCGGAAGTAATGGCCACCGCTCACTTCGGTCAGGCGTTGGGAGGGGCGCTGGGGCTTGTATTTTGCCATTAGCCCGCGCAGCCCGATGATGAGCAGGATACTACCACCACCATAAGCCAGCGGAGCCTCATAGCGGTGCAACATTTCTAAAAAAGGAGCAGCCAGATTGGCCAATGTGACATAGATAATATCCGACAAAGACACACCCAGCACAAAGGCAACACCACTTTTCCAGCTATGGTTCATGCTGTAGCGAATCACTGCAAACAGCGTAGGGCCAACGGAAATGGCCATAAACAGGCCGAGCAACAATCCTCCGCCCACCGCACCTAAGTTGCCCATGCCGGCAAATTAAACGAAAGGAATTTTAGTTGCTCCCATCTGCCATAGATGAACTTATGATTCCAGAAACCGCTTCACAAGGAAGGGTACATATCCAGTTCGCGCGGTTCGCGACGAATTTTGAAGTACCAGAAAACAATGAAGGAAATTGGCTGAAACATGGTGAGGAATACAGCCCAGAAAAACTTGTAGTCACTGGCCAGCGTTTTCAGCCGGGCGAGGTGAATGATATAGTAGAGCAATACCGAGAGTGAAATCAGTGAGGCAACCCCATAGAAGATCCCAATCCGATCAAAATGCAATGCAGTCAGGTTCACCAATGCCAGGTGGTCATACATGTCTTTACGTTCGATGATAGGACCAAAGACCAAAAGCTGATTAACGAGCGCTACCAAAAAGGCAACGAGTGGGACGAAGCTGAGCATCCCGAGGCGTCTCTTCCGGGCGGGACTCATGATTTCGGTTGACATTGCTTTAGATTTTCTGTATTGATAAAATAACCGTGCCTTCATGCGCAGCATTTCGTACAAAAAACCCAGTCCCAAAACCATCCGTTTCAGTTTGGTTATGTTTGAATTCAGCTCTGTTGGCTGATACTTTCTTTCTATCATTAGAAGTGGAATGTGCTTATGATTATTCGTTTTTCTCTTTTGTTCCTTCTTGTTTTCAGCCTTTGTAGTTGTGGTCTTCAGGAACGGGAAGCAAGCCTCAATGCCCGTGAACGAGCACTGCAAAGCCAGCAACAGATGTTGGATGCCCGTGCGCTGACGCTACAGCAGCGGGAAGATGCCTTAACGCAAAAACTTCAGAAACTGGACTCTCTGTCGCATGATTCTGCCATGCTGTATGAGCCGCAGCTCATCGGGCGTTGGGCCGTGCGCATGACCTGCACGGAGACGAGTTGCCCCGGTTCCGCTTTAGGTGATGTCAAGTCGGAAGTCTGGGATATTTCTTACGAGGAAAATGCGCTGGTCGCGAAGGCCATGGTGAAGAATAGTGTGGTTCGGATTTATTCTGGAAAAAGCAATCGGGATGGTATTCAATTGGCCGAATCTGTGCCTTCCGAACCGGTTGGGAATGCTGTAGTCATCAGCATCAGCCTGAAACAAAAAGGGGCAAACATGCTTGAGGGAGAACGCGTAATCGCCCGTGAGAACGATTGCCGGATTGTGTACGCTTTGCAGCTCAGCAAGCAATAATTCATTCAAGCCTGACGCAATGCTGTATTTGACAAAGCTCAATTTCGATTTGCCTTTATCCAACCCGGTGATCATTTTTTCATTGGTGTTGTTCATCATATTGTTCGCGCCCATCCTTTTCAATAAGATAAAGGTGCCCCACATCATCGGCCTGATTTTAGCCGGCGTTATCATCGGGCCCTATGGTTTGAACTTCTTACGCCGCGACAGCAGTATTGTCCTTTTCGGAACGGTTGGCCTACTCTACATCATGTTTCTGGCAGGGCTGGAAATAGACCTTACGGAGTTTAAAAAAAGCCGGAATAAGATCCTTTCGTTTGGCTTGCTCACATTCCTGTTGCCGCTCATTTTCGGAACCTTAGCCAGCCATTATGTTCTCGGCTACAGCTTCATGTCTTCGGTGCTTTTGGCCAGTATGTTTTCTACGCACACACTGGTTTCTTACCCCATCACAAGCCGTTATGGCATCAACAAAAAATCACCCGTTGCCCTGACTGTTGGCGGCACCATGATCACCGATATCCTGGCCTTGCTGATTCTGGCTGCTGTGGCGGGTATGGCCAAGGAACAAACCAGCTCCGGTTTTTGGTTCCAGCTCGGCATTTCCTCAGTAGTGTTCGTCTGTATTGTGTTCTTCCTGCTGCCACCAGTTATCCGTTGGTTTTTCAAGCATTTCGATGATAGTGTATCCCAGTACATCTTCGTTTTAGCGATTGTCTTTCTCTCTTCTTTCCTGGCAGAAGCCGCAGGTGTAGAGGCTATCATTGGTGCCTTTTTCTCCGGCCTGGTACTGAATCGTTTCGTGCCTCACAGCTCTCCCTTGATGAACCGGATAGACTTTGTGGGTAACGCGCTGTTTATTCCATTCTTTCTGATCAGCGTCGGGATGCTGGTGGATTTAAGTGTATTGATTCAGGGCTGGGGCGCCTTGAAGGTGGCCGGAGTCATCGTAGTGGTAGCCGTAGCCACGAAATACCTCGCAGCCTTTATTACCCGAAAATCTTTCCGCCTGAGCCGCGATGAAGGCAACCTGATTTTTGGACTCAGCACCTCACATGCTGCTGCCACCCTGGCCATCATCCTTGTGGGCTATAATATCATCATTGGTGAAACACCCAATGGAGAACCCATCAGGCTACTGAATGAAGATGTGCTGAATGGTACTATCCTGCTCATTCTGGTGAGCTGCGGACTTAGCTCTTTTGTGGTAGAACGGGCAGCGCGGAAACTGGCACTGGCTGAAGAAAAGCAGTCCGGGGCAATGAAGCCGGCACAAGGTGCAGTACTCATTTCATTGGCCCGTCCGGAAGCTGTGGCTGAGATAGTGGATTTCGGGCTGATGCTGGCTCCCAAAAAGAGCCATATACCCGTATTCGCTTTGCATGTCATCAGCGATTCCGATGATGCTGGAACTGCTGCTATCACAGGCAAAAAAATGATGGAACGGGCTTCCCGTCAGGCGGTAGCTGGCGACCATGAGATTACACCGCTCACCCGCCATGACGCCCATATTTCCAATGGGATTATCTACACCATTCGCGAAAAAAATATTACTGAACTGGTGATGGGCCTGCATCGTCAGGCAAGTGCCAAAGAATACCTGGGCCCAACTACGGAGCGCATCATTAAGAGTGTGCACGAAGCCATATTCATATACAAACCGGTTCAACCCATCAACACCAACAACCGGATGGTGGTTCTCGTTACGCCACATGCAGAGCTGGAACCCGGCTTCGCTGAATGGAATACCAAACTCCAGACCCTGGCAAAAGAAGCCGGCATGAACATGAATTTCTATGCTCATGCAGATACCCTCCGTGCAATTAAAAGCCTCCACAATGCCAGTCAGCAGGCACTGAACATTTCCTATCAGGCTTTTGATAACTGGGAAGATTTCTTGTATTTCAGCGGTGTTCTACGCAAGAATGATGTTTTCACCATTATCGCTTCCCGCGAAGGAAATGTTTCCTACAATCCAACACTGAAAAAACTCCCCTACTACTTAGCCAACTATTTCGCACAGACCAGTATCATCCTTATCTATCCCAAACAATTGGAACGCGGCATCAAAATGAGTAAAGTGCAACATGCCGAAGGCGCTCTCAGTGAAGCCTGGCAAGACCGTTCGATTGTATTGGCTCCGTTCAGAGCCTTGTGGAAAAGGTTGATGAACTAACACTTTACCGCATTTCATAGCCTATTTGAAAACGGCTGGGTAACGGTTCCTATTCACGTGATATATTAGCCCCGCAGCATAAAATCCACTGCCCTAACAATGATGAAAAGGATACTGTATCTGCTCGCCTTCAGCGTAGCCATATTCTCTATCTGCTTTTTCCCTTCCTGCAAAAAAAGTGACAACAGCACTCCCAGCCGTTCTGCTCAAATCGTAGGCAACTGGAAGGCCTACCAGCAAGGCACTGATGCAAACGGTAACGGAGTCTGGGATGCTGACGAACACACGGACATCGTCGGCATCTCTATGTCAGGCATCACGGTAAAACTCGGGACCATCACTTTAAAGGATGATAAGTCCGGTACAGCCACCGCTACCATACTCGGCAACCCTACTACCATGCCCCTGACCTGGAGCTTACTCAACAACGACAACGACCTCCAGGTTATCGTCACTACCCTAGCAGGGCCCTACACCTTATCCGGCACTATCATTTCGCTCAATGAAACGGAATTAATCCTGCGTCAGTCAAGCACGGGTGCGGTATCCTTCATGTCCTTCATCAAGCAATAATCAGCTTGCCTACGTGCAAAAAAGGAAGGCTGTCTCCACGAGACAGCCTTCCTTTTTTTTAAGCTTCCATGCTCATTATGAAGCCCTCACAAAAACCCTTTATTCCTCCGCTTGCCCTTCGGCCTCTTGCATGATTTGCTCACTGGCTGAGCAGCCGATACGGGTTGCGCCGGCCTCAATAAGCTGCTGTGCAAACGCCCAGCTCCGGATGCCGCCAG
>JAFDYC010000084.1 GCA_018267625.1 Bacteroidota bacterium
AGTGGGGCGGAGGCTGAAGCTTTACCCGTATTGCTGCATTGAGCCTTATAAACCAACGCATAACGTTAATAAAAAATACTAACAAATCGCTTAATTTCGGTCATTGTATTCATGCGAATGAGGTAATATAAGGCTTATTCAAAAAACATAAACAAATGAAAAAGCTATTCCTCTCAGCCATCCTGATCCTGTCATTTGCATCCATGGCACAAGCACAGAAGAAAATGATAATTGTAAATCACACGCCTTGTGAATGGTGGATTACACCGAGGATGGATTACTCGCCGGGAAGTGGTACTTGCGGAACTACGGTACACACGACCACCTTTTCTAACCTCGTGGCTCCAAATACCTGGAACGTCGTTGCTGCATCCTGGCCTTGGACGACCAATTGCGGCGGGGTGCCTACCAGTTACGACCCGGCGTGGATATGGTGTTATGTGACGCTTAGCCCGGCGCTGTGCACGAACTTGATGGTAACATTAAGCGGAACCGACATGGGGCAGTCCACCTGGGCAACAAGCAAGTACCCAAGCAGTACGGGCCTCGTCAATTGCTGCGGCGATAATACATTCACCTGGACGGATTTAGGTAATGGGAATGTCCAGATTGACATCTGGTAGTTGCGTTGCATTGGGATGTAAATCTCTCGATGCTGCATTTTTCATCAATTCACTTTCGAATAGCTTCATATAAAAATTTGACTGCCGTGCGCACTATTTTCTTTTTTCCCCTTTGCCTGCTGTTTCCTTTTTTTTGCTCCGCCCAAAGGCAGGGCAATAATTGGTTTTTCGGGAACAAATTAGGCCTTGATTTTAATACTGCCCCACCCGGTAAGATCTCCGGGAATACGGGGTTGAGCGGTTCTCAAATAGTCGGTACGGCAGCTATTTCCGACACGGGTGGTAGGCTCTTGTTTTATACTGATGGCCAGAACATCTTCAACAGCCGACACACCTTCATGGCCAACGGCACAAGTATCGGAGGTTTTCTCAGTTCCCAGCAAAGCAGCATCATTATCCCTCTTCCCGGCAGCGACAGTCTTTATTACGTTTTCACCTCCGATGCCACTGAGAACTTCTCAACCTGGATGACCCCGCCCAAAACCCCTGCGGGCTACAACTACAGCATTGTGGATATGTCGCTCGACCGCAAGAGTATTGATACCTCACTGGGAGCGGTGATTGCGGGCAAGAAGAATATTCACCTGGTGGACAGTGGCACGGAAAAGCTCTGTGCGGCTTCGGATGGCATCAAGGGGTATTGGATACTCGGCCATCGCATGTTTTCGGATTCCTTTGTTGCCTGGCACCTGACGAGCGCTGGTCTGTCTGCCCCCTCGGTTACTAGGATTGGACCGGTATTGGGAAGTGTTGATACCCATGGAAATGTATACGGTAGCGATGGTCAGATGAAATTCAGCACGGACTGCAAGAAAGTGGCCACGGTTAATTACCGTCTTAGCGACTCCACTTCTACTTTAGACATCTTCGACTTCAATCCGCTCACGGGCCAACTCAGCAATCACTGTCAGACGGTACTGGGCCCATCAGGTAAAATACTGTACGGGCTGGAGTTTTGGCCGGATGGCTCGAAGTTGTTTGTCTCCTACTGGCCTTACAATAGTGACTATACCTATATCCTTCAGTTTAGCTTTGGCGGCACCTGCGCTTCGGTGAGTAGCTCCGTGGACACAGTTGCCCAGCGGGAGAGCTACTACTTTCCAAGTGCTATCCAAGCTGGTACGGATGGAAATTTGTATGTGAGCTATAAAGACCCATTGTTAAATGGTGCCGTAATCGACCGGATTACTAAACCGGACGGTCCAGGCGGCAGGTTGCATTATGATACGTCAATATATCGCTGGATTGGACAATTCCCGGCTTATTTTCCAGTACTCCCCTCCTTCGTAGCGGGTTTCCGCTATCACACTTTTAAGCTTTCAGCACCTGCTATAAATGTGGCTGCATCGGTGCAGGTGGTGCCGAATCCTACGGATGGCATCGTTACCATCAGCACCTCAGGTACAGAAAAGAAGCTCAACGCCATCATCAGTGATGCGGCCGGGCGGGAGCTTTACCAGGCCGTCCTACCTGCCCATTTGGACATGAGCGCTCAGCCTCCCGGCCTTTACTTCTACCGCATCTACGGTGACAGCGGCATGGTGCAAGCGGGAAAATTGTCGGTGCTGCACTGAGGTATTTTGATACTCAGAATTATTGAAGATTCCATCCCGCTCAGCCTTGGAAGTTCTTTTATTCCTGCTGCATCTTGTCTTTTTTCGTTCGGAAGTACGCCAGCCATTCCTCCACCCCCGGCGCTTCCTCGACGCGAAATCCTCCAATCTGTG
>JAFDYC010000085.1 GCA_018267625.1 Bacteroidota bacterium
TCGTCAGCAGAAATAGCCAAATCCTCAAAACGGATAAGATTACGAAACAGTAAACAGCCCCTACATCCAAATCACTACGAAAACACAGAGGCCGTCTCCCAAGAGACGGCCTCAACTTTATTAAAGCCAACTGTAGCTATTTGGATTACATGGGCATTTGCTTCGCATGTTTCAAGACAGCCAATGCAGGATCCATCGCAATGGCTCGGTCGCATAGTTGCTGCCCATCTTTATCCTTGCCCATTTTTATATAAGCCAATCCAATCTGATACAAGGCGCGTGCGTTTTTATCGTCACCCGCCAGCAACTGATCCCAATAGGAGATGGCTTCTTTGTAGCGACCGCTGTGGTAGCATACATCTGCCAGGCCATTCAGCAATCCGATATCTCCAGGGCGGCGGGAAAGCATCTCTTCCATCATCTTAATGGCTTCATCGGTCTTATGGGCATCAGCCAGAGTATTGGCCATATTCATGTAGAAGTCATCCCTTGCTTTGAATCCTTTATCCAAGGCCATTTTGAAGTAGCTGATGGACTCTTCAAACTGGTTTGCCGTAGCCAATACCAAGGCCAGTTCATATACTCTGTTGGGTTGGGAGGTACTGTCCCGTTCCAGTGAATTTTTATAAAAAGAAATGGCTGCTTTGTAATTCTCCATCTGTACATACATGCGGCCAATCAGGTAGGGGGCTTCCGAGTTCGCTGGCTCGTCTTTCATTGCCTGTTGCAGGTATGTGATCGCCTTGCCGAACTGCTCTTTCGACTGATATGCTTTCCCCAGCATAAAGGCCCAACCTTTTGCGTCTGTTACTTTCGTACGTAAATCAGGTACCATTTCAAGCACCTTGTCGTACTGGCCATAATTGAAATATAGTTGAGCCAGCTTCCATTGAGTAGCATAATCGCTTGGCGTCAATTGTATGACGGTTTCCATCGCCCGAATAGCCGGCGCCATCCGGTTCATTTTCAAACATGCATTCATAATGCCTGTTTGTGCTTCAATGTTCTTGGGGTCCAGTTTGGCGGCTTTTTCAAAACTGCTCCAGGCAGTGGAATACCGTCTTGCTTCCAAGTCGCTCTTCCCGGATTTAATAAAGAAACTGACGCTGTCTTTGAGTGAATATGTCTCTTCAGCCTGTGCGTTCAGATGCATGAGTGGCAGCAATGCCGCCAGTGCGAGTGAGCAGGTAATTGATGTCTTCATTCGTTGCCTTTCTTCAGACGTTTTGTTGGATTTGTTCGCTGTATTCAGCATGCTTTCCCTTGCGTCTGATGGCTAAAGTAGCAGGATGCAATCCTGAAATTTTGCCCTTTGCATGTGTTTAACGACAGGAGGATTAAGTTGTTTTAAATCAATGTGCCTACGCTGTTAATGACCTGTTTTCAAGCCTTATCTTTTCTCTTTGAAGAGAATATTTCAAGCCTGTTTTTTTATTAAAAACTAAAGCGGCGTATGGTTCTGAGCTGGTGTGTTCTTCGCTTCAGCAAAACGCTGATAATACCGGCTCCATCAATCTTATCTACAACCACTCTTCCCGACTGATCCGTTGCATGAATTATCTCATTATTCCCGCAAAGGATGCCCACGTGCACGATTTGGCCTTCGGCATTGTCAAAGAATGCCAAATCTCCCGGCTGCGATTCGCTGAGAAAATGAACCCCTTCGCCGGTTTCAGCCTGCTGCCAGGCATCCCTGGGACAGGGCACTCCACATAGTTTGAAAGCCATCTGCACCAGCCCACTACAGTCAATACCGGCCCGAGTACGTCCGCCCCATTGATAAGGAGCATGCAGATAACTACGGGCAGCAGCAATAAAAGTGTCTGCTTCCTGCATGATTTTCCCCAAGCGTAGTTTCTTCCCTTTGAATATCCCGCTCCCGAATTCTGTTTCAAAAATTTTACCCTTGCCACCGCGCAATTCCGCCCCGGCAGGCAACCATATTTCACCTGCATCTAAGCGTATGACACCAGTTTGTGTGCTGCTCAACGAAACAGGTTTCCGAAATTTTCTTCGTTCTACCTGATGTATCTGCCCTGCCTTACACCAGCCTTCATAGCCATCCCAAAAGCAGCGGATACGCACCCAGCCACTTTTTTCATTTCGTTCTAATTCCCATACCCGCTCACCAAATAATAGCTGACTGGTTTGCTCGGCACGATGCGAGGCTTCCCTCCGAACAGGCGCTACAGAAACACTACAAAGTGCAGGATGTTCTTTCGTTAAGTAAACAGCTTGAGCCATTTATAGAAAAATGCATGCGAACTTAATAATCTTCAGGCATTCTCATACTGCTTATGGTATCCGATAATTTGCTCAATCCTTCCTTTCATCTTTAGCTACCTTCGTCCGCTATGACTGGTCTGAACGTTCAACCCTAAGTCATCTCTTCAACCCAAAATCTCAGCCCTCACACACAATGTCTGCTAACATACTCGCCATTATCATCGGGGTAGTGGCGCTCATAGCCGGTCTGTTTGCCGGAAAAATCTTCTTCACTAAAGACGCACAGAAAGAAAAAGAGGAAGCTCATCGCGCCGCATCAGAAGCACGTCTCCAATTAGAAAAAGCAAGCATCCAGGCGGAACAAATCATCAAAGGCGCCGAAAGCAAGGCCGAAAGCACCCGTCAGAAAAAAGAAATTGAAGCCAAAGAACGCTTCCTCTCCCTCAAAGCCAAGCATGAAGAAGAAGTAGCCACCCGCAACAAAAAAGTAGAAGAAGCTGAAGCCCGCATCCGACAGGCCCAGCAAAGCCTTACCGACAAATCCGCCAGCCTCAAAAAGCAAAGCGATGAGTTTGAAAACGAACGCAACAAGCTCAACAGCTCCCTTCAGGAAGTAACTACCAAACAAGCTCATCTCGATGGCCTGATGCTGGAAGTAGCCCGCCAGCAGGAAGAACACATCCAAAAATTAGAAAAAGTAGCCGGCCTGTCCTCCGAGCAGGCGAAAGCACAGCTCATCGAATCCATCCGCGATGAAGCCTACACAGCCGCTATGGTGCGTGTGCGCGAAATGACCGAAGAAGCCCGCGCCAATGCCAACCGTGACGCCAAGAAAATCATCATCCAAACCATTCAGCGCACCGCTGCCGAACACGCCATCGAAAACGCCGTCACCGTGTTCAACCTCGAAAGTGATGAGATGAAAGGCCAGATTATTGGCCGCGAAGGCCGCAACATACGCGCCCTCGAAGCAGCCACCGGCGTGGACCTCGTCATTGACGACACGCCCGAAGCCATCGTCCTTTCCTGCTTCGACCCCCTACGCCGCGAAATCGCCCGGCTTTCCCTGCAACGCCTCGTTCAAGATGGCCGCATCCACCCCGCACGCATCGAAGAAGTAGTCGAAAAAACACGCAAGGCCATCGAAGAACAAGTGATGGAAATCGGTGAACGTACCGTCATCGAGCTGGGGATTCATGGCCTCCACAAAGACCTCGTGCGTATGGTGGGCAAAATGCGTTTCCGCTCTTCCTACGGCCAGAACCTGCTCATGCACTCCAAAGAGACCGCCAACCTCTGTGCCCTCATGGCCGCCGAACTCGGACTCGCACAACGCGTCGTCAAACTGGCCAAACGTGCCGGCCTGCTCCACGACATTGGCAAGGTGCCCGATGAAGAAGGCGAACTCAGCCACGCACTCCTAGGCGCCAAACTTGCTGAAAAAGCGGGCGAACACGCCGCCGTTGTCAATGCCATTGGTGCCCACCACGACGAGATGGAAATGCAATACGTCATTTCTCCTATCATCCAGGCCTGCGATGCGATTTCCGGAGCCCGCCCCGGTGCCCGCCGCGAAATGATGCAGAGCTACCTCCAGCGCATTAAAGACCTCGAAACCCTTGCTACCTCTTACAAAGGCGTCGAAAAAGCCTACGCCATTCAGGCAGGTCGAGAACTACGCGTCATCGTTGAAGCCGAAAAGGTGAGCGACGAACAAAGCAGTGCCCTATCCTTCGAAATCGCCGAAAAAATCCAAAACGAAATGCAGTATCCCGGCCAGATTAAAGTCACCGTCATCCGCGAACTCCGCGCCGTGAACGTGGCCCGATAATCTGCTTGATATTGCTTTTTTGGAGTCAGCATTTGTGCTCCTATGAAACTCCCGTTGCGACGCTCCCTTCAACAGGATTTCATTACTCAGCTTCCTCAACATCTGGATCTATCAGGTCTTGGAATCCTACCTCCAATCCGGGGGAGGAGTACTTTTCCCTATTAGCAAACACTGAAAACTAACTTTACCCCAATCCTATCCCGATACCTGACGGCTCATGTCTTCTGCTGCCTTTGCCCTTATTAGCCCCTGCTACAACGAAGGCACTACCGTCATCCGCTTTCTCGAACGCATCGAATCCGAAACCCGAAACCTGCCCCAGCATTTCGAAGTCATCATCGTGGACGACTGCTCCTCGGACCATACCCTTGAGCTACTCAAAAACTTCTCTTTCCAGGCACCCAATCTCAGCCTTAGCTTACTCCATCTGCGTTTCAATGTAGGGCACCAGGCTGCCATCTTTCAAGGCCTGCTCTTTGCCTCCAAGCAGCCTTTCAGCCATTTCATCGTTATGGACTCAGACGGAGAAGACAGCCCCCGAGCTATCCCTGAACTGATTCGACATTCTGACTACGACATCGTCCACGTTGTCAGGGGCAAGCGCCGGGAGAGTACCCTTTTTAAAATCTCGTATTGGTTTTACAAGGCCAGCTTTCGATTCATCACCGGCAAACGGATGAACTTCGGGAACTACTGCATGATCAGCCGTATGATTGCTGAAAGTGCCGTCTTTCACAGTTTCACACACTTCGCAGCCTTCTTGTCCAAACAACGCGGCACCCGCACTTCCTTTACCTGGGAACGGGAAAAACGCATTGACGGAAAGTCGAAAATGAGCTACAAAAACCTGCTTTCTCACGCTTTCAAATCTTTCGTAGAATATGGCGAAGACCTGTTGATGGTTTTCCTGAAATCGTTCATCGTCATCATGCTGCTGTTTGTAGCGGCCATCAGCAATGTGATCTACCAGAAGTTTGTGGCCGACACGGCCATCCTGGGCTGGACCAGTGTAGTCGCCATTGGCTTGCTGAATATGGCCATCATTGCGATTGGTTTCTTTGTACTGGGCATATTACTGCTGCACGTTTCTCACCAGAAAAATCCAAATTCCAGAACCAGCATCTACGATGAAGTTGCCCGCCAGTCCTGAACGAAATGAGCGTCGGTGGGCGGCTTATGTGGGCCTCCTGTTTTGCCTTGTGTTGCTGGCACGCCTCGTCCTACTGCGCTTTTACAATGCCAATTTCGGAGGGCTGGAGATGAATGTGATTTATGGTATCCAGCGTATTGTAGGCGGTGAACCGCTCTATCAAAATCCTTCCCTGCCCGGCTATGGTATCATTCAGTACACACCGCTTTTCTATTACCTCGCTGCCGGCCTGGCAAGGCTACTACAGCTCCATATGCGCGATGTGTATGCCCTATATGTGTGCGCACGGTCACTCAACCTGTTTTTTAACCTGCTCGCTGTGTGGCTGACTGCCGGCATCATTCGTCAGAGTGGTTTTTCGCCCCTCCGTGCCTGGACTTTCGCGATGCCCCTGCTCTTAATCCTCACCTTCGAATACTTCACCCGGGTGGACAGCCTGCAACTGCTCTGCTTCGTTGCTACGATGTATCTGAGTCTTCGTTTTTTGCGCAGCGGGCATTTCGTTTGGATGCTGTCGGCAGCCTTTGCAGCAGGCGCTTGCATTATGAGCAAACAGAGTGGGGTACTGGCGGTGGGTATCGTCAGTTTCTACTTTCTGTTTGTACAGCGCCGCTATGGGCCGGGTTTGTTATTTCCTGTGCTCAGTCTCTTATTCACCGCCCTGATTGGCTGGCTGTGTATGGGGCAAAATGTTTCGGGAGCCTATCAGAATGCGGTGCTCGGACTGAAAAATGGTATTGGTTGGGACTGGCTATACACCATTTTTATCAGCCAGTTTTACTACGACTTCATCTTGTTTTATTTCCTGGGCGGCGTCATCGTCTGGGCTGCATTCAAGAGCATCCGCGACCCGGTCTTTTCCTTTCTGGCCACCGGTGTGGCACTTTCTTTTTTATTCGCCGTAATCACGGGCCTGAAGGTGGGCAGCAGTAATAATTACTTCACAGAATTCCTCTTCTTCTGCCTTTGCGCCTTGCCTGGGCTGTTGCGCTCCGGGCTTGCTGGCCGGATACTACTGACTTTCGGCAACCGTTCCCTCAGTATTCGTCAGTTTGCCTGGATTGCGTTTTTCATTTTAGTGAGTTCAAAAACGATGGGCCTGGTTTCCGGCATCTGGGTGGAAGGCTGGATAAAAAACAAAAAAGAACTGTATCAGCGCCAAGAGCTATTGCTGGAATATTTTCAGAAAAACAAGTTGCTGCATCCCGGCGTATATGTCTATTCCGGCACCCGTGATTTTTTTGACAACCTGTTCATTGGCTACAGCCTGTTGCCAACTAAAGACGTCACCACCCAGGTGTACCGGGCCGATTCCAGCCTCTTCGACTATTCCGCTCTCAAGAAAGGCATGAACCACGGGCTGATTCGCTATGTAGTGGTGCCCGCAGAATATGGCAGTATTCAGAATAAGGATGAAGAAGTGCCCTTCATGCACTTCGATGCCCGTCAATTCAGGTTGCTTGCACAGGTAGCAGGCTATTCTATTTATAAATATTCAGGCGCATAGCCGGCCTCATGAAAGCCAGAAAGAGCATTGATCAGCAAAAGGCATCCTGGTCGCACATCACGGCACAGATACAACTCATCTGTTGCTGCCTGATTGCTGCCTCCTTTCCGCTCTGGTTCAACTATACGGCCATCTGTATCTGGCTGCTCGCTCTTGCCTGGCTGCTTCATGCCGACTTCAAAGGAAGCTGGCAACGCCTCAGGCACAACCGGGGCTATGCGCCCTTTCTACTCTACTTCTTGCTCTACGCCCTCAGCTATACCTACAGCAGCGATAAGGCTCAGGCCGGCTTCGACCTCACCCAGAAGCTAAGCTTTATCCTGCTGCCCCTGATTTTGGGAGCAGGAACGCATATCACACGCCGGGGTTGGGAACGGATTCTCCTGAGCCTCTCCCTCAGCCTGACTCTTGTCGGAATCTTTTGTATGGCCAGGGCCTACCACTTATGGCAGATGCAGGGCGATGATGAAGTGTTTTTCTACCATCGCCTGGTGGCGGGCTTGGATGCTAATGCTGTGTACATGGCCTGGTATGTGTTGTTCTCGCTTGCTGCACTTAGTTTCTATCGCTGGACTTCCTGCTTCCTCCGCTGGCAGGGCTTGCTGCTTAAATGGCTGCTCTTCGCCATCCAGCTCCTGTTCTTTATCCTGCTCTCATCACGCACCATGCTGATGATTCTGTGCTTCATTGCCCTGCCCTGCTTCCTGCATGTGCGGGTGAAAAAATTTCGCTGGACAGTACTGCATATCATCGCGGCCCTGATCCTCGCCGGAGGTCTGGGTGCCTTCCTCATAAAGACGGACAACCCTGTGCGGCAGCGCTTCGAAGACGTGCGCCCCAACAACCTCCGCCATGCATTCCAGCCTCATTATGCCGATAGCAATCAGCAGTTCAGCAACCTCACGATGCGTCTCTTCATCTGGCGAGTAGGCTTCGAGAATATCCAGGCAAACCACTTGTGGTGGGCCGGTGCCGGTAATGGCGATGTACACAACTTGCAAAACGACCGCATAGCTTCTTACGGTTTTCGCATGACCAACGAATCCGGTGGGCCCTCTGCCATGCGCGACATTGATCTCCACAACATGTACCTCCAGACTGTCTTGGCCGTTGGCATTCCTGGTCTGCTTGTGCTGCTCGTGTTGCTCTTCAGTCCCTTTTTCTACCTTACCCGCACGGGCTATTCCCACTTAGCCTTCCTCTTTCATATCAGCGCCTGCCTGTTCATGTTGCAGGAAGCTGTGTTCCAGACTCAGAGCGGTATCATCTACTATATCTTTTTCTCTGTCCTTTTCTGGCAGTTCAGCCAGGCAAAAATGGAAAAGCCTGCTGCACGCTGATGCATACTAGGCAATCTTTTAGCCAGCACGGTGCAGAACCCTTTATCCGTTTCCTTCATTCCTTTCTTCATTTTCAGAATCACAACCTTCAGGGGTTCCGTTCACTGCCTGGCTTTCTCCAGATGCTGTAAAGGGAACTCTTCAGTCCCTTTTTGTGGGATGCAAAGCCGGTAGCAGCGCGTCAAACACTGGGCCGGTACTCCACAAAACAACAGGCCGCCCCACTGATGTTGAGGCGGCCTGTATTCGCTCCAGTCTGCTTCTTCCTATTCCAGCACCACCCGTTTCAGCGCCTGCGCCGCATCGGCCTGCACCCGCAGCAGATAGACGCCTTTGGGCTGGCCCCGCAAATCTAAATTGGCGGTGAACAGGCTGGCCTGCACGCCCTGATAGCTGCGCTGCCATACCTGCCGTCCTGCCATGTCACTTACTGTGATTTGTACGGTGGAAGCATGACCGCTCCAAGGCTCAAAGCCTACCGTAAACAGGCCCTGGCTGGGATTGGGAAAGGCGT
>JAFDYC010000086.1 GCA_018267625.1 Bacteroidota bacterium
TCGTCAGCAGAAATAGCCAAATCCTCAAAACGGATAAGATTACGAAACAGTAAACGCTTGGTTGGCGTTTGGTTTTTAAAGAGGCTGTCTCAAAAGGACAGTCTCTTTTTTTATGCCTGATGCCTATTGGGTGACCAACATGGATATGTATTTGCAGCCCTGACGAGCAGTAGGTTGCAGAACTCATGCTAAAAGAGGAGAATTAGCAAAGGAGCTGGAACTTGAACCTATATTATATGGGAAAAGCCGAGCAACGAAATATTGCTGAAGGGAGCGTCGCAACGGATGCCGGGATATAAACTGCTGCTGACAAAAAAATAATCCAACAAGTGAGACATAGTGTTAGTGGTCTTTCTTTATTGGCCTTTATTTAATGGTAGAAAAAGAGTGATTCCATTCAAAATTTAATTGCGGTTGTAATGGAACGTCTCAATTGCGCGAATAACCCGCATCCTACAAACAATACACTAACCCAAAATGGCCACCCTGGGATAAGCCTAAAGTGTAGTCCTGATTTGCTTCCTAAAAAAGAGCAAAGGAGTTGCACTATCATGCCCATACAGACGGCACTCACGATGGCTAACAAAAGAAGCTGAAAAAAATGCTGCTGTAGATACCGGCGTAAAGAACTTGGGGAGCAACCTAATTCTTGCAATAAAACAACGGAAGATTTTGCCTTAGCGATGTTTAGTTCGATGAATTGAACGAACACCAGCACACTAACCAGCACGAGTAGCACGGCTAGAATACCCACAAAAAAAACGATTGAATGAACCACAGCACTTAATTGACTCCAGCGCCCCAACTCACTATTCGTCACATAATCATGTTCCTTCAGAAAGTCTGTAAAACCCTTATTGGATGGGTCTTTCACTTTGACTACAATTCTTGAAACAGACTGTGTTTCTTCACCGGACTGAATGTTCATTTCCTGGATAAACGGGGCCGGAACCAATACTGAATTAATTCGGTCTGAGAAACCAACTACCTGGGCCACAAAACTTTCCGAGCGACTCCCCTGCCCTATTGCAAGTGAAAAGGGTAAGGATTTGATAGACTCTTCTGACAGTTGCGGCAAGCCTTGACTGGGCGCAAACGCATAGTTATAAAGGCTCAGGAAAGAGGAAGATAAAATCACGGGGACGCGTCTGCTTCCTGGCGACCAATTCCAATCCGGTGGGCAATGGTCTATGAATCGGTTGGGCACGCTTTCCAGAACCAATACTGTTGAAAAACCCAGGCCTGGCCCGAGCTGTAAACGCATATATGCCTGAGGCCTCAAGGAGATCACTTCGCCCAGGTCTTCCACCTGCGGCGCCTGTCGTAAGGATTCCATAGCAGCAGGGCTAAAGACCGTTTCCCCCGGCTGGCCCATGTTTTCATTCGTCACACGGCGGCTCAGAGTTAAGTAGCTACCATCCAAGTGCTGACCACTGGCCTTGCCTGAAAGCAGAAAATCAAAATTCCACCATAACAAGACCGCAGCGAGCAATAGAAACAAGCCCAGACTTAGAGCAAAAAGGGAGGTCCATAGCCTACGTCTGGAAGATTGGCTCAGCAATAGCTTTTTTAAGAGCGAAACTGCGGGAATCCCTTTCATAATTCCAGGGTTTCTGAATAAGGGAAGTATTTGTTTTCATCCAACTCGGCAAGAACAAGGGAAGCATTATTTCTGAGTGCCACAGACTCAATTAATGCCGATGCAATCTTTTTATTGGCTTCATCCAGGTGGCTGAAAGGCTCATCCAAAAGCAGCCATTGAAAAGGCTGGAGTAAGGAGCGGATAATTGCCACCCTTTGCTGTTCCCCATACGATAGTTTATGGGCAAGGCGATGGGCACAAGCTGAAAGGCCAAGCCTGTTCATCATATCCCGTACTTCCTCCTGCTGTATGGAATTTGTGAGCACACGTTTCAACTCCAGGTTTTCCCAGGCAGTTAGCTCAGGGAATAAACGCATATCCTGGAACACCACACTCAGCTTCGTTCGCCTCAGTTCGCTCAACGCCTCAGGGCTCATCTCGGCCAATGGCGCTTCATCCCAATAAACAACACCTGAAGCATCATTCCTCAGGCCATATAAAAGATGAATCAAAGTAGTTTTCCCAGCTCCGGAAGGTGCTTTCACAAAAATGCGCTGCGGTGTATCCCAACTCAATGATTGTTGCCAGATGCCTGATTGCCGTTGACTGAGCCGCTCTTTAAGCGGAATCGGCATCAACTGTTCAATTCGGAGCGAAATCATGAGGCAGGGCAATTTATGAAAGCTCCATTGTTTACCCTTTTTTAAAAAAAGAGACAAAAGGAATGGACGAACAAAAAATCTTGGAATATGGGATAAGGATATACAGTTGTTCCCACTGAAATGATAGAAGCAGAACTACCTTCGAAGCCAGACTATGAGCAACCGGATTGAACAATTAAACTCTTTTCTGATCTCCTCGCCGGACGATGCATTTCTGCATCATGCACTAGCTCTCGAATGGTTGAAAGCGGGTGATGAAACACAAGCGGAACAACATTTCCGTCAAAACCTAAATCGGCAACCTGATTACATTGCCACCTATTATCACCTCGGGAAATTGCTCGAAAGAACTGCCCGTAATGATGAAGCCTTGCGCATTTTTGAACAAGGTATGAAGCTGGCCAGGGCAATCGGCGATAACCATACTTATAACGAATTGCAAGCCGCCTACGAAGACCTCGCTTATTGATGAATACGCTGGCACAGCACTTCGCACAACATTGGAAGGAACGCCATTTCCCAACCCAGGGTACTTTTCTGTTAGCCCTGAGCGGAGGCATTGACTCTATGGTTTTAGCCCATCTGCTCTTGGAAATCGGAATTGATTTTGTTGCGGCTCATTGCAATTTTTCACTTAGGAAAGAGGCCAGCGAGGATGCTTCCTTTGTAGCTAACTGGTGCCAGGCACACAATATCACCTGTCATCAAATCAGCTTCGATACAAAGCAACAGGCTGCTGAAAGAAAACAGAGTATCCAGCTTGCTGCCCGGGAATTGCGTTACGATTGGTTTGAATCCTTACAGAAAAAGCAGCGATACTCCGCCATCTTAACAGCGCACCAGGCTGATGATGTTGCCGAAACCATGCTCATCAATTTGTGCAGGGGAACAGGCATCCGAGGCTTGCACGGGATTCCTGAACGAAATGGGAGTATTCTCCGTCCCTTACTTTTTGCCCGAAGGGGAGAAATTGAATCCTACGCGATGGAAAAGCATATTGCCTGGCGGGAAGACGCCAGCAATGCGGAAGACAAATACCTACGCAATGCAATCCGGAATCGAGTTTTGCCCATGCTGGAAGAACTGACACCGGGCGCCTCAGATCGAATCGCTCAAACTGCTCAACGAATCCTCGGGGCAGAGTTAATTTTTCAACAAGAATTATTACGTCGTCTTGCCCGGCTGCAGGAGCTAAGAGGTCAGGATATTTACATCCCGATTGGACTACTGAGACAAGAGAAAGCCTTATCCACACTCGCTTTCGAGCTGTTTCATCCTTATGGATTTTCAGCGGAACAAGTGCCGCAAATCCTGGATTTAATGGATGCAGCCAGTGGCAGACAAATTCATTCGCCAACACATCGGGTTATCCGTCATCGGGCATTCTTAGTACTGAACAGCCTCCAACCAGCAGCTTGCGACCTCATTCAGGTTGACGAGTTGCCAGCCCGTTTTGAAACTTCGGTAGGAATATTTCTACTCGAATGGACTACAGCACCTACACCAATTCCTGACGAACCACAAGTAGCATTTTTGAATGGGGATCATCTGCAATTACCCCTTCAAATTCGGCCACGTCGGGAAGGCGATTATTTCTACCCGCTCGGCATGGGTATGAAAAAGAAAAAAATCAAGCGTTTCCTGATAGACCAAAAGCTGGGCATTCATGAAAAAGAACGCATCCGTATCGTAGAAAGCGAAGGAAAAATCCTTTGGCTTGCCGGCCAAAGAATTGATGAACGTTTCAAATTCAAAGCAGGCTGTAAGAGGGTTTTAAAAATCAGCTTTCAACCGATGCCCTGAAAAACAGCAGATGCGATGCGGGAGAAATCAGAAACGAAAAGACAGCAATTGCTGTAAGAAATTGGCGCCGTGTGAAGGCTCAATGAGTAGCGTAAATACAAAACCAAAAATGGCCCCCCAGAAATGCGCATCATGGTTGATAGTACTGTTTCCGCGCTTCGACATATACACGGAATAAATCAAATACAGAATCGCAAACACAATATTCGGCACGGGCAGGAAATAGATATACAGCTCAGCCCAAGGTGCGAAATACACCAGCGAAAACAATACGGCAGCTACACCTCCCGAAGCACCCAGTGAGCGGTAATAGGGATTATTTCGTTTTCGTAAAAAACTAGGAAGAGAAGCCACAACAATGCCTGCGAGGTACATGAGCACATAAAGCCAGGGTGTCAATCCATACATCAAAAACGCCTGCTCCACGGCCCGCCCGATAAAAAAGAGCGTGAACATGTTGAACAGGAGATGCATCCAATCAGCATGTATAAAACCAGACGTAAGCAAGCGGTAATACTCCCCGGGCCGGTTCATTTTCGCAGGCCAGAGAATGAGCTTGTCCGCAAGTCGGTTATCATTAAATGCAGCAATAGATAGCAACACGGTAACCAAGACCAGCGTAATCGTAAAAGCGATTGGGGACATGCGCGGCGAAAGTAGCGTGAATCAGCTATGATGATAAGACGAATGATTCAGGATGCTGAAGGCCCTATAGAGCTGCTCAGCCACGAGAAGCCGTACTAATTGATGTGGAAAGACAAGTTTCGAAAGGCTCCAGACCTGAGCGGCTTTCTCCCGAACCGCATCGCTCACACCATAAGCACCGCCAATCAACAACACCGGCGTGCGGATGCCTGAATCCATCAGGCTTTGAAACGCATCAGCCCAGCCTGGGGATGTCAGCATTTTCCCCCGTTCATCCAGAAGAATTAAATAGTGCTGGGGTTTCAATCGTTTCAAAATCAGGGCTTCTTCTGCCACCAAGGTATTTTCTACACGAACGACACTCCCTTTCTGAGGTGCAGACAAGACCTGCAACTCCGTCTTGCACCAGGGCTGAATTTTTCTGAGATAATGCGCAATAGCAGGTGCAAGATGTGCCTCATTGGCTTTCCCAACGGACCAGATTTCAATTTGCATTCCTCAAAAAATATCGCAGCAAAATAGGGAATGAACGCGTACACATTCAGAACAAAAAGAGCCATAAGGGATAGCAGAAACAGCATTTTTCTACCCGATAGCATTGCCTGAAATGGCACTACTTTTAACCCCCGTAAAAACAACGCACGAAATGGCCGAAGCAATCAGAATGCCGCTGCTTTCCGACACGATGAAGGAAGGTATCATAGCGGCTTGGCATAAAAAGGTGGGTGATAAAGTGAAAAGTGACGATGTACTGGCTGAAGTTGAAACTGACAAGGCTACCATGGAAGTACTTCCCTATGTGGACGGCACCCTCCTATATGTCGGCGTTGAAAAAGGTAAGGCTGCTCAGGTGAATGACATCATCGCCATCATTGGCAAGGAGGGAGAAGACTTCTCTGCCTTGCTGGCACAAAAAAATCAAGCTATCGGAACTACCAATTCTGAAGCTGCTTCTATCCCACCCGCCTCCACCACCCCTGCCTCCGCTATCCACGCCTCTGCTCCTGTGGTACTCCCCAACGACGCTACTGTTGTACGCATGCCTTTGCTATCGGATACTATGAAAGAAGGCAAAATTGTCGTCTGGAATAAGAAAGTTGGCGATACTGTGAAGAGTGATGATGTGCTGGCGGATGTAGAAACCGACAAGGCAACTATGGAAGTCATGGGTTATGCCGAGGGCTCCCTGTTATACATCGGAGTACCCGCTGGCGAAGCCGCTAAGGTGAACGACATCATCGCCATCATAGGTAAGCCCGGCACCGATGTTGCTGCGTTCGTAGCTGCTGAAAAGAACGCAGGCAATCAATCCGCAAGTGCACTGCCTGCTACTCCTGTACCCTCTTCAAGCTCTACTACTGCTGCAATTTCAGAACCATCCACCGATGAACACGGTCGGATCAAAGCATCTCCTTTAGCAAAAAAACTCGCCCGGGAAAAAGGCATTAGCCTGAACAACCTCAAAGGCAGCGGCGATAATGGTCGGATTATCCGACGCGATGTGGATTCGTTCCAGCCTGCTGCCATCAGTGCAGCGCAAGCCTCCTCAGCGCCTATACAAAATGGAGCAGCGTTTACGGACATACCACTCTCGCAAATGCGCAAAGTGATTGCGCAGCGCCTTTCTGAAAGCAAATTCAATGCCCCCCATTTCTATCTGCGCATGACGGTGACGATGGACACCGCCATCACCGCACGAAAAGCCATCAATGAAGTAGCCGGTGCTAAAGTCTCTTTCAACGATCTCATCATTAAGGCCAGCGCCATGGCACTGCGCCAACATCCTGAGGTGAACGCATCTTGGACCGGCGAGACGATACGCCAACACCATTCCATCCATATTGGTACTGCGGTGGCAATTGACGAAGGGCTGATTGTGCCCGTCATCAAATTTGCTGACTCGAAAACGCTCACACAAATCGCAATTGAAGCCGGCTCGCTGATTGAAAAAGCCCGGAATAAAAAGTTGCAACCACCAGAGTTTAGTGGCAACACTTTCACTATCTCCAACCTCGGCATGATGGATATTGACGAATTCACCGCCATCATCAACCCACCGGATGCCTGCATCCTGGCAGTTGGAAAAATTGCAGCGACACCAGTAGTTGAAAATGGGCAAATCGTTGTTCGCCAACTGATGAAACTGACCTTAAGCTGCGACCACCGCGTAGTAGATGGTGCCGTAGGTGCCCGGTTCCTACAGACGCTGAAAGCCTATCTCGAAAATCCGGTTACGATGTTGGCATAAGCCGCTCCACAATAAAGTACAAAGGCTGTCTCAAAAAGGCAGCCTTTTCTTATCCTTTAAGTTATTACCGGCAAAGGATCCCTGATATTGCACCGTTTCAGCGAGCACTGAATAAGATTCAGAATCGCATGTTAGAGCGTAGCGCTACAATTCAGTTTTGCTCAAAGTATTTGAAATTGCTGCTAGTTCCGGTTAAAGCAGAGAAGCGAAATCTTGCTAAGGGCTACGGCTCTGAAAACAAGTTCAGGACAGGCTGCAAGGGGAGTCTGGATATGGAATCCTGCCCACAAAAACAATACTGTAAATCGTTCCTTGCTCAGGCAGATTCTGCCTCGAATACCTGAAGGAATTCCTGAATTAAACGTTGTTTTAATTCGGCTTCATCTACTTCCCTACCCAATTCTTGTTGTATGGAGCTGACCCCTTTATCGCTAATACCGCAAGGCACGATATGGCTGAAATAGCTCAGGTCTGTATTGGCATTCAGCGCGAAGCCATGCATTGTGAGCCAACGACTGCAACGCACGCCCATGGCGCAGATTTTACGAGCCCGGCCTGGGTTTTCAGGCTCAAGCCATACGCCTGTAGCACCCGGCAGCCGGCCAGCCACAATACCATATGGAGCCAGCGTACGGATGATTACCTCTTCCAAAGAGCGCATGTAGCGCCCCAAATCAGTAAAGAATTTTTCGAGGTCCAGCATCGGATAGCCCACAATTTGGCCTGGGCCGTGGTAGGTGATGTCACCGCCCCGGTTGGTTTTGTAAAATGAAACTCCAAGTTGATTGAGACGTGCGTCATTCAGCAGCAAGTGTTCCATAAGTCCACTTTTACCTAACGTGTAAACAGGGGGATGGCCGCAGAGGAACAAGCGGTGTTGTGTAGGAGGCTGAGGGGTGCGGGTGCTGGCATCGGCTAGGTTCCAATCCCGTTTTAGTTGAAGCTGAGTCGCTAAGAATGCTTCCTGTCTTTGCCAGGCTTCGCCATATTCAACCAAGCCCCAATCCATAATTTCAATGCGTTGCCGGATGCTGCTCATCGTCATTTCGCCGCAAGTTAAAGGCTCTTCCAGCCTCAGCCGGGATAAAGGAAAACGATTCGCAAACACTCCGTTATTCGGACAGCCTTAACAGGACGCTACATACATTTGGCAGCTATGGCCAAGTCTCGTGCTATCCTAAGATTCATGAAAAATAAAGTCCTGATTCCGCTGCTCGCCGTGGGTGTGCTGGCGGTGTTTTTTTCCTTCAAATACATCGGTGCTGATGGCGGCGATGATGCGGCCACACTTTCTCCGGAAAGAAAATCACTGATACAAAACACACTCATGCGGGCTATTCAGGATGGGCATTATTCGCCACGCCCTCTCGACGACTCTTTTTCTTACGCTGTATTTCACAGGCTTATAGACCAGCTCGACTATGACCGAAAGTTTTTTACTCAAAAAGAAATGTCAGAACTGAAGAAGTATGAGTTCGATATTGATGATGAGCTTAGCCGCGGAGAGACCACCTTTTACGATAAGCTGAACGGAATATTTACGGGCAGTATTGACCGGGCAGACTCCTTTCAAAGGCAGGCATTACGCACACCATTTGATTTTTCAAAGAACGATTCCATTACAATCGGTGGTGACAATTCCTTCTGGCCCGCCGATGATGCTGCGCTGAAAACACGCTGGCGGAAATACATGAAATACCGTACGCTGGTGCGGTATGAAGACCTGAAGGAACAACGGGATAAGAAACTCAAGGATAGCGCAAAAGCAGTCGTGAAGAATGATGCACAGTTGGAGCAGGATGCGCGCGAAAGCCTGGGCAAAAGCCAAGATGCATTTTTTCGTCGCCTGCGCAAGTTTGATGCGAATGAGCGGTTCAGCATGTACCTGAATGCTATCGCTAACAGCGAAGACCCACATACGGATTATTTCGCTCCAAAGACCAAAGAAGCTTTTGATGTAGCTATGTCCGGAACCTTCTTCGGCATCGGCGCACAGCTCAAGCCTGAAGACGATGGCCGCGTAAAAATCGTTGCAATCATTCCTGGCTCTGCCAGTTGGCGGCAAGGCGAATTGAAAGCAGGAGATGAAATCTTGAAAGTAGCTCAGGGGGCCGGAGAGCCTTGGGACGTGATGGGCTATGACCTCGATGAAGTAGTCGCAAAAATCAGGGGGAAGAAAGGCACCGAGGTTCGGCTGACGGTAAAGAAAGTGGACGGCTCTATTAAAGTAATTCCCATCATCCGGGATGCAGTAGAGCTGGAAGAAACCTTTGCCAAAAGCGCTGTTATCAATAGCCCGGATGGCCCTGTAGGCTATATCTACCTCCCTGAATTTTATGCCGACTTCCAGCACTATAATGGCCGTCGCTGTGCAGATGATGTAGCGAAGGAAGTTGAGAAATTGAAGGAGGCCCATGTGAAAGGAATTGTTCTGGACTTACGCAACAATGGTGGGGGCTCCCTGAGCGACGTCGTGGATATGGCCGGCTTGTTTGTTGATCAGGGGCCGGTGGTGCAGGTGAAAAGTGCCGGGCAACCGCCTACAGTTTTGAAAGATGCCAACCGGGGGGCATTGTATGATGGCCCCTTAGCCATCATGGTCAATACAGGCTCTGCTTCCGCTTCTGAAATCATGGCCGCAGCCATGCAAGACTATGGTCGTGCAGTCATCATTGGCTCAACCACTTTCGGCAAGGGAACCGTACAAAAGGTGATTGACTTGTCTGAATACATGGACCCCATCACCCGGATGCGCATGGCAAATGAGCCTCCCATCGGCTCCGTGAAACTGACCGTTCAAAAGTTCTATCGCATCAATGGTGGCTCCACCCAACTTCGCGGCGTGACCCCCGACATTAAGTTGCCAGATATGTACAGTGAACTGACCGGCGGCGAACGCAAGGATAAATCAGCCTTAAAATGGGATAATATTCCGGCAGCATCCTACACCCCACTGCATATTTTGGACCTCACTAAGCTTCAGACTGCAAGCACCAAACGGCTTGCTGCCAGCAGTGAATTTCAATTGATTCAAAACAATTCGGCAAAGCTGAAAGCCAAACAAGACGACAACACCTTTCCGCTGAGTGAAACAGCATACAAGAAAGAGTTGGATGAAGCCTCCTCCTTTTCAAAACAATTGGAAGCCCTGGAAAAAAAGACTCCTTCCTTAGCCGTAACGAACCTGAAAGCCGACCTGCCTCATATTGAGATCGACAGTGTTTCTATTGCCAAAAACAAAAACTGGCTCAAAGGAATCAAACAAGACATCTATATCAGCGAAGCTGTTCACATCATCAATGATATGGATCGGGACGGAATGAAAGTGACTTTAAAAATGAACCAGGAATAAAGGCAAGATTTGGTTCCGCATTCCTTATCCGGCGCAGACGGGCATGGCTAAATTCGCAGCCCATTCTGAGATGAAATCGTTGTTGCGGATTTTGACTATTCTGGCCCTGAGCCTGACAGCTCTGCCTGTTGCTGCGCAGTCGCTGACCGATTCTGCCCAAACGCATACCATCCCGGATACTATCCCTGCACAGGTTGAAGGGGCCGGTTCACAAATGCCTATTGCCCCTTCTTTGGTAAAGCCGCTTCCCTTTCAGCCAAACCCTAAGAAAAGCGCCCTTTTCTCTGCTATCCTACCTGGTGCCGGGCAGTTTTACAACCGTCAGTACTGGAAAATTCCTATCATCTATGCTGGCGTAGGCGCTGCCGTTTATTTTCTTGTGGATAATACCCGGCAGTATAGGCGCTTTCGCGAAGGCTATATCGCCCGGATTACAAACCCAAATGTTCAGGACGATTTTACAGGACGATATTCTCAGCAAGACTTGCAGGTGTTGCAGAATGCCTACCGGAAATATTTAGACATGACGATGCTTTTTACCGGCCTCGGATACACCTTGCAAGTGATGGATGCACTGACTTTCGCCCATCTGAAAAACTTTGACATTTCCAAGGATATCTCCATCCGCATGCACCCGGTTGCGTTACCTAATGGCGCTCCAGGCCTGGGTTTTGTGATGCGTTTTTGAGCCTACTTTCTTTGTGCCCTACGAATACTATTGATGAAGATTTCCGAGTCCACTGCCCCAGCAATGCAAACCAAAGAAGACGACTACCGGCATAAAAAGCTCAGAAGGGATTTAGTGAATTCACTTCGTGAAAAAGGAATAACGGACGATCGGGTACTAAATGCCCTGGACACGATTCCCAGGCATTTTTTTTTAGACACCGCCTTCGAGCGGCAGGCTTATGAAGACCGTGCCTTCCCTATCGCTTCAGGTCAGACAATTTCGCAACCATACACAGTAGCCTTTCAGACACAATTACTACAGGTCCAGAAGTTCGAAAAGGTGCTGGAAGTTGGCACAGGAAGTACCTATCAAAGTTGTGTGCTCGCTGCTCTGGGGGCCGTCGTGCTCAGCGTAGAACGGCAACGTGAATTGTATGATGCTGCAAGTCGGTTTTTCTTCTTGAAGCGCTACCCAGCCATCAAGCGATTTTATGGCGATGGCTATGCCGGCTTGCCCTCCTATGCACCTTTTGACAAGGTGCTTATTACAGCAGGAGCTCCATTCGTCCCTCCCATGCTTTTGGAACAATTAAAACCCGGAGGCATCATGGTGGCACCCATCGGCGAAGAAAGCCTGCAACGAATGACCCGCATCAAAAAAGGCGAAGACGGCAGCCTGAAAGAGGAAGATTTCGGTACGTTTTCCTTTGTGCCCATGCTGGAAGGAAAAAACAACAGATAGCCAGGAAGAACATGATTACTGTGAAGCGGAAATTGCTTTCAGGTTGCGCATCATGCCCGCCCATTTTGCCCGCTTGATGGGAGAGCCTTTCAGATAGTTCCGAAAGGCATCTTCAGAAAGCGACAGCCATTCCTGCGTCGAAAGATTCAGCACTTCAGGAATCGGCTTGAATGCAGGCTCCGTATGCGGTTTTGAAAAACGATTCCAGGGGCATACATCCTGGCATACATCGCAGCCAAAGGCCCAGTTGTCGGCCCGGTGTTCAAAGCCGGAAGGCATCAGCGCATCTTTCAATTCAATGGTGAGATACGAAATACAGCGTTGGGCATCTACCTCTCCGGGTGCTACTATGGCTTGTGTAGGGCAGGCATCTATACATCGGGTGCAAGTGCCGCAATGATCCGTCTTCATGGGAGCGTCTGCCTCTAATTCCAAATCAGTAATTAAAGTCGCAATGAAGAAAAAGGAGCCGTACGATTTGTTGAGCAAATTGGCGTTCTTGCCCAGCCAGCCCAAGCCACTTCGGGCTGCCCAGCTTCGTTCCAGCACGGGCGCCGAATCCACAAAGCCGCGTCCATCTACTGCACCAATATGCTCCCGTATGTAATCCAATAGCGCATTCAGCCGGGGGCGAATTACATCATGATAATCCAGCCCCCAGGCATATTTAGAAATGAGCGGAGCAGCTTCTTGCTGCTTTTCGGAAGGGAAATAATTTATCAGCAGCGTGATCACCGATCGTGCACCGGGAACCAGCTTAGAGGGGTCAGTACGCAAGTCGAAATTGCGCTCCATATAGCTCATGGCGCCATGAAATCCTTTCTGAAGCCAGGCCTCCAGCTTGCGGGCATCTTCATCCAATCGGGTAGCCCTTGCCACACGACAATCCATAAATCCAAGACGGGCTGCTTCGGCTTTAACCAGGGCAGCGTTTTTCTCTGCAAAACTCAATTTGAGATCCTTTACTGAATGACTTGATGGATATAAAGGTGCGACGAAGCAAGTTGATGTTCTTTCTGAAAAGCATGATCGGACGATGTTTTTCAGTACGTGTTTTCAACATCAAATTGCCCGAAAAATGAACCCTAGATTTTCTGCAATTCACGATGCTTCTCGTCGAAAAGGTTGTATGGCTCAGGCGCAAGAATTCACGAGCATATTATACATCCGGCGCTTCGGTACAGGGCTTGACTTGCACGCCCCGAAGCTCAGAAAGCTGCACAACACATGCCTCGGCATGATGAAGCGGAATGGCCACGCGCAGCCGACAAAACAGTTGCAAGTCCTGATGCAAAATTTCCGCTTCACTGCGCAGCAGCAGGTGCCGCACCTCGTTCAACTGAGCATAGCTGCATTCCAGTTCATAGACAGCACACACCCACTTCGTCAACAACCCTCCGGCTCGCAGAGCCTCTTCCGCAACAGAGCCATACGCCTGGATCAGTCCTGGCACCCCTAACAGCGTACCTCCGAAATACCGAACGACAACCAACATCACATTCGTCAGGCCCAGGCGATCGATTGCACCCAGCATGGGCCTGCCTGCACTGCCGGAAGGCTCTCCGTCATCGCTGGCGCGAAATTGCGTCCCATCATAACCAAGACGAAAAGCCAAACAATGATGATTCGCCTTGGGATGCTCCTGCTTCAGCGCCTTGTGCAGTGCTTTAATTGATTCCAGATTCTGAACCGGATTAGCAAAAGCAAGGAAACGGCTGCCCCGGTCGCGGTATTCGGCTGTGGCGGGCTTGACCAGAGTTGAATAAGAACGAGGCTCAGGCATAGAGGTCAGAAAATAGAATCAGCAGAATGGCTACAATGGAGAGCAGCATGCCAAGCATTCGCTGCAGACTTGCTTTTTCTTTAAAAAAAATTACTGCAGCAAGAGAAGCTACCAACACAATGCCAATATTATTTACCGGAATGGCTGCCGAGCCGGGCAGGTATTTCGTCTGTAACAGCCGCAGCAAAAAGTAGATCGAAAAATAGTTGGGGACACCCAATGCCAGGCCCGCCAGTAGGTTCCGCCAGGCAAAGCGCCGCCGCCTACTCAGCAATAATGCAAGCACCAAAAGCAATCCAATGCTTCCTGCAGTGAAAAAAGTAAGAATGAGATAGACAGACTGCCCCAGCCTGTCAGCCTCTGCAACTCCGCTACTAAAAAATTTCAGTGCGATGAAATTCACCATTGTGTCGAGCAGGCCACTGGCTACAAACAGGAGCAGTATGAGCCATAGGCTATGCGCGCTTCGTGTGGTTCGTCCCGACCTGGAACTGAGATAGACTGCCGGCACTGCCAGTACAATTCCTAACAATTTCGTGAAGCTCAACACATCGCCAAACAGCCAAACGGCAAAGGCGACCGGAATTACTAAGCTCAACTTATTGGCTATGGTAGTAATCGTGATGCCTTCTTTAATGGTGCAATACCCAATCAGGTTGAAGACGGAGATAAACGAAGTACCCATTAGTACGGCCCAGCCAATCCAGGGTTCATGGATGCTCTGAGCACCCACGGGAAATCGGCCAATAAATAGGCTGCCGGTTGCAGTGCAAACCCAATAGTTAGCCACTATAGCCTGAAGGTTGTCCACACCAAAGCGTTCAAAAATTTTGAAAGCCACGATGAGGTAGGCGTTCAGCAGGATGGTGAGCAACAGAAAAAGCATCGGTACGAATCAATCAAAGCGCAGCACCATCAGGAAATAAGGCAAATGCTTGTCTGGGTTGAAATAGTCGCAGACAATCGTTTCCTATGGTAGTAGTCATACAGCAAGTTGATTCGGGAAGCAAGGGGCGTTGAAGCCCTTCCCCGAACACATGCTTTGTTTGAAACACCCGGGCCTCATCCCAAAAGCCGGCGGCAATAAAGCTTTTCAGTAAGGCGGCCCCTCCTTCCACTAAAAGGGAATTTTTCCCGGCCTGCAAGAGTTTTTGCAGCAAGGCAGGAAGTAGATGTTCATTAAAGGGCAAGCTCAAAAAACGAATGTTTCCTGCCTCATAATCCCTTCCTTCATGGACAATCCAGGTGGGCTGTTCATCATTTAAAAGATGGAAGTCCTTCGGGATACGGAGTTTTTTGTCAAGCACGATTCGTAGGGGCTGAGGGCCTTCCCAAAGGCGAACATTAAGCCTTGGGTTATCTGCCAGGGCAGTACGAAAACCCACCATTATCGCCGACTCTTCACTGCGCCAGCGATGCACCAGAGTTTGGCTAAAATGATTGCTGAGTTGCCTGCGGCTGCCATCTGCCGGTGCTATAAACCCATCCTGCGACTCTGCCCATTTTAAGATGATATAGGGGCGTTGCATCTCCTGAGCCGATAAAAAATTCCTGCACAGCCAGCGTGCCTCCTGGTGGCAAACGCCTGTCGTCACCTCTACGCCGGCGGCTTGCAGCAATGCGATGCCCCGGCCCTGAACCTGAGGAAAAGGATCTTCGAGCGCTAGCACAACCCTTGGTATCCCTTCTTCTATGATGCGATGGGCGCAAGGAGGCTGTTTGCCCTGATGGGCACAAGGTTCCAGGCTCACATACAAGGTGCTTTCCCGGATAAGCGGGCGGTCGGCATCCAACACGTTTTGCAGGCAAGCTACTTCTGCATGCACCCCACCATAAGCCTGATGCCAGCCTTCGCCAATGATGCGCCCTTCGTGCACCAATACCGCACCTACTTTAGGATTGGGTGACACCCAACCTCCACCCCGTTGCGCCAACAAAAGGGCGCGTTGCATGAAAGCCTCATGTTGCATGAAGTTGCAAAAATAGCTTGGGCATCTGCGTATGCTCTGGCTTTATTTTCGCTGCCTGATGCCGGAAATAGGAACCTCATTTTTCGAACTGAAAGCCGCACTGGGCAAGCTTTACGATGAGCACGAAGCCGCAGCCATCGCTCATGAATGCCTGCATCACATCACCGGCCTCGACCGGCTGACACGGCTGACACAGAAACATCAGGTTTTATCGCCGGAGCAGGCAGCTCAATTTTCTAAGATGAAAACCGGCCTGCTTCAGGGTATGCCTTTACAATACCTCATCGGCAGCGCTCATTTTCTCGGACGCGATTTTACTGTTAGCCCCGCAGTACTTATCCCACGGCCGGAAACTGAAGAATTGGTGCAATGGATTTTGGAAGGAACCCCGCCACAGCAGATTCTGGATATTGGCACGGGCAGTGGCTGCATCGCCATCAGCCTGGCACTTGCCTGGCCAGCCTGTACGCTACACGCAATAGACATCAGCACAGAAGCATTGAACATCGCGAAGGATAATGCCCTGCAGCTGGGCGCCAGGCTTCATTTTCAGCAAGGCGACTTCCTGAAAACGGAACAGTGCGAGCAGCTTGGTCAATTTGATATTCTCGTATCCAACCCGCCCTATATCCCAGTGGCGGAGCGTATGAGCCTGCACCCGAATGTGCGCGAATACGAGCCTGGTACCGCTTTGTTTGTACCCTCTGATGATGCCCTTCTGTTCTATCGCGCAATAGCGGATTTTGGGAAGGGGCATCTTACGGCAAAGGGTTGGATCTATTGCGAGCTGCATCGGGATTTTGCAGCAGAGGCTGCTGCTTTATTCCGGCAAGAGGGTTATGAAGAAGTGCATGTACGAAAAGACATGCAGGGCAATGAACGTATGTTGCGGGCACAGTTACGAGAAAGAATGTAACAGTAGGTTTCAGGATATTTTTTGACAGCCGGCAGTAGCCCTGATAAGGCATTTGCTAAAGCTTGTCCTAATCTTGATTCAGAATTGCAGGTTTCGGGCCTGAGATTCAATGAAGCTTTTTGTGTGGCATGTGCACTTGCATCATCCGGAAAATGCAGAGTAGAGTTCTTTAGCTGAAGGGTGCGACGCAACGGATGCCGAACAGCGAAATATTGCCGACTAAAAAAAGCCGCCCAGATAGACTGAGCGGCTTCGAGCTGTATTTGTGATTGATACAGGCTATTCGAATTTCAGTTCGAGACCCAGTCCGCGTAGCTCATTAACGAGTACGTTGAAGGATTCCGGAGTGCCTGCTTTCGGTACGTTGTCACCCTTCACGATGGATTCGTAGGTCTTGGCGCGGCCGATGATGTCGTCCGATTTCAGCGTGAGCAACTCCTGGAGGATGTTGGAGGCGCCATAGGCTTCGAGCGCCCAGACCTCCATTTCCCCGAAGCGCTGACCACCGAACTGAGCCTTACCACCCAGAGGTTGCTGTGTGATGAGCGAGTATGGGCCGATAGAACGGGCGTGCATCTTGTCGTCCACCATGTGGTGCAGTTTGATCATGTAGATGATGCCCACGGTAGCCTTTTGGTCGAAGCGTTCGCCGGTTTCGCCATCATAGAGGTAGGTGTGGCCGAATTCGGGTAAGCCGGCTTCCTTAATCAAATCGGAGATTTCATCCAAGGTAGCACCGTCGAAAATCGGGGTAGCGAACTTGACGCCCAGCTTTTCACCGGCCCAGCCGAGTACGGTTTCATAAATCTGGCCGATGTTCATCCGGCTCGGTACGCCGAGGGGGTTGAGGACGATGTCCACCGGGGTGCCGTCTTCCAGGAAGGGCATGTCTTCCTGGCGCACGATACGGGCAACGATACCCTTATTTCCGTGGCGTCCGGCCATTTTATCGCCCACTTTCAGCTTGCGTTTGGCAGCCAGATAAACCTTAGCCAGTTTCAATACGCCGGCGGGCAGTTCATCGCCAATCGAGAGGTTGAACTTCTCGCGTTTGTAGCGGCCAAGCTCTTCATTAAACTTGATGTTGTAGTTGTGAAGGAGCTGATTCACCATTTCGTCTGTGGCGGCATCGCCGGTCCAACCCAGAGGGTTCACCGTTGAATAGTCCACAGAACCGAGGGTCTTGGTGTTGAATTTCCCGCCCTTGCTGATGACCGGTTCCCCAAAGTTGTTAGTGACTCCGGCTGAAGATTTATCCTTCAGGATCGTCATCAGCTTTTCGAGCAGAAGGCTCTTGATTGATTCTGCATTTTTGGTATGCTGTTCTTCAATCTTCTCTAAGGAGTGCTTTTCACGCACCTTGGAGTTTTTATCCTTCTTTGCGCGTTGGAAGAGTTGTTTTTCGATGACGATACCTTCGGTGCCTGACGGTGCTTTTAGGGAAGCATCCTTAGCATCGCCGGCTTTGTCGCCGAAGATGGCGCGGAGGAGTTTTTCTTCAGGGGTAGGGTCAGTTTCGCCTTTTGGCGTGATTTTCCCAATGAGGATTTCACCTTCCTTGACGTGTGTGCCGATAGCAATCAGGCCGTTTTCGTCAAGGTATCGGGTGGCATCTTCGGAGACATTCGGGATGTCATTGGTCAGCTCTTCTTCACCCAGCTTGGTGTCACGCACTTCGAGTTCATACTCGTCAACATGGACTGAAGTAAAGAGGTCTTCACGAGCCACCTTTTCGTTGATCACGATGGCATCCTCGAAGTTGTAACCCTTCCAGGGCATGAAGGCCACTTTCAGGTTACGGCCTAAGGCCAGTTCACCGTCCTTGGTGGCATAACCTTCCGTGAGGAAGTCACCATGTTTTACTTTCTGTCCCTTTTTAACGCTGGGGCGGAGAGTGATAGACGTGCTTTGGTTGGTCTTCTTGTATTTGGTAAGGTGATACACCTTGAGGTCGTCTTCAAACGAAACGAGGCGGTCTTTATCGTTGCGGTTGTAACGAACATGAATTTCGCGTGCATCAACATATTCCACCACACCATCGCCTTCTGCATGGATCTGAATACGGGCATCACGAGCGGCGCGGCCTTCGAGGCCGGTACCGACGATGGGTACTTGCGGGCGGATAAGGGGGACGGCCTGACGCTGCATGTTTGAGCCCATCAATGCGCGGTTGGCGTCATCATGCTCGAGGAAGGGGATGAGGGAGGCAGAGAGGCCCACGATTTGGTTGGGCGCCACGTCCATGTATTCTACTTCATCCGGTGCCAGCAACGGGAAGTCGCCGGTCTGGCGGGAAGTGATTTTGTCTTCCACAAAATGGCCCTTATCATCGAGGGGCACATTTGCCTGGGCAATCTTGGCTTCATCTTCTTCTTCGGCAGAGAGGTACGTCTGATTGCGCATATCCACCTTACCATTCTTCACCTTCCGATAGGGCGTTTCAATAAAGCCCATATCGTTGATTTTAGCGTGTACGCAGAGGGTAGAAATCAGACCGATGTTGGGGCCTTCCGGGGTTTCGATGGTGCAAAGGCGGCCGTAGTGAGAATAGTGTACGTCGCGGACTTCGAAGCCTGCACGCTCTCGGGACAGGCCGCCCGGGCCGAGGGCTGAAATACGGCGTTTGTGGGTGATTTCGGACAGCGGGTTTGTCTGGTCGAGGAACTGGGAAAGCTGAGAAGTACCGAAGAACGAATTGATGACGGATGAGAGGGTCCGGGCATTGATGAGGTCAATGGGTGTGAACACTTCATTGTCGCGTACGTTCATCCGCTCCCGGATGGTACGAGCCATACGGGCCAGGCCTACGCCGAACTGAGCAAAAAGCTGCTCGCCTACGGTGCGTACCCGGCGGTTGGAGAGGTGGTCAATGTCATCAATTTCTGCCTTGCCGTTTGTGAGGCGAACGAGGTACTTGATGATGGAGATGATATCCTCCTTGGTGAGGACTTTTTTCTCCAGATTGATTTCGAGGCCGAGCTTACGGTTGATTTTGTAACGGCCTACTTCGCCGAGGTCATAACGCTTATCGGAGAAGAAGAGCTTTTCGATAATGCCGCGAGCGGTTTCGTCATCCGGAGCATCAGAGCCACGGAGTTGGCGATAGATATGCTGAACGGCTTCCAGTTCCGAGTTGGAGGTGTCTTTGTTGAGGGTGTTGTAGATGATGCTGTAATCACCACTTACTTCTTCTTTTTGAAGGAAGATGGTCTGAATTCCCATTTCCAGAACCATTGCGGCGCTGTCTTCGTCCAATACAGAATCACGGTCGAGCAATACTTCATTCCGCTCAATGCTTACCACTTCGCCGGTGTCTTCATCCACGAAATCTTCCGTCCAGGTGCGCAACACACGAGCAGCCAGGCGACGGCCCACGCAGCTTGCTAGGCTCTTTTTGTCCACCTTCACTTCGTCCGCCATGCCAAACAAGGAAAGGATGTCCTTATCTGTTTCATAACCGATGGAGCGCAGCAATGTCGTGACCGGGAATTTCTTCTTACGGTCAATGTAGGCATACATCACATTGTTGATGTCCGTAGCAAATTCCATCCATGCGCCCTTGAAAGGAATCACCCGGGCTGAATAGATTTTGGTGCCATTGGGGTGAACGCTCTGGCCGAAGAATACGCCCGGGGAACGGTGAAGCTGGCTCACTACTACGCGTTCAGCACCATTCACAACGAAGGTGCCGCGAGGCGTCATGTAAGGGATATTTCCTAAAAACACATCCTGAACGATGGTTTCGAAATCAATATGCTCTTCGTCATTACAGCTCAGTTTCAGCTTTGCTTTCAGGGGCACGCTGTAAGTGAGGCCGCGCTCCATACATTCTTCAATGGAATAGCGGGGTGGATCCACGAAGTAGTCTAGAAATTCCAGTACGAAGATGTTCCGGGTGTCTGTAATGGGAAAGTTCTCATTAAACACATTGAACAGGCCTTCATTGTTACGCTTGTCTGGCGTAGTCTCCAACTGGAAAAAATCCTTGAAGGATTGGAGTTGAATGGCGAGCAGGTCAGGGGTATCTGCTACATCGCCTATCTTGCCGAAATTGACACGGCCAGACGTAGTCTTTTTGGTGATATTAGCCATAGTATTGCTTGAATCTTTACGTTCTTTATTCCGTACATGAAGCTCATTCCGGCACAATGCCTCATGCCTGAAGGATTGGAGAAAGCCCTTTCCTTACAGGCAAAATTTATGTGTCAGCTTTGGCTACAATAAAGAGAATGGTACACGCGCGGGGCTGCAAATATAGGTCGGTCAGCCGGGCAAGCAAAATTTGTTCCAAACCAGCAATGTTAGAAGAAAATAAATTTTTGAATTTCGGTTCGTCTGAAATGAATTTTTGCCGCTTGAAATAGGAAAAGATCGTTTCAGGAGCCTGAAATGCTTTCTTCAGAAACCGGCAGCTCCCTCAGCCTCTCTTACCTTCGCGGCCTCTATGGCAACCACCGACCGCTATGCGCTTCGAGGCGTCAGTGCCCAAAAGGAAGATGTTCACCATGCAACGGCCCGGCTTAATAAAGGCCTGTTCCCAAATGCTTTTTGCAAAGTCTATCCCGACTATTGGGGCGGGGATGCCGATTGGTGCAATATCATGCATGCCGATGGCGCCGGCACCAAGAGTAGCTTAGCCTACCTCTACTGGCGCGAAACAGGGGATCTCAGCGTCTGGCAGGGAATTGCCATTGATGCGATTGTGATGAACCTGGACGACCTGCTTTGTGTGGGTGCTACCGGGCCATTCACCTATTCCTCTACCATTGGCCGCAATAAAGGCTTAGTTCCCGGAGAGGTGATTTCAGAAATAATAAATGGGACACAGGCCTATTTTGATAAACTGAGTGGCTTTGGTCTTCAATTCCATTTTATGGGGGGCGAAACAGCCGATGTGGGTGATGTAGTGCGCACCATCATCGTAGATGGGACGATGGCATGCCGTATGAGGCGCGACCGGTTGGTGACCACCGAGAAACTGAAACCCGGTGACGTCATCGTCAGCCTGGCTTCCTACGGGCAAGCCATTTACGAAGACCAATACAACAGTGGCATGGGCAGCAATGGACTCAGCTCCGCCCGGCATGAATTACTCCACAAAGATTACGCTTCAAAATATCCGGAAAGCATAGACCCTGCTCTGCCTCAGGAGGTGGTCTATAATGGGCGCTACCATCTGACAGACCCTACAGAAACGAATCTGGATGCCGGCAAAATGCTGCTTGCCCCTACCCGCACTTATGCTCCTGTGTTGCTGGAAGTGCTGGAAAAGCATTTTGAGCACATACACGGCATTATCCATTGCAGCGGAGGCGGGCAAACAAAATGCCTGCATTACCTGCCAGGCCCTATGCGTGTCGTAAAAAATCAGCTCCCCGCGCCCCCCCCTCTTTTCAACATGATTCAGGAAGCTGCAGACACTGAGTGGCGCGAAATGTATCAGGTATTCAACATGGGGGCAAGGATGGAAATCTTTACGGACGAGAACACTGCCGCCGAAATCATGTCTATTTCTAAAAAATGGGGCATTGATGCAACGCTCAGCGGGCATATTGAAGCTGCTTCGCAAAAAGAACTGCTTCTCGAAACCCCTTACGGTTCCTTCCGGTATTAGGTTTTGAATTGTATTTATTCACGGAACTATTTCATCTTTCTAAAAAAAAATCGTTCGGGGAAATTTCTTGCTCCTTTCTACGTTTTCTATACCGAACGAAACCCCCATCATGCGTCAAATCACATTCTTTCCTGCACTGATTGCCCTTGCCGGCTTTAGCAATTTTACTGCTGATGCCCAAGACAAGATTTTTTTCAAAGACGGCACTGTATTAGAAGCCCGAATTCGGGAAATAAACAATCGGGATGTAGTTTATACTCCCTGGAACAGCAATGATTCTTCGGAATATGCCGTTACAAAAAGAGGGATTCAGCGGGTCGTTTTTCAGAACGGCTTAGAACAAAGTTTCGACAATCGCAGGACGGTTCGTACCCTCGCCCCACGGAGTTCCAAAACGTCGGGTCAAAATAATCAGGAGGATTATGGCAAAAACCTGATTTGCTTTTCTCCCCTGCAAATGACCAACGAAAGTGCTGCTGGGATTGGCTTGCAATATGAGCGCGTGTTAGATAAAAATGGGCATATCAGCTTCAGCCTGCCTTTTGCTCTTTCATTTCGCCAGCAAGAAGAATACAACCCGAATGGGAATTATGAACAGCATTCCACTTTGTTTAGCTACATCTATCCCGGATTGAAGTTTTATCCTGCCAGCTACAACCACCGGGTGACTTATAGTATTGGTCCTTCCTTTGGGTTTGGCTATGGGAAAATCCCGGTTTTAGTGCAGATTTGGGATCCGAACGGAGGCTATTATCGAAATAGCTGGGAAGACAAAACGGTAACCAAAGGAGGCTTCATGATCACCAATGGACTGAATATCCAAATCACCCGGGCCTTTTATCTTGGGATAGAAGCAGGGCTAGGCATATTTTACTTCAATGATGGTGTGGACCATTTTTCATTTGGCGACGATGATCCAATGGCCCAACTGAGTTTCCGTATGGGTTACCGATTCTGAACGTTTACCCGCTGCATATTGCGCAACACAAAGCCTGTAAGCAGGCTCAAATCCACCCGATCCAATGAGTGTGGTGTTTCCGGCAGCAGGGCCATCATAGCATTCGGAAGCACCCGATACAAGGCCAAAGTTTCTTCTGCGCTCACCATGGTATCTCGGTCGCCGAGTAGGACACAGGCTGGCTGCTGAATTTTTGCCAAATCAACATCGGGAATGCACTGAGTATGCATCTGGGTAATCAGCTTGCGGGTTTCGTTCACCACTTTTTCCCAGCCATTTCGACTGTGTAAGCCGGCCAATGACCGGGCAAATTGCGGCACCTTAGCTTCCATTTTTTCCGGCTCAAGCAGAGCCGACTCGCGTGCACAAATCGCTTCCGTCCAGTCCATTTTTGTAGCTAAGGTGCAAAGAGAAAGAATTCGTTCTGGCACCCGCAAAGCCAGATTTAGCGCTACGAAACCGCCCATACTATAACCAAAAACATGCGCTGATGCAAGGCCACGTTCATCCATAAATCGGATTACTTCTTCTTCAAAAATGTTCATGGAAAGCCCTTGCTCGGGCCATGCAGTCTGCCCGTGACCGGGAAAGTCTAAACAGCACGTTTCTACACCCCTTCGGGTAAAAATTTCCTGGAGGCCTTTCATCGAAGCAGCCGCACCCAACGCAGCATGTAGCAAAATGAGCATGATTTTTTTTGAAATCTCAGCCGCAAAATTGGCCCGGCTACACCCTTAAAGAACAAGTTTCTATTCGTAAGAGCTATTCCGGCAACTGGCTCTTTTCGAGCTGAACACTCCCCTGGATGTTGGTGATTTGGTAAACCGAAAAATCCTGACTGGCTTCCATACCCGTACCAATCAGCACTTGAGTGGGTGTGGTAATTCGCACGGGCTTTTCGGTAAAAAATTTCTGCATCTGCTCATTCCAGATTAGCTCCTGTGTGTCCAGCTTTTCTCCCTTGTCATTGACCACATGCACACTGTCGCGCAGCAGCACATTACCCGCCTTTTCATAATAGCGACCATAGCGGGCAGTAACCGTGCTTTTCAACTGTCCCGATTCATTGAAAAAATCAGCTCTCAAGCCTTCTTTCATTTCCGTATATGGGGGATCGGCTGCTTCATTGCGGATGAAAACATGCGCAAAGAGTCTTGCCTTCAAAACACCTCCAACGCTGTATAGGATGGTGACATCCCTGCCTTTGTCTTCCCCCAATTTATCTCGTTGCGTCACCTCATTGATTTCTTTCATGCTGTTGTTGCAGGAAGAAAAGCAAAGGACGCAGAACAGACCGGCGAGCGCTATTCGTGAGCAATAACGGTGCAATTTTTCAAAATGAAACTTTGCTTGCAAACACAGAAAGGAACTATTGTCGGCCTTAGGAGGCAGGCATTCAGGAGAATTTACAAAACCGGCTTTAGTCATATTTCCGCTTGATAAACCAGCGGTCATTGAGCGAGATGCCGAGGTGTAGACGGAAATAATTCATCTGAACCAGACCATTTTCAGTAGTACCCCGGCGACCAAATTCCAAAGCCGTATGCACACGGTCTGCTCCACGCTTAAAAGGGAACGAAGCTCCTACCGTCAGGCCGTAATAGTTCAGCTTCGTGTCGTGCAGCTGCACATAATCATCACCATAATAAAATCCCATCCGGTAAGTGACCCGCTGAAAGTAATGGTACACGCTACCGGGAGCAGGAGTGAACTCGCCCCCCAGGCTATATCGCATGGTCTTATCCGTTACAGAATCGCTAAGGCCGAAGTTTTGATATTGGTTCCAATCAGTGCGGGTAATATCGGCAGCCAGGCTCCAGTTGCCGCCACCCAACTGAGCACCGAACGAATAAGTAGCAGGAATGGTGATTTTCCCTTGCTGGCCCGGGAGCGAATAGGCAGTATCCTGCACTTCCTGCAGGCCATAATAGAAAAAGGAACTACCATAGGTCTCTCTCGATGCGTTGATTTGCTGGCTCAGTTCCAACGTTGCGCCGAGCCGATAATTCCAGCCATTGCGCAAGGTATCATGCCATTGCAGGCCGCCTTTCCAGTAGATACCCCCGATGCGGGTGTAGCGGGAAAAATCAGAGCCCAGCATCTTGGTGCTGTCTAAGTTGACTAACCTGCTGGTGTTGCGGATATTGCCAAAAAGGTAGCCGAAATTGGCACCAAAAGAAAATCCGCCGAAGCTGTATCCGCCGCCGATAAAGGCATAGTTCAGTCCGCCTTCACCGGTATATTCAGAGGCGTTTTTATTGATGATAGTGCTACCCCCATTTTCGTTGATTAAAGTTGCAGCAGTGTCCACGTTATGGTAATAAACATGGCTGCGAGGCTCCAATCCGAAGGCCATTCCTCCATGTTTTCCCAAGGGGATGCCGACCCGCAGGTACGATAGTGTAAGAGAGCCGGTATTGTAATTCTGATTGCCGGCATCAATGCTGCGCAACCCTCCGGTAAAAGCTGCTTCGTAGGTAGTGAGCCGCAAGCTGGGGTAGGAAGCCGGGTTATCTGTATTCAAGGCTGCAGCGTTTTGAAACGCCGTGCTCGTGTAGCCCATACCACGGTTCAGGACGCTGGTACCCGTGGTCATTTCCCCCAAACCATAACGGCTGTAGGGGTCATTTTCTTTATTGGAATTACCGTTTTGCGCAGCAGCCGCTGAAGTGACACACACAAGGGCAGCGGCCAGCAGCCGGCTAACGGAGAAATCGGACATTATGCTTCAGGATTTGATACAGACCCTTCAGGATGATTTGAGGGTCGGCAAATATCCCGCTTTTGATATGGCGCACAAAGAAAGCTGCGTCTCCTCCGGTTAAAACGGCGTGAAACTCTCCGTATTCTTTCCTGAAATCTTCCACCATACCATCAATTTCTGCGGCAATACCAAAGACAACCCCACTCCTCATGCAGGTAGCCGTGTCGTAACCCAACAGCAGGGTTGCACCTTCACGGGGCACCTCGGGAAGCCCATCCGTGAACTGATGCATGGCATCGAGCCGCATCTGAAAGCCCGGCGAAATAGCACCGCCCCGGAATGCACCATTATTAAGAATAAAATTGTAGGTGATGCAGGTTCCTAAGGCAACCACGAGGCAGTTCTTTCCGGGATTTTCTGCAAAGGCCCCCGCCACGGCTGCCAGCCGATCCATGCCAAGTGTATCACTGGAGAAATAAGCATTCATAATGGGCAACGGGGTGCGCGGGCCCAACTTCACAAAATGGGTATGTTCTGCGAGTATGGCTTCAATGCTTTCTTCATGATTTACGACCGAGCAAAGGATAGAAGCTCGGGGTTGCTGTGTTTCTATCAGGCTGCGTAGCCTTTGCTCTGCTTCATGTGCCGTGAACGTTTCTTGCAGGATGAAGGTCCCATCAGCAGTGTCGGCAACGGCGACTTTTACCAGCGTGTTGCCCCAGTCTATGCATAGCAGTTTCATGAGCGTTCTGATTTTTGAAGGGCTACGAAAATAAGGCGAAGCAAGGCGTCTTCCCGACTTGCTTCACACGTCTTTCCTGAGCTTACGAATCAACTTTTCTACTCTCTTTCGTTTGCTTTCTGATTCTATGTCCGGAAGGCGCTGCAGGAGTGATTTCAGAAAAAAAGCTCGGTTATCCTCGTTGATGAAGTTCATTGCTTGTTCCGCATAGCTTGGGAATTGGTTGGGCGGGCTTAATAGAATTTGCTCGTGCAGCAGGGGAAAACAAGACGAGGCATATTGAGGTAATGAACATAGACAAACCAGGATCTTCACTGCATGGTCTTTCGTGATGACTGTGCCCTTTTCAGCAGCATTCAGGATTTGAGGAAGTGCTTTGAAAATATGCTGATGCTGTTCCATCGTGATTGTGCTCAGAGCAATCATCGCCCCCCATTGAAGGCGATTGTTTTTATGCTTTAATAAGGCGAGAAAAGTTTCCCAATGCGGGGCAATCAATAAGGGCTGCCTGGCTCCACATTCATACAGCAATTTGATACAGTCGCTTTGCCTGCGCTTCTCTGAAAGCCCGGCTATCCAATCGCGTATGATAGTTTCATTCGCATGTTGAAGGGAATCCTTTGTGGTCGGTTTCGTAAGCATCGTTCACTGCATTTTTCAGGAATAATATTTTAAAGAAAGAAGACTGGAATTTCGGAATAACCTGTCGGAAGACTCCTTTTTGCTGATTGGAGCAGGCTTCTAAATTTGAAGAAATTCTTTCCATGGCTGATTCAAACAAGTTCAACGCAGCACTCGACAGTTCGTACACATTTTCCGGAACCTCTATCACCTTAGGAGCAGGCATATTGGATGGGCAGGTACAAACGAATCATCTGGTGAAGGTGCCCTTGAAAACTTTAAATCGCCACGGACTGATAGCGGGTGCCACCGGCACTGGAAAAACGAAATCCCTTCAATTATTTGCCGAAGGGCTTTCTGAAAACGGCGTGTCTGTCTTGCTCATGGATATCAAAGGCGACCTGAGCGGAATTGCCCAACCGGGATCAGATAATCCCAAAATTCAAGAGCGGGCACAGAAAACGGGCGTCCATTGGAAGGCCCAAAAATTCCCGGTAGAATTTCTATCCCTGAGCAATCAACCGGGCGTAAGGCTACGGGCTACAGTTACAGAATTTGGCCCGGTACTTTTTGCCAAGATGCTGGGGCTAAACGATACTCAGGAGAGCGTGATGGCCATCATCTTCAAGTATGCCGATGATAAAAAACTACCCCTCCTTGACCTGCAGGACCTGAAGGCGCTGATGCAATACATGGGCGATGCCGGCAAGGAAGAAGTGCAAAAACTGTACGGCAATATTTCCTCTTCGACTATTTCCACCATCCTGCGCAAAATCATTGAGCTGGAACAACAACATGCCGAAGTCTTTTTCGGTGAACCATCCTTTGACCCGCACGACCTGATGCACACCGATGCCAATGGACGCGGCAGCCTCAATGTGATTCGGCTCATGGACATTCAGGATCGGCCTAAGTTGTTCAGCACCTTTATGCTCTCCCTGCTGGCTGAAGTGTATGGCTCATTTCCTGAAGTAGGCGACCCGGACAAGCCCAAGCTGGTCATCTTTTGTGATGAGGCACACTTAATTTTTGATCAGGCGTCCAAAGAACTGCTGGACCAGCTTGAGACGACCATGAAACTCATCCGTTCAAAAGGCGTAGGCATTTTCTTCTGCACCCAAAATCCGCAAGACGTTCCATCTGCAATTCTGAGCCAGCTTGGCCTCAAGCTGCAACATGCCCTGCGGGCCTTCACTGCTGCCGACCGAGATACCATTCGCAAGGCTGCCGAAAACTTTCCTGAATCGGAATTCTACAAAGTGGAGGATGTGCTCACACAAATGGGCATTGGCGAGGCACTGGTCACGGCCTTGAATGAAAAAGGTATCCCCACCATGCTCACGCAAACCATGATATGCGCTCCAGCCACCCGAATGGATGTATTGAGCGATGCGGAACTGAATGAAGTCATTGCCGGTTCACAACTCAGCCGGGTTTACAACCAGGACGTTGACCGTCAGAGCGCCTTTGAAATTTTGCAAAACAAAATGCAGCAAACCCAGCCTGCTGAAGATGAAAACCCCGCCACCGAACAAGCAAAGCCCGAAAAACAAGAGCCCGGCATGTTTGAAAAACTCCTAAAAAGCCCGGTGGTGCGTTCCATTGGTGTAGCAGTTGCCGGGGCACTCACCCGCAGCCTGCTCGGCTCAATGGGCCTCAAGACCCGCAGCAGCTATACACGGCGCAGGAGGTATTAAGAATGCCTCCACTTACGCTTTCTCATGGCCATTCCCATGACTGATATGATGCCTTTGTTTGGCAGAAAAATATTCGCCACCCTTGCTGACCCGGGTATAGTCATCCAAATAATTCGGGAAGTACAAGTCTGAAAGGTGAACAAACTCATCGCCCTTCATGAACATGTCCATGGACACTTCTGAGAAATCCTTCTTACCACAGCCTGCCAGCAGCTCCATCGCTGCCAGCAAGGTATTGCGGTGGAAATAATAAACGCGGTCCTTTTTTTCAAGCACCACAAGGCCCTTCACCAACATCTTGTTTTGTGTTGCTACCCCCGTAGGGCATTTATTCGTGTTGCAACGCAAGGCCTGGATGCAGCCTAAGGAAAACATAAACCCACGGGCACTGTTGCACATATCCGCTCCTAAGGCAATCGCCCGTAAGATGGAAGCTCCCGTCAGGATTTTTCCGCTGCATATCAGCCGTAGTTTTCCTCGTATTCCGAATTTCTGGAGGGTTTTATGTACGAAAATCAAGGCCGGCTCCAGCGGGATTCCTACACTGTCCACAAACTCCAATGGCGCTGCGCCCGTACCTCCTTCGGCTCCGTCCACGGTGATAAAATCCGGGTATATCTGTTGAAGGTTCATCTCTTCACACAGTTCAATAAACTCTTCCGTACGGCCAATACAGAGTTTAAAACCCACGGGCTTGCCCTCCGATAATTCACGAAGCCTGGCAATAAATGCTACGAAGCCTTTCGCATCGGAGAAGGCAGTATGGCTGGGGGGAGAGATTACGTCCGTATGCGGTTTCAGGCCCCGAATGCGGGCTATTTCTTCTGAATTTTTAGAAGCCGGCAACACACCACCATGCCCGGGTTTAGCACCCTGCGAAATTTTCAACTCAATCATTTTCACATGTGGATGAGCGGCATTTACTCTGAATTTTTCAGGGTCAAAATGGCCATCATCGCTGCGGCAGCCGAAATAACCGGTACCTATTTGCCAGCAAATGGCTCCACCACCTTTCAGATGATATTCCGTCAGGCCTCCTTCGCCGGTGTTTTGAAAGAAATGACCACGTTGGGCACCCAGATTTAAAGCTTGAACCGCATTAGCGCTAAGTGCACCGAAACTCATCGCCGAAATATTGAGCAGGGATGCATCATAAGGTTGCCGGCATTGTGCACCGCCCACAAGCAACCTGGGTAATTCTTTTAAAATAGGTGCAGCATAAATAGAGTGGCGAAGACCTTCGTAATTGGCTTTGGTGATGTCTTGCTTGGTACCGAATGGAGTGGTGGATTCCAGGTTCTTGCTCCGTTCATAAGCAATGTTTCGGTGTTCCCTTGAAAAGGGTCTCCCATCAATATTTCGTTCAATAAAATATTGCTGCAGCTCCGGCGCAATGGATTCGAAGAAATAGCGGAAGTAACCCAGCACCGGAAAATTCCGCAGCACCGTATGCTTCTTTTGAAGAGTATTGAGGATGCCAATAAAAAATAGTAAGCCTATGATCGCAGCCAGCCAAATCCAGCCGTGGAAAAACCAGGCTAAAGTCAGCGAGAGCAGAAATAGAATAGAACCATAGGTCAGAAACTTATCGCGCATGGTGGAGAATTGGCGTTTTGAAAAAGAAGAAATCAGGGTTTATAGGTAAGGTAGTTTTAAAAAACCGGGCCATCTTTCCAGAGCATCTGTCCCAGGCAGCACTTCTTGCCAGAGGCATTCCCAATGCCTGTGTGAACATTCTCTAAAAAGAGCGGGTCGGCACAATATGAGTGCCTGAGCTGCGTTTGGAAGGAAACACATGCTGCATGTCCCAAACTCTATTCTCTCATTTTTCGCGGGAACCCCATATTTCGGCTGAGCACCATCTGCCTCCTGCCCGTATTCAACCTTGTGACAGCCTCGAAGCTCTATTTCGCAGTCTGCAGGAGGCGTTGAAGGAAGCAAAAGAAGATTTGCTGCAACCCCGCCCTCAGGTCATTGCTCGTATCCTGCGTGAAGCGACTACACTAAGGTGATGAGCGTCAACTCGGGCATAATGCCCAGCCGGCCCGGGTAGCCCAGAAAACCGTAGCCTCTGTTTACATATAGGTATTGGTGCCCTTCCTGATACAAGTCGGCCCATTTCTTATACACATATTGCACGGGGCTCCATTTAAAGCCTGGAATTTCCACACCAAACTGCATCCCGTGGGTGTGGCCGGCGAGCATCAGGTCTATGCCCGGATAATCGGGACGAACCTGTGCATCCCAATGTGAAGGGTCGTGGGAGAGTAAAATCTGCACGGCGACATCTTCCGGCAGGCCCCGGCTTGCTGCTGCCAAGTCTCCGTGTTTGGGAAACTGAGGCTTAGCACTCCAGTTTTCAACACCCAGTAGGGCTAAACTACCATCCGGATGAGTGAAGACTACATGTTCATTATTGAGCATTTTCCAACCCATGCGTGCGTGGTAACTCTTGAGTCGTTCCAGGTTGGCTGCTTTGGCTTCGGGTGAAGGCCAGGGCACATAGTCGCCATAATCATGGTTGCCAAGGGTAGAATAAACGCCCATAGGGGCTCGGAGTTGTGAGAAAATATCGAGGTAGGGCAGGATTTCTTCGGAATGGTTGTTCACCAGATCGCCGGTAAATACAATGAGGTCGGGTGCTTCAGCCATGCCTTTTTGCACCCCCCGCAGCACGGCTTCTTGGTTATCAAACGAACCTGAATGGATATCAGAAATCTGGAGGATTTTCAACCCTTTCATCGAAAGGGGCAGCTTAGGGAGTTGGAGCGTCAGGCGGTGCATGCGGTAATCATAACGGTTGCTGATACCATACAGGAAGCCCGTCAAGGAAAGCCCGCCCAGCCCAGCCGCCAGCCGGGTCAGAAACAGGGAACGGGTGATACCCTGGGGCGCATGGGTCGCTGACAAGTCGGGTGCTTTTGTGCCGCCGGTGTAAAAAAGGTTGATGACCCAGAGCACAAGACGGCGCAGGTCATCCACCAGCATGACCACCAGCACCAAGAGCTTGCCAATGCTGAGGCCCAGGGCAAAAGCGATATAGATGTTTCGGGCCAGGTGCGGCAACCTTGACCAGTCAATCGCCCGAAAGAAAATGATGCCTAACCAGGCGGCCAACGAGGCAAGGATGTAGAGTACCAGCAGAGAAATGCGCCAGAACTGGGGCAGGCTGCGTAGTAAGCTGCGCACTACGACCAATGAATAATATTCCGCAATAAGAAGCAGGCCGAGAATAAATAAAAAACGGAGCGGCACTTTTTGAATGGTTTGGAAGTAGGGGAACGAATAATGTTGATGAAGGATTCAAAGTTTAAGGTCTGGCTTGCAGTGCCTTTGTTTAAAACTCTAAAAAGCCTTCTATCTGCGCATAAATTGCGGCTTCGGTAGCAGGTTTCAGGAGGCGGCCTTCCGTATCGAGCTCGTCGCTGATGCGGGAAAGTGGGAGCTTGTTCCAGAAGACATGAACATGCAGGTATTGAAGGATGCCCGTCATGTGTTCGAGGCCGCGGAAGTTGCCGGCACGTCCATCGGCGAGGCCGGTGAGCAGGGCTTTTTTTCCCCACCAGCATTTGCGGATGTCGGAGTTGTCAATCAGGGTTTTGAGTCGGCCGGGGAAGGAGCCGTTGTATTCCGGCATGACAAAGACGAAGCGTTCGGCAGGAATCAGGAGTTGCTGTTCGGTGTGGAGCAATTGGGGGTTTCGGTCCCAGACGGGCAGCTCTTCAAGGGAAAGCAGGTGGGTTTCCTGCCCTTTGTCATTGAGGAGGCGGCGGTAGAAGTCGGCGAGCCTCAGAGTGTAGCTGTCTGGGCGGGCTGTGCCGGAGATGACCGTAATCATAGGGGCGCAAAGGTATTTGTGTGTTGCGGGGGCCTGTTCAATTTATCCACCATGGGGCATTTGGAAAGATTATAACGAGGGGGCGCTCGTACTTTCGCAGGCATTGTGCGCGGGCGTGTATTTGGAGGGGGAAGCCGGGCAGTGCTGAGAAAGCTGAAGAGTGCGACGCAACGGAAGCTTCATCAGGCTGCAAAAGCTGACTTCAAAAAAATAAGTGCCTGCGCATGGATGAAAACCTAATCAAATTAAATTTTTAGCAGCGGCGACTGGAGTATGGCCAAAGTAATTGCAATTGCGAATCAAAAGGGGGGCGTAGGCAAGACGACTACGGCCATCAACCTGGCGGCATCCCTGGCGGTGCTGGAGTACAAAACGCTGCTTATAGATGCGGACCCGCAGGCAAACAGCACAACGGGGAATGGTTTTGACCTGAAAAATGTGCAGCTATCCTTGTATGACTGCCTGGTGAATGAAACGCCGGTGGAGCAGGTGGTGTTGCAGACTGAAACGCCGAACCTGAGCCTGATACCGTCTCATCTGGACCTGGTTGGGGCCGAAATTGAGTTAATCAATCATCCAGCCAGGGAACATATCCTTCGGGATGCACTAAAGGTTTTGCGGCGCGAATTTGATTTTATCATCATTGACTGCTCGCCTTCGCTGGGGCTGATTACGGTGAATGCCCTGACGGCTGCTGACAGTGTGCTGATACCCGTGCAGTGTGAATATTTTGCCCTGGAGGGCTTAGGCAAGCTGCTTAATACGATTAAGATTGTGCAGACGCGCATCAACACTTCGTTACAGATTGAAGGCATCCTGATGACGATGTATGACGGGCGGCTTCGCCTGAGCAATCAGGTGGTTGAAGAAATTAAGAATCATTTTGGCGAAACCGTTTTTCACACCATCATCCACCGGAACACAAGGCTGGGCGAGGCGCCCAGCTTCGGCAAGCCTGCCCTGATGTATGATGCAGACAGTACCGGTGCGGTGAATTACTTCAACCTGGCCAAGGAAATACTACAGAAAAACGACCTGACGAAAATCAAGAACGAAGACAAAATTTTTGAAATCAGCGAGGATGGCGCCCAGTAATAATCCCACAAAAAACAAACAGGCTCTCGGCAAAGGCATCCGGGCCCTGCTGAACAATATTGATGAGGAGATGGCAACAGCCGCTCCCCTGCCTGGCCCGAAAGAAACGGCGTCTGCTGGGATGCGCATTCCAGTAGAGCTCATCTCGCCCAACCCCATGCAGCCGCGTCGCGACTTCGATGAAGCAGCATTGAAAGAACTCAGTGAGAGTATTCGTCAGCATGACATCATCCAACCCATTACGCTGGTGCGCCTGGCCAATGGGACGTATCAGCTTATCTCGGGTGAGCGTCGCTGGAGGGCATCTAAGATGGCGGGGCTGAAAGACATCCCGGCATATGTGCGTACGGTGGAAGACAATGGGCTGCTGGAGTTGGCGCTGTTAGAAAACCTGCAACGCGAAGACCTCAATGCGATAGAGATTGCGCTTTCCTACCGCCGGCTGATGGACGAATGCAACCTGACTCAAGAAGGGGTGGCGGAGCGGATGAATAAAGAACGCAGCACGGTGGCCAACTACCTGCGCCTGCTGAAGCTGCCTCCTGATATTCAGAAAGCGGTTCGCGATGCAGAAATCAGCATGGGGCATGCCCGCGCACTTATCGGCCTGGAGCAGGTGGACCATCAGCTCTATGCCTTTCGTGAGGTGAAAGAGAAAGGTTTGTCGGTGCGGCAAACGGAGGCCTTGGTGAAAGGATTATCGGAAGAAGCAGTGCCCTCACAGGGAGCCGTCGTTAAAAAAGCAGAAAGTAAGTTATCTCCTGCCTACAAGCGGATAGAAGACAATATGGCTTCGCATTTCGCAACCCGGGTGCGCTTAGAACGGAAAAAAAATGGACGTGGCCAGGTGAACATTGAGTTTTACAACGATGAGGATCTGGAGCGGATTATGGAAAAAATGAACCTCTGACTATCGCGAACTGTGATGCAAGAACCGTGGCAAAAGGCAGCAATTGAAAAGCAGAAGGCATTCAAACGCCTGTTGGAAAAGGGGGATCGCAACAAGATGCTGCGTGCCTTACCGGAGCTTCATGAGCAGGCATTTTCTAAAATTGATTGCCTGAGCTGCGCCAACTGCTGCAAGCATTATTCGCCCCGGTTCAAACAGCCGGACATCAAACGGATAGCCAAACGCCTGCACCTGAAAGAAGGCGAATTGATTCAGCGCTACCTGAAGCTGGACAACGAAGGCGACTTTGTGGTGCATCATTCACCTTGTCCTTTCCTGGGCGAAAACAACGCCTGCTCCATTTATGAAGACCGCCCATCCGACTGCCGGCGCTACCCTTACACCGATGAGGATGTGCTCCTGAAACGAAAAACGCTGACGCTGAAAAATGCGACTATCTGCCCGGCGGTCTTTCAGGTACTGGAAGCGCTGGAGAAAATCGGCTAAGCCTGTAAATCTTATCGTAGGGACCAAATGCAGCGGCATGATTATGTTAGCTTTTGCTATCGCGAATATTCAAAACAACGCATTCTGCCATGTCCTACGCGCACAGCCACACGCCTACATACAGTCAGGCCAATGATAAGGTAACCCAGATGAACAGCCTGTCCATGGTGATGGGCAAAGCGGTGAAAAATGGGTATCGTGAAAGTTTCAAAGTGGGTGCTGAGGGGCTGATTCCTCAAAGCAACCCCTCCCAGCATTACGACCCGCTACAAATTCAGGTGGTCAATTTTTACCGTTTTGAAGGAGAGAGTGACCCGGGTGATGAGTGCATCTTGTATCAGATTGAAACCTCAGACGGACTAAAGGGACTATTGGTGGATGCCTATGGGCCTTATGCCGATGACCTCACTACGGTGTTTATGCAACGGGTGGAAACTATCCATAAGAAGCTGAGTAAGGGCTTTGGGAAAGCAGAGGCCTGATGCAACCGAAATACTTTCGTCTTCATCAACCCTTTTGGATAGCAGAAGGCACCGAGTAATCCACCTCAGGCACGTTCCATCATTGCTTCACGGATGTCGGCCATCATTTTTCGGGCGATGTTTTCAGCCATTGTTTCGCTCACGCTTTCAGCATAAATGCGGATGATGGGTTCTGTATTGCTGGTGCGCAGGTGCACCCAATCGCGGTCGAACTCGATTTTCAACCCGTCTTCGGTATTGATTTTCTGGCGGGCATATTTCTCGCGGATCCGCGAAAAGAGCTGTTGCACATTTAAGCCTTCGTCGAGTTCAATTTTATTCTTAGAAATAAAATAATCCGGGTAGCTGCCGCGTAAGGCTTTGGTGCTTTTGCCGCTCTTGGCCAGATGGGTTAGAAAGAGGGCGATACCGGCCAGTGCATCCCGGCCATAATGTAATTCCGGAACGATGATGCCTCCATTGCCTTCACCTCCTATTACGGCATTCGCTTCTTTCATCCGTTTCACCACATTCACTTCCCCCACGGCAGAAGGGAAATAAGTTCCGCCATGTTTTTCCGTAACGTCTCTTAGGGCACGGGTACTACTCATGTTGCTGACGGTGTTCCCTTTCCTGTGTTGCAGGATATAATCGGCTACGGCTACCAGGGTGTATTCTTCCCCAAACAAGCTGCCGTCTTCGCAGACGAAACAAAGGCGATCCACATCAGGGTCCACAGCAATGCCTAAGTGGGCACCGCTCTTTTCTACCACTTTTGAAAGCTCCCGCAAATGCTCCGGCAGGGGCTCAGGGTTGTGGGCAAAACGGCCATTCACTTCTTCATTGATCACCGTCACGTCAGTCACCCCCAGTGCTTGCAGCAGTGCAGGAACAAACGTGGCCCCGGTACTGTTGATGGCATCCAGCACCACCTTGAATTTTTTCTTACGTATGGCGGGCACATCCACCAGTGGGTGTGCCAGGATCAGGTCTATGTGTTTTTGCAGATAGCTGTCATCTTGCCGCAGGCTACCCAATTTATTTACATCAGCAAATTGTGGAGCTTGTTGTTCGGCAAAATCCAGAATCCAGGCTCCGTCTTCCGCCGAGATAAACTCACCAAACTCATTAAGCAGTTTGAGTGCGTTCCATTCTTTAGGGTTATGGCTTGCTGTAAGGATGATACCGCCGGCTGCCTTTTCAGCCACTACAGCAATTTCAACCGTAGGTGTAGTACTCAGCCCCAGCTCCACCACGCCGAATCCCATAGCCTGAAGGGTGCTTACGACCAGGTCGCGGACGATAGGGCCGGACATACGCCCATCGCGGCCCAGCACCACTTTTCGGTTATCACTGCGCCGGGCCAGCCAGGAGGCATAAGAAGCCGTGAATTTTACGATATCGAAAGGAGTCAAACCCGCGCCCGGCGTGCCGCCAATCGTTCCCCGGATACCCGAGATAGACTTGATAAGAGCCATTATAGGTGTGTAAGTGATAGGAAGGCGAAGATAGGATTTGCAGTCGGGCGGGGCTGAATAAACGCTCATCCCTTCACAACGAAAAGCTTCTGAAGTACAGAGCTATCAGCGTAAAAGAAGACCTGAAAAAAAGTTCGGAAAGCCATCTATTTATTTTCAAAAAGTCTTTTTTGATGCGGAAAATCAGCTCAAAAAATATCGAAGCAACCGGGGCAAGGAGCCGCTGCGCCTGTGCCCATACTTCGTTCCCTTAACTTCGCCCGCGTTAATGCTCAACCTTTAATCTTCTTTTTCTTTTTCTCAAAAAAATGAACCTCCACGAGTACCAGGCCAAAGAATTACTGAAACGCTATAACGTACCCACTCAGGAAGGCATCGCGGCGCAAAGCGTTGATGAAGCCCTCAAAGCTTACGATGAAGTTGCTACCAGCAAAGGCAACAAGTTTGCCGTAGTGAAAGCACAGATTCATGCCGGCGGGCGCGGCAAAGGAACGATGCGTGAAGTGCCTTCCCAGCATGGAGTTCAGGTAGTGAAAAGTGCCGACCAGGTGCGTGAAGTTGCCAGCAACATTCTGGGCAATACGCTCGTCACCATCCAGACCGGGACGGCAGGAAAGAAGGTGAATAAGATCCTGGTGGCCCAGGATATGTACTATGATGGCCCCAGTGAGCGTAAAGAGTTTTACCTCTCTATCCTACTCGACCGTGCGCGCAAACAAAACGTCATCATGTACTCCACCGAAGGCGGGATGGACATCGAAGAAGTAGCGCACAATACACCCGAGAAAATTTTTAAAGAATGGGTTCAGCCTGCCATGCCGCTGCAAGGTTTCCAGGCACGTGAAATCGCTTTCAACCTCGGGCTGAGCGGGGAGGCTCATAAAAACATGGTGAAGTTTATCACCAACCTCTACAATGCCTACACAGGCCTCGATTGCTCCATGCTTGAGATTAACCCGCTGTTCAAAAGCAGCGACGATAAAATCATTGCAGTGGACTGTAAGATGAACATGGACGACAATGCCCTCTTCCGCCACAAAGACATTGAAGCCATGCGCGACAAGAGCGAAGAAGACCCCACCGAAGTGGAAGCAGGGGAATACAACCTGAACTATGTGAAGCTGGACGGAAACGTGGGTTGCATGGTGAATGGCGCCGGGCTTGCTATGGCTACGATGGATATGATTAAACTAGCCGGCGGAGAGCCTGCCAACTTCCTGGATGTAGGCGGCACAGCAAATGCCAAGACCGTAGAAGCCGGCTTCCGCATCATCATGAAAGACCCGCATGTGAAAGCCATTCTCATCAACATCTTCGGAGGGATTGTACGTTGCGACCGCGTGGCTGCCGGTGTGATTGAAGCATACAAGGCATTGGGCAATATTGACATTCCCATCATCGTACGCCTGCAAGGCACCAACGCCGAAGTGGCCAAGGAACTCATTGACAATAGCGGACTGAAGGTGAAAAGTGCTGTGCTGCTGAGCGAGGCGGCTGCTGCCGTGCAGGAAGCTATTGCCGGTAAATAAGCCCTGATTTCAGTATCGTTTTCAAAGCTGTCTCAACGTCCTGAGGCAGCTTTTTTTATCAGCTAAAGCTCATAACCAAACATTCGTTGCGTCGCACCCTTCAACTAAATTTCCCTCCTCGGCTTTCCCCGGAACTTTATGGGTGCTGCCTTAGAATCAGGTGCCAAAGAAATACAGAATAGTAGAATAGGCCCACAAAGTGCGATCCTGAAAACAAGTTTTGGGCAGGCTTATTCGAAGCCCATTAGGGCTCCTAAATAGGTAATAAAAGAAATTAGACAATCACTTTGAGGCTGCTCATGTTCCTGCATTCGGTGCAAGGCGCATTAAGCAATATGCCTCAATGCGGGGATGATGTCTTCATCCGATTCTTCGCAAGGCGCTTCCATTCGGGTGTCTTCGCGGATTACGAACTGGCCTTTCAGATTTTGCCCCAGCCAGTCGGTCAGGCGCATCAGAACAGACTCCTGACTATGAGCTGGGCGCTGCTCTGTTTCGATAATTTGCATCATGCGGCTGCCTGCCATATTCCATATATCATCCATTGCCGAGGGCAGGATGACCCCTGCATGATAGCCTTTTCCATATTCAGCGGTGAAGATGGTGTAGCTACCCTGCGAATGGGAGACCTGATACACTTTTGACCAATTAAAATATTCGTTCATCGAGCGGAATTCGTTTGTTCTAATTACAATACCCTTGCGCGACAAACCTAAGCATCAAGTCTTTGTTTTCAAGCAAGTTTGATGCTTGTGGTGCGGTGATTTACAAGCCAGTAGGTTAAACAGGTGCCGAAAGCTACAAAAAGTTTGTGCCAGTTCACGAACGCTTTAGGAACAACACAGGACATTGCCTTTTCGAACTATCTGATTTCCAAAATCAATCTTATAAATCCAGTTCCGGTCTGTTCCTGAATTTTACAAAAATACCCTCGAAAAAACCATGAAAGACCGGCAAAAAAGCTACGAACAATACCAAAGCATTTCCCAAAAGGCAGCAGACCTCAACTATGCTGCCGCCGTACTTGGCTGGGATCAGGAAACCTATATGCCTCCTAAAGGATTTGAAGCCCGGGGCCGGCAAATAGCGACGCTCAGTACCCAGGCTCATGCCCTGCTGACCAGCGATACCTATAAACAACTGCTGCTTGAGCTGGCCGGAAGTGAGGGACTGGACGAAGCACAGGTAACCAATGTGCAGCTCAGCCTGGAAGACTTTGAGAAAGCAGCAATGCTCCCAGAGGCCTTTGTGGAAGAGTTGGCTCAGGCTGGCAGCACCGCGTTTCAGGCTTGGATTGCCGCAAGGCGAGCAAATGATTACCAATTGTTTGCCCCACACCTTGCTCACATGATCACTTTGAAGAAAAAGCAGGCAGCCTACTATAGTTTTGAAGTGCACCCTTATGATGCTTTGCTGGACGAATATGAAAAAGGTGCTACTGTAGCCCAGCTCGACCCTTTGTTTGAGTCCATACGCCAAGAGCTTAGTCCCTTGCTACAAGCTATAGCCACGAAAACTCAGGTGCAAGACGAATTTTTTTATAGACAGTTTGATAAGGACAAGCAATGGCAGTTTTCGCTCGAAGTGTTGCGCAAAATGGGCTTCGATTTTGAAGCTGGCAGGCAAGACTATTCCGAGCACCCCTTCACTACTTCATTCGCTCCCGGAGATGTGCGTATCACTACACGCGTTCAGGAACAGAATCTGGCTGCATTGCTCTGGAGTTCCATCCACGAAGGCGGGCATGCACTATATGAACAAGGCCTGCCGGAATCGGAATATGGATTGCCTTTAGGTGCTGCGGCCTCCTTGTCCATCCATGAAAGCCAGAGCAGGCTATGGGAAAACTGTGTGGGCCGGGGGCTACCCTTCTGGGCACATTTTTATCCGAGGCTGCAACTTCAATTCCCCGATCAACTTAACGACATCAGCCTGCAACAATTTTATCGGGGAATGAACAAAGTAGAGCCTTCCCTCATCCGCACGGAAGCAGATGAACTGAGCTATCATTTTCACGTAATGATTCGCTACGAACTGGAAAAAGCTTTGCTGGATGGGAGCCTGAATCCAGAAGACCTACGCGATGCCTGGAATGCGAAATATGAACTTCTGTTGGGCATACGTCCACCCAATGATGTGCAGGGCATCTTGCAGGATGTGCATTGGTGCCATGGCTCTTTTGGCTATTTCCCTACCTACACGCTCGGCTCTTTCTATGCAGCTCAATTCTGGCAGCAGGCAGTTCAAGAGCTACCGGACCTAAACAAGAAAATCAGTGCTGGGGAACTAATTTTCTTAAAAGACTGGCTGCGCGAAAAGGTGCATGTTCAGGGCAGAAGGTATCGCTCAGAAGCCCTCTGCAAAAAGATTACAGGCCGCGGCTTAGACTTTAACGCTTTCCTGCATTACGCAAAGCAGAAATATGCCGTCATCTATGAAGAAGGAGCACAATAACCCCACATAGTTCGTAGAGCCAAAAGCCTGCGGAATCAGTAATTTCATAAACATGGCCACCGCATTAGTACGATACCTGGAGCCTCTGGCTGCCGATGAACGTGCCTTCCTGATGCGGCGCGAAGCGAAAGAACGACATCAACTGTTCAAAGCCCTGCGCATACTGATGCCCGTTTGCTTCATCTTGCCCTTCGCTACAGCCTGGGGGAATGCCTTACTGGGCGTACCAAATCCATTTTCATACAGCGGATATTTCTCCGGAGTAAGTATCCTCATATTGCTCACCTTCGTTGGTACTGCCATGGCCTATAGAAGCAGCCTGTATCTCCTGCGCCTCGATTTGAGGAACAACACCAAAACCATCGAACGGGTCACCATCACCCGCAAGTATTTCATGCGGCAAACAAATAGTTGCCACTTCTATTTAGACTCACGAATTAAGCTGAGCGTGGAAGTAAGCCTGCAATATTTCGAAAGACTTGCTGAAGGCGATGAACTCAATATCGAATATGCCACACACAGCAAGGTGTACTTCGGATATTTTTAGCTCAATCATTTCTATTATTTTTAGTAAGAACCAGCCCACCATCTGGCATCCATAGCAGCCTATCCGGAACTTACCCGAAAGGCACTGCTTCACCCATTCTGAGAAAAGCCAAATCGAAGTACAGGCCCCGCAACGTGCGACGCAACGAAGCTGTATCAAGGCCCAATTGCCGGCAAAAAAATTGTTGAATACAGCTTTTCAAAAACCAAATATTGTGTTCATTTCAGAATTTCTATTTCAAAATTCTGCACCATCATTAGCAAGTCAAAACAAGACCAGAACCTAGCATCTTTTTTCCATAATTAGTCGTTCCTCAAAAAGTCTGAGAAGTGCATAGGTATTGCGTTGGTGTTGGCAA
>JAFDYC010000087.1 GCA_018267625.1 Bacteroidota bacterium
CGTTCAAAGATTTTATTGTTACCACCATCTGCGCTTCGATGCAACGGCTGCCCAATAGTCCTTCTTTTACCCGCTAAAAAAAGGCAGCAGATACCTGCAGTTTGGGGCTTCGTTTGCGGGGCTGGCCCTGCCGTATTTTTGCGCCTGTCCGGGTGGCTATGCCTGCTGCTTCGGGCTTTTCAATTTCTTTTTTGCTCGCTGCTATGACTGCTTCCGACATCCGCCGGGTATTCCTTGATTTTTTCAAGTCCAAGGGCCATCTTATCGTTCCTTCGGCGCCGCTAGTGGTGAAGGATGATCCTACGCTGCTCTTTGTCAATTCAGGTATGGCGCCGTTCAAAGATGCCTTTCTGGGCAACCGGCCGGCCCCTGCTGCGCGCGTGGCAGACACACAAAAATGCCTGCGGGTGAGTGGCAAACATAATGACCTCGAAGAGGTGGGGGTGGACACCTACCACCACACCCTGTTTGAGATGCTGGGCAACTGGAGCTTTGGAGATTATTTTAAAAAAGAAGCCATTGCCTGGAGCTGGGAGCTGCTCACGGAGCGCTATGGCATCCCTAAGGAGCAGCTTTACGTGACCGTGTTTGGCGGCGATGCGGCAGAAGGCTTGCCCCGCGATGATGAGGCGCTGAATTTTTGGAAAGAGCACCTCGCTGAGTCGCGGATTCTGATGGGCAGTAAGAAAGATAATTTTTGGGAGATGGGCGACACAGGCCCTTGCGGCCCCTGCACGGAAATCCATGTGGACACGCGCCCGGCAGCAGAGCGTGCCGATGGCCGGGGCGCAGCCCTGGTGAATGCAGACCACCCGCAGGTGATTGAAATCTGGAACAATGTGTTCATGCAGTTTAACCGCCAGAAAGATGGCTCGCTGGTGCCCCTGCCGGCCCGGCATGTGGACACAGGCATGGGCTTCGAGCGCCTCGTGCGGGTGCTGCAGGGCAAACAGAGTAATTACGACACAGACGTTTTTTCGGGCAGCATCGCCGCTATTGCGCGCATCACCGGCCGCAGCTACCCGGCCCCGGGCGATGCGGCATCCGACATTGCCTTCCGCGTGCTGGCCGACCATATCCGCGCCATCGCATTCAGCATCTCAGATGGCCAACTGCCTGCCAACACAGGCGCAGGCTATGTAATCCGCCGCATCCTGCGCCGCGCAGTGCGCTATTACTACTCCTGCCTGGACTATCGGCAGCCACTGCTGTTTCAGCTCGTACCGGTCGTGTCGGCACAGTTTGAAGCCGTGTTCCCAGAGTTAAAACAGCAGGAAGATTTTGTGAGCCGGGTGGTGCGCGAAGAAGAAGAAGCCTTCCTGCGCACCCTCGAAAAAGGCCTCAGACGCTTAGATGAATTGATGGTAGCCGCAGCCGCCACCCGAACCATAGCAGGTGCCGCAGCCTTCGAGCTATTCGACACCTATGGCTTCCCGATAGACCTGACCCGGCTCATCGCCGCTGAAAAAAACTACCAGGTGGATGAAGCCGGTTTTGAAAAAGGCTTGCAGGAGCAGAAGGCCCGGAGCCGCGCCGCTACAGCCTTAGACACGGATGACTGGGTGCTGCTGCGCGAAGGCAATACCCGGTTTGTGGGCTATGAGCGGCTGCAGGCCGAGACCGAAGTGCTGCGCTACCGCCGCGTCAAAGCCAAGGGCAAACAGAGCTATCAACTCGTGCTGGCCGAGACACCTTTTTATGCAGAAAGCGGCGGCCAGGTAGGCGATCAGGGTGTGCTGCAAGGGCCACAGGGCAGCATCCGCATCTATGATACCCGCAAAGAAAATGACCTCATCCTGCACTATGCAGAGCAGCTCCCGGGCGAGCTGAGCGGCCCGCTGACAGCACAGGTGGATGCAGAACGGCGTGCCGGCATCACCGTGCACCACAGCGCCACCCACCTCATGCACGCAGCCTTGCGCCAGGTGCTGGGCAAGCATGTGGTGCAGAAAGGCTCGCTGGTCAATGAGGAGCACCTGCGGTTTGACTTCGCACACTTCGCGCGGATGACGGAGGAAGAAATTGAAGCTGTGGAGCGGCTGGTCAATAAGCAGATCCGGGCCAACCTGCCGGTGGTGATCCGCCAGATGCCGAAGGAGGAAGCGATGGCACTAGGCGCGATGGCACTCTTTGGGGAGAAGTATGGCGAGCAGGTGCGGGTGGTGGCGATGGACCCGGACTACAGCATGGAGCTGTGCGGGGGCACCCATGTGGGGCACACGGGGGCATTGGGCTGTTTTAAAATCAGGACGGAAGGGGCGGTGGCGGCGGGTGTGCGGCGCATAGAAGCGTTGAGCGGGGCGGCAGCAGAGGCGTATGTGCAATCGGAGCTGAAGGCACTGCGGGCGGCCCGGCAGGCACTTAAAAACCCGAAAGACCTGGCACAGAGTATCGAGGCTTTGCAGGCAGAATCGGCGCTGCTGCGCAAGCGGCTGGAAGGCCTGGAGGCGCAGCAGATGACTGCCTTAGCGCGGGAGCTGGCAGGTCATAGTGAGCGCCTGAAAGGCTTGCAGTATGTGGGCGAGGTGGTGCAGGTGCCCTCGGCAGAGGCACTGCGTAAGCTGGCACTGGAGCTGCTGACCCGGCTGGGGAAAGGCGCGGTGGTGCTGCTGTCGGCGGCGCTGGACACAAAGGCGACGGTGGTGCTGGCCCTCTCAGAAGAGGCCCAGCAGCAGGGCCTGGACGCGGCCAGCCTCATCCGACAGGTAGTAGCCCCACAAATCAAGGGCGGCGGCGGCGGCAATAAAGCACTGGCTACCGCAGGAGGAACGCTAACGGAAGCGTTATCAGAACTGAAGGGGGGGATGAAGGCAGAACTGGAGAGGGATTAGGGCTC
>JAFDYC010000088.1 GCA_018267625.1 Bacteroidota bacterium
TTGGGCAGCCGTTGCATCGAAGCGCAGATGGTGGTAACAATAAAATCTTTGAACGCACGCAGCATAGCATGGACAGGCATTAGCCTTCCCGCACATCCAGTGCATCGCGTAGCGCATTGCCCAGGATGTTGAAGGCATAAACCAGGAGCAGGATGGCTACTCCTGGGATTAATGCTAGGGCGGGCCGATTGGTGAGTAGAAAACTGAATTGCTCTTTAATCATCAGCCCCCAGGAGGGCGTTGGCGGCTGCACGCCAATACCCAGGAAAGACAAGCCCGCCTCGATGAGAATGGCGGCAGCGAAATTGGAAGCGGCAATTACCATTACCGGGCCTGCTATGTTGGGGAGGATATGGCGCAGGATGATGCGTAGGTCTGACAGGCCCAGCGTGCGTGCTGCCTGAATAAAATCAAGCTCGCGCAACACGAGTACCTGACCGCGAATGAGGCGGGCAGCACTCACCCACATAGTCAGGCCAATGGCCACGAAAATTTGCCAGAATCCTTTGCCGATACTGAGGGTGATGGCAAAGACAAGCAGCAAGGTGGGAATGGCCCAGAGCATATTGATGAAGTACATGACCACCTGGTCCACCCAGCCCCGGTAGTAGCCGGCTAAGGCCCCTAGCAGGATGCCGATGGAGAGTGAGAGCACGACAGCCACCAGGCCCACCCCCAGGCTGACGCGAGTGCCTACGAACAAACGTGAGAGTACATCGCGGCCATAGCGATCTGTGCCCAACCAAAACCGGTGGCGACGGACTCCTTGTTGAAAAATATAAGCCTGCTGAACGCCCAGGTCGGTCTGTTGGAGGCGAGGGGGCAATAAGCTTTTAATGGCAAAATGAAGGGTGTCTTGCAAGCCTTCATCAATGTAGTGGCGAACAAAAACCGTATCGCGAGCGAAGAAGAAAGAATTAATCGGAACCAGGTGGTACTGCTGGGGTGTGCCGGTAAAGAGCCGGTTGAAAAATCCCTTTTCTGCATCTTGCCTGCGTGGTACTAACAGGAAACGTTTTGAAAAGCCTGGGGGACGAGCACCCAGTTCCACAATCATCCGGTTGGCATCAGGGGAATGGTCGGGAGCAAGCGGATAGGCAAACAGAGCAACCAGGCAACACAAGCCAATGAAGGCCAAAGAAAGCATGGCGGGACGTTTTCGCCGCAGGCGCTGCCAGACAGAACCAGAAGGGTTGGGATTCAAGCGGGACAAAGATGCAGCATTTGACTACCAGCAATGAAGCTCCGCGCAGCATTTCTAACATCCAGGCAAGCTCAGCGAACAATCACAAACTTCATCGGCAGCGCTTTGGTGGAACGGCCATCGGGCATTCGGACGTAGATGCCATCGTAGTATGCTGTGTCGCCGGGTTTGGTGCGATAGGGCAATGTGTTTTTGATGATGGGGCTGAGGCTATCTCCGATGCAGTATTCGGAGAGATAATCCGTCACCAGTTTATCGTTTCCAATCGAATCTTCGTAGAGGTGCCGTTCGCCGTATGTGAAGGTGAATCCTTCGATGAAGGAGCCTTTGGGTTCTTTGAGCCGTATCCCCTGAGAGGCGAGTTCTATAAATTTTTCGCGGGTAATGTTGCCGCCACGAACGTTGCCCGTATCGCCAATAACGGCATCAAAGCGGGGCAAAGCCTGGGCGGCTGCCGGTTTCGGACTCGACTTTTTGTTTTGTGCAAAAGCAACGGAAACAATCAGGGCTAAGCAGGCGGGTAGAATCAGTCGGCGGAAAGACATAGGCGTTTAAAATTACAGGGAAGCGAGGCTTTCCTCAATCACGCGGATGCGGCTTAGGGCATCGCTTTGCTTTTTGCGTTCTAAGGCCACCACTTCAGGCTTGGCATGGGCCATAAATTTTTCGTTGCTCAGTTTTTTTTCAACGCTTTGCAGGAAGCCTTGCAGGTGGTTCAGTTCTTTGTTCAGCGATGCGAGCTGGGCACTTTTATCTATGTTTCCTTCAGCAATAAGGTAGAGCTTATCCGTCTGCACCACGAGGGCTATAGAGCCTTCTATTGCTTCCTTCGCGAAGGAAAGTTCGCTTGCATTCGTCTGCCGCAATAAGATGGTACGGGTGCGGTGGTATAAGCTGGGGTCTGTTGTGGTGACGGCCAGGCTCAGCGGGTCGCGAGGTTTAATACCGGCTTTGACTCGGGCATCGCGGACGGCTGTTATGAGGGCTTGCAGGCTCTGACCTTGTTGTATGATTTGGGTGTCTCCGGATGGCATTTCGCTCATCGGGCGATTCATTAAATCATCGCCTGCTGCACGGTGACTGAGGTTAAAATCAATCTCTTCTGTAACGAAGGGCATGAAGGGATGCAGGAGCTGGAGGAGTTGCCGAAAGAGGCTGCAAGTAGCCTGATATGTATGGCTGCTGATGGCTGCATCTTTTTCCGGCTTCACCCATTCGAGGTACCAGGAGCAGAAGTCGTCCCAGATGAGGGTATAAAGTGCCTTCAAAGCTTCACTCAAGCGGAAGGAGCTGAACAAGCCATTTAGTTCTGTGGCAGCCTGTGCGATTCGTGCCTGCATCCAGGCGATGGCAAACGCAGCAGCCTCAGCAGGGGCATTTGGAGCCTCCGTGGCCTGACGTTCTTCCCAGCCTTTCACCAGCTTCATGGCATTCCACATCTTGTTGCAGAAGTTGCGGCCTTGCAGCAACATGCCCTCATCGTACAACAAGTCATTGCCGGCAGGGGAAGCAATCATCACGGAAAAGCGAACGGCATCGCTGCCCCACTCGTCTATCAATTTCAGCAGGTCGGGCGAATTGCCGAGGCTCTTACTCATTTTCCGTCCCTGCTTGTCGCGCACGATGCCGGTGAAATAGACTTTTTCAAACGGAATTTGTTGCCGGAACGCTTCGCCGGCCATAATCATGCGTGCCACCCAGAAGAAGATGATTTCCGGGGCTGTGACCAAGGTCTGGCTGGGATAGTAGTAGGCTAATTCTTCATTGTCTGGAGCATCATTCCAGCCAAACACCTGCATGGGCCAGAGCCAGGAAGAGAACCAGGTATCGAGACAGTCGGCATCTTGCCGTAACTGCGGTGTTGCTGCCTGGCTGGCAACCTGATGCTGTAAGCGGTATTGTTCCAGCGCCTCGGCTTCCGTTTCGGCCACAACCATATTGCCCTGCTCATCATACCAGGCCGGAATGCGCTGCCCCCACCAAAGCTGACGGCTGATGCACCAGTCTTTGATATTCTCCATCCAATGGCGATAAAGGTTGCGGAATTTATCGGGGAAGAATTGAATCGTACCGCTGAGCACATCATCCAGGGCGGGGCGGGCCAGGTCTTGCATCTTACACCACCACTGCATGGAGAGCCGCGGCTCAATCACCGCATCGGTACGTTCAGAATAACCTACCTGATTGGTATAATCTTCTTCCTTTACGAAGTGACCGGCTGCTTTGAGGTCTTCCACTATTTTCTTGCGCACAACAAAGCGGTCTTCGCCCACATATAGTTGAGCGGCGGGGCTCAGGGTGCCGTCGTCATTGAGGGTGTCAATGACGGGCAGGCGGTGTTTCAGGCCAAGGTTATAGTCATTGATGTCGTGGGCAGGTGTCACTTTCAGCGCACCGGTACCAAATTCAGGATCTATGTATTCATCAAAAATGATGGGCACGGGCCGGTTCAGCAGGGGCACAAGGCAGTAAGCGCCTTTCAGGTGTTGGTAGCGTTCATCATTCGGGTGAACACAGACGGCCGTATCGCCCAGAATAGTCTCGGGCCGGACGGTAGCAATGGTGATGGCGCCACCGGACTTTTCCCCTTCTGCATTGCAGAGGAAATATTGCAGAAAGACCAGCTTGCTTTGCGTCTGCTTGTGAATGACTTCTTCGTCTGAGAGTGCTGTTTGGGCTTTTGGGTCCCAATTAATCATCTTCACACCGCGGTAGATGAGGCCTTTCCGGAATAGCTCCACAAACACGCGGATTACCGCCCGGTAATAGGCATCGTCCATTGTGAAAGCAGTCCGGTTCCAATCCAGGGAGCAGCCCAGTCGTTTCAGTTGTTCCAGGATGATGCCGCCGTGTTTTTCCTTCCATTCCCAGGCATACTTCAGAAACTCTTCTCGGCTGAGTGTGTTTTTATCAATTCCCCGTTCGCGCAACAGACCGACCACCTTGGCTTCGGTGGCAATAGAGGCATGGTCGGTGCCGGGCACCCAGCAAGTGTTGAACCCCTGCGCCTTGGCCCTGCGGATGAGTACATCCTGCACCGTATTGTTCAGTGCATGGCCCATATGCAACACGCCGGTAACATTCGGTGGCGGCATCGTGATGGTGTATGCGGGCCGGCTGTCAGGCTTGGAATAGAAATAACCCTGGTGCATCCAATGCTTGTACCAGCGCGGCTCTGCGGCAGCGTGCTCAAAATTCTTCGCGATATCCATGGTGGGGCGCAAAGGTAGCGGGCCTGCTCAGGTAGATGATACCAGAACTGAAATTCATACGGTATCCATATTTTAGTTTGGATAAATGCTTCGATGCGCTCTCATTTCTGCTTACTTTGAATTCAGGTTTAGGATCGCAGCTTTCCTATAAGCAAACAGTAGGATTCAGCCTGGAATTTCTCCCTTTGACAAAAACTTACCAACCTTTCCTGAGAAATGACCGTCTTATGGAGCGTGCGCCTCCAAGGCGCTTTGGCAACGCTTTTTTCTTTACTCTTTAATCCAAAAATATTGAGCTAACACAACCATCTTATGGAAGCCTCACCCTTACCGGACGGTAGCTGCGAAAAGGCAGCAAGCTGGATGGCTTGGCTCGCGGGTTCTACCTGCTTCATGCGGCAAAAGCAAATGGCGCTGAATCCACCAATACGTTCACCATTAAATAACTCAACTATGAAAAAGATACTTTTTGTAACGCTCTGCCTGATGGGCGCTTTGACGGTAACAGAAACTCAAGGTCAAACCTTGCCGAAGTATGCATACTATAAATTTTTCAACGAATATGGAGTTCCTGATAAAGTTGCTTTTCATTATTCTGGATTTTCCAGGATCCAGGCAATTTACCGGCCCTATCAGTTGCCGGGCTTGCCTGCCGGGCCGATAAGCTCCGTGTACTTCAAAGTAGGCGGATTCGTGGATACAACGGGGCCTGGAGTTCCTCCGCCTCCGACTCCGATCACAATCACCTTTGACAGCGTGTGGGTGAAGATGGGTTTGCTCCCTTTTCAGGACTCAACTTATTCTGATACGATGATATCGGGCAAACAATATATACTGTTCAAGACTGGGCTGAGCTTGGTTTCCTTTCAGCGTAATTATCAGGTAATTGGGGCCGATTCGGCGGGTACTTGGTTTCGCTTTCCCGTTTCTGCTGGATTCAGCTATAATCCGAACATGAACCTTGTGGTGGAGTTGGACAGGGGGTTTCAAAACTATGACGGAGGTATCGACCTTATGACAAATCATTATGGGTACCAAGACTGGAGGTATCCTTACATAATTTACAACTTTAATCATACGGATCCTGTAGCCTACAATCCTTATCTCGGGCAGATGGACATAGGTTTCGATGATGCCCCAACAACTGTGGGTGGCTTAGTCAATCTAAAGGGTTTTTACGCCTTTCCCAATCCCAGCCAGGGCCTGTTTACGGTAGGCTTTGAGCCT
>JAFDYC010000089.1 GCA_018267625.1 Bacteroidota bacterium
CGTGGCCGTTGCAGTAGAATTTTGTGTCGGTGAGCTGGAGGTGCTGGGCCGAGGCTACACCTGCGCCGAGCAGCAGCGCCAGCAGCATGGAGGTGTATTTCATACGATACTTTTTAAGCGATTTCAAAAAGCTTTCTTGAAGTTACGGGGCAGTGACTGCATCCTCAGACGCTCAAATAATGATGCTCGTTAGGAAATGGAGGGCCGTTGCAGGGCAAGCTTCCCAGTTTGTGAAAAGCTGATAGCAGCACAGGCCCTGAAGAGTGCGACGCAACGAAGCTGCATAGAAGTGCTTCTGCCGACCAACAAAAAATCGCTTCAAAATGCCTTCGGCCTACCTAAGGGAAGGCACCATAGGCCGCCTATTCCCACTTAAAAATCTTACTCGCAATCGCATAGAGCACCACGCCCCAAACGCAGAGCCAGAGCACATCCCAGGAGATAGCACCGAAGGAAGCCCCGTCAAAGGACACTTTGCGCAGGGCATCGTTCAGGAAGGCGAGGGGCAGGGCGCCAGCGAGGGGTTGCAGCCAGGCCGGAAACACCGTGATGGGAAAAAACACACCCGCCAGCAAAAACTGAGGCAGGGTGATGATGTTGGAAAAAGCAGGAATGACAGATTCGTTTTTCGCCACGTTGCTCACCACAAACCCGAAGCCCATAAACACCATAATAGAAAGAGCGGACAAGGCCATGAGCGCCATGAAGGTGGCAAAACCATTGACGAGGGTGAAGCCGAAGGCGTAGTAGCCGATGCCGATGATGACGATGGCGGTGAGGAGCTGGAAAATCATGCGGGCAATGCCCTCTGAAACCACGATGGTAGCACGCCGCACCGGGGTGGCGAAGAAGCGTTTCAGCACCAGGGTCTGCCGCAAGCCGAAGAACACGAAGGCTGTTCCAAAGACGGAGCCGGCGAGGAGCGAAAAGCCAAGCTGGCCGGGCAGGATGAAGTCTATTCGTTTGTATTCGCGCACCTGGGTTTCTTCCACCTGTATGTTGGCGAAGGCTTGGATTTGCTGCCGGATTGCTGGGTCGCCACCGATGATGATATTCTGAATGACACCCTGCAATTGGAAGGCATTGGGCATGTCGGTGGATGCTGCACGGATGCGGACATCGTAGCCGGATTGCCCAGGCTGTTTTTTGATGGAAAGGATGGCAACGAGCTTGTCTTTATGCAGGGCTTCATTCTGGGCAGCGCTGTCGGGGAATTGTTTCCAGGTGATGCCATTCATCCGTTTGAGGCCGGCATAGATAGGGTTCAGGGTATCGGAGCCCTTTGCCAGGGCAAGTGTGGAGGAAAATCCGCCGTCGCTGCCACCAAGAAATCCAAAGACGAGGATGAAAATGAGCGGGAATGCGAGGCCGAAAACGACCGAAGAGGGGCTACGCAAGATGGCCTGCAACGAAGCGATGACCAGCGCACGACCTGCCCTAAAATTGCTGTAAGCAGCCATAAAAAAAGAGAGGGCCAAATGTACGCCTGCGTAAGACAGTGTTAAACGTGATGCTTTGGCCAAGGTGACCGATGCAGCGATAACGTACTTTGGTGATGTGAAGAAGTTCTTGTTCTGCCGTGCAGTGATTCCTGCTGCGTTTTTGATGTTTTTGTTGCCTGCGGCCTTTGCTTCCTGGCCTGCTCAGGCCGAAAAGATATTCATCCCGATGGATGCTGATGGGCAGGTGGCTCATCTGAAAGCCTATGGTGTAGCCTATGCCTCACTGCAGTTGGGTGTGCCGGTGGACTGGCTTTTGAATTACCGGGGCGGCTCCTTTGCGATGGATGATGTGGATGCCATCGAAAGGCTATGTAAACTCAGGGGCGTGAGCTATGAGGTGATAAGCGAGGGTGAATACAATGGCATCCTGCAAACCATTGCCAACCCGGACTTCAACGGGGATGTAATTAAGCTGGAAAAGGCGCCCCGCATCGCCGTGTACACGCCGCCAAACAAGCGTCCCTGGGATGATGCCGTGACGCTGGCCCTGACTTATGCTCAAATTCCTTACGACAAGCTCTATGATGATGATTTGCTGGCAGGAAAGCTGCCGCATTACGACTGGCTACACCTGCACCACGAAGACTTCACGGGTCAGTTTGGCAAGTTTTGGTTTGGCCAGCAGAATACGGCCTGGTATCAGGAAGAGGTACGCACCAATGAGGCTACCGCAGCGAAATATGGCTTCAAAAAAGTGTCTCAGTTGAAGCTGGCAGTAGCAAAAAAAATTCGTGATTTCGTTGCGGGTGGTGGCTATCTGTTTGCCATGTGTTCGGCTACGGACACGTATGATATCGCATTGGCTGCTGATGGGGTGGACATCTGCGACGTGCCCTATGATGGCGACCCACCCGACCCTAATGCCCAGCAGAAACTGAACTACAACAACTGTTTTGCGTTCAAGAATTTTACGCTCATCACCTCGCCCTACGTGTATGAGTATTCCAACATAGACGTGAGCCCGGAGAATGGCCGTATGGTACCGATGAATCAGGATTACTTCACGCTGTTCAATTTCTCTGCAAAGTCAGACCCGGTACCTACCATGCTTTGCCAGGATCATACGAGTACTATCAAGGGTTTCATGGGGCAGACGACCGCCTTCCGCAAAGACTTATTGAAAAGCAATGTGCTGGTGATGGGCGAATACAAGCCCACCGGCGAGGCCCGCTACATCCACGGAGAATATGGCAAGGGCACTTGGACCTTTTATGGTGGCCACGACCCCGAAGATTATCAGCATGCTCTTGGCGACCCTGTTACCGATTTGTCGCTGCATCCCAGTTCTCCGGGCTATCGGCTCATCCTGAACAATGTGCTGTTTCCGGCGGCAAAACGGAAGCCAAGGAAGACCTGAGTGGCTTTCCCATCACAAGAGATTCATCCGGATTTTCTTTGGCAGCTTCGCCTTCACCAGTTCGTAAGACTGTGAAAGCAGGTCTTTCCATTCCCGCATTTTCAGGGTATCCGGCTGCACCACGATGACCCATTTGGCCCTTGCCAGATGCGGCGAAGAAATGAAACGGGCAGACTCCGTCATGGTTTCGAAATCCTCATCGGGCACTTTGAAACCTACACGTCCAGGCTCATCCAGGTCGGAGATGCAAAACATCTTACCGCCCACTTTATACAGCAGGTGATGCTCCCATTGAAGCTGTTCGGTAGCGCCTGGGAAAGTGAGGCAAATCTGCCTGATGATGTCTATATCCATGATGGAAAAATCGTCTTCTGTCCGTAGCCAAAGTTGCCACCTTTGAGTAGATGAAAAACCCCTTTCAAAACGGCGATCAGAAAAGCTATACGCACCTCGTCAGCGAAGCTGACGCACCATCATTTCATGAAAAAATGGTCCATCCTGTGTATGCAACTTTTGCGCTGGCGCGGGATGCTGAATGGACCGGCAGGCTGTTTGTTCTGGACATGAAAGAAGCCGATGAAGAAGGAATAGGAACTGCTGTTTTCATCACCCATCATGCGCCGGCAATGCCTGGCGAAAGTGTCCGTTTTGTAGCTACACTCGCTGCGGTGGAAGGGAATGAAATCATCACACCCTTCGAGGCACATGTAGGCGACAGGCTCATTGCCAGCGGCGAAACCCGGCAGAAGATTTTAAAGAAAGAAAAGCTGGACCGGCTATTTGAGAAACTGAAATCTCAAAACCACTAAGCCCGGAGCACTTTAGAAAACATCGGGGCCAGTTGTTGTGCCCAGATAGCATACTCCTGCCCCGAAGGATGCAAACCATCTTCAGCAAGGAAGCCGGCTCTGCTGCCGTTTTCGCGGGTGCTACCCGTGATGTCGAGCCAGCCACAACCGGCTTCAAGAGTGCTGCATTTGGCTATAGCATTATAAGCATCAATTTCCCGGGCCATAAGCTGCTTGTCGCGTCCAGCCGCAGCCTCCGTAGAAGCAAAAGGTGTAGCACTCCAATCGGGGATGGACAGCACCACGACATGCGAGGCCAGGCCGGCTGCAAAATGAATAGCCTGACGCAGCAATAGCTGAAATTCTTCCTGATAATTTTCAACACTTCGTCCCCGGTATTGATTGTTGACGCCAATCAACAGACTTACGAGTGAATACGGGCCATGCACCTGGCGTTCCCGGATTGCGGCAGCAAGCTCATCTGTGGTCCAGCCGGTGGTAGCAATAATGACCGGAGCGGCCATCTGGAAACCCAGGCTACGCAGGATCTCCACGGTTTGGTTTGGAAAATTTTCTGAGGCAGGCGCCGCCTCACCAATGGTGTATGAATCGCCGAGGGCGAGATAATCAGGCATGAAAAAATTTCAGCTAAGCAGCAAAGAAAGGATGCAATATTTCAAATGGAGAGAACGACTCCATGCAGCAGGAGGCACCCTATTTCCTGCTGTATGATGCTATCCAATCTGTCTATTAATACAGAGTATTCAAGCGACAAAAACAGTCTTGATATTGGTGAACTCACGGATGCCAAACAGGCCCAGCTCGCGACCATAACCACTATGTTTTGCTCCGCCGAAAGGCAGCCTTGGGTCGGAATGAACCTGTGCATTCACAAAGCAGTTACCGGCCTGCATGACGCGGGCAGCCAGTTGCTCGGCGTGCTTTTTATTTTTTGAAAAAATGGCACCACCCAATCCGTATATACTATCATTGGCTTTGCGCAAGGCATCCGATTCGTCCTTTGCTTCGATGATTGCAGCCACGGGGCCAAACAACTCTTCATCATAGGCAGGCATCCCTTTCTTCACGTTTGTCAGGATGGTTGGCGGGTAGAAGGCTCCTGGGCCTTCCGGGATTTTTCCACCGTATAAAATCTTCGCTCCGGCAGCCACGCTGGCATGTACCTGTTCTTGCAATGAATCACGTAAATCCAGGCGGGCCATCGGGCCAATGGCCATGCTTTTATCCATAGGGTCGCCACCCCAGCGCGCTGCTTCGAAAGCCACTTTCATGCGTTGTTCAAATTCTTTCCGCAGGCTCTTTACCACCACAAAGCGCTTGGCAGCCACACAGCTCTGCCCACTGTTGACCAAGCGGGCTTCCACGCAGACCTTCACTGCCAGATCCAAGTCAGCATCTTCGAGGATGACATAGGCATCGGAACCTCCTAATTCTAAAACTTGCTTCTTGATGTGCGCAGCGGCTGCAGCAGCCACTTTCGCACCGGCAGCCGTGCTGCCGGTGAAGGTTACCGAATGAATCCGTGGGTCGGCAATCAGGTCTTCCACCTCAGCAGAAGGCAACAGCAAGGTTTGAAATAAGCCCTTGGGGAGTCCCGCCTTCCGGAATACTTTCTCGATGGCTAATGCACAGCCACTCACATTGCCGGCATGCTTCAGGAGCATCGCATTCCCGGCCATGAGGATGGGAGCGGCGCAGCGAAACACTTGCCAGTAAGGGAAGTTCCAGGGCATGATAGCCAACACGGTGCCCAGGGGTTGAAAATGAACAAACGAACGGCCTTCTGTTTTCACCATCTGGTCTGCCAGCATCGCCGGGCCTTCTTTCGCATAATAGTCGAAGGTGCGGGCACACTTGGCTACCTCAGCCTGGCTTTGGGCAATAGGTTTTCCCATTTCGAGGGTAGCTAATTCAGCCAGTGCCTGCTGCTGCTGACGCAATTCCTTCGCTACCGCTTTCAGAAATTTTGAACGTTCCTTATGCGATAATTCTTTCCAGGATTGAAAGGCTTTCTCAGCAGAAATTAAGGCGCGTTCCTGTGCTTCGGCGTTGATGGATTCGTAGCGGGCAATGACTTTACCCGTGGTAGGATTGATGGATTGTAAAGTAGGCATGTCAGAATGTGAATTTTGGAATCATGGGAACACAAATGCGGTAAGGTGCAAAGGCGTTTCGCATGTCGAAGGTGGGCTTTCCTACTTTTGGCAGCAATTGAAAAAAACAATCTTCACAGCATATTAAACCCCTCAATGACTCCAGACAAGATCAAGTTCGGCACGGATGGCTGGCGTGCCATCATCGCGCAGGATTATACCGTTTACAATGTAGCACGTGTGTCGCATGCATTAGCTAAATGGCTGCTGCAAGGCTCCTCCCGGCCCTGCGTTGTCATCGGCCATGATTGTCGTTTTGGAGGCCGGCTCTTTGCCGACACCGCCGCACAGGTGCTCTGCGCACAGGGCCTGAAGGTGCTGATGGCGGATGGGTTCGTGAGTACTCCGATGGTGTCGCTGGGCGTGCTGCAACATCAGGCACAACAAGGTGTGGTGATCACGGCTTCGCACAACCCGCCCTCCTACAATGGGTATAAACTGAAAGGCGCACATGGCGGCCCCTCCAACCCCGCCGACATCGCAGCGGTGGAAGCACTGATTGAAGATGAAATAATATTACCAACAACTACCCTGGAAGAATTTGAGCAACAAGGACTTCTGGAATGGGTGGATCTGGAACGGGAATATTTCGATTACCTGCAAGGGAAATTCGATTTTAAAAAGTTGAACGAATCGACATTTAAGCTGGCTTACGATGCGATGTATGGAGCCGGACAAAACATCATCCGGCAAGTGCTGCCCGGGGCTGTGTTGTTGCGTTGCGACAACAATCCTGGCTTTCATGGACAGGCACCGGAACCTATTGACAAGAACCTGCAACCCCTCGCCAACACCTTACGTCACACACCGGAGCTTAAAATGGGCCTGGCCACAGATGGTGATGCCGACCGCATTGGCCTCTATGATGAAGACGGAAATTTCGTAGATGCCCACCATATCCTGCTGCTGCTGATTCATTACCTCGCCCGCTATAAAAAGATGAGCGGTAAGGTGGCTATTGCCTTTTCTGTTACGGACCGCGTGAAGCGCATGGCTGAAGCGTATGGACTGCCTGTGGAGGTGACACCAATCGGCTTTAAATACATCTCCGAAATCATGACGCGGGAGGATGTGCTGGTGGGCGGCGAAGAGAGTGGCGGCATTGCCGTGAAAGGTCATATCCCGGAGCGGGATGGCATTTTCGATGGCTTGCTCATCTATGAATTCATGCGAGAAACCGGAAAGACCCTGAAAGAACTGGTCGCTGAGGTGTATGAAGTGGTGGGCAATTTCGTGTATGACCGCGCCGACTTGCACATCGAAAATTCAAAGAAAGAAGCCATCATTCGCACCGCGATGGATGGCGGATATAGCCGTTTCGGCAGCTATGAATTTGATCGGACTGAAAATATAGACGGCATGAAATATCACCTGAGCAATGGCGGCTGGGTGATGCTTCGGGCTTCGGGCACCGAGCCTTTGCTGCGCATCTATGCAGAAGGAAACAGCCGCGAAGAAACTGCCCATATTCTTCAATCCGTGAAGCAGGAACTGGGCCTTTAAGGCACTGCTTTTAGAAATTCATCAAGGAAATCAAATAGGATGGCATCAATCCAAGCCGGCGAATGGCACACGCTCCGAGTCGTTAAACGGCTGGAATTCGGCCTTTATCTGGACGGAGGCGAGGCCGGCGAAATACTGTTGCCCAAACGCTTTGCGCCAGCCGATGCCCAGCCCGGTGATGAGTTGCAAGTGTTTCTCTACCACGATTCCGAAGACCGCCTCATTGCAACAACGCAAACTCCAAAGGGTATCGTGGGCGACATCGTGCTGCTGCGCTGCGTCGGTGCTACCCGGCAAGGGGCCTTTCTGGACTGGGGCCTCATGAAAGACTTGTTCGTGCCCCTCTCACAACAGCTTTCTCACATGAAACCCGGCGGCCAGTACCTCGTGCGCCTCTACCGGGATGAACGTACCGGACGCATGGCCGCCAGCGAAAAATTTGAATCTCAACTTCAGGAAATAGCCGAAGGTCTGGAGCCTTTACAACCTGTGGCTCTTACCATTTGGCGGCAGACAGAATTGGGTTATCTCGCTATCATCAACCATCATTTTGTAGGCCTGCTTTATTTCAGCGACCTCTACCGTGATTACGATCCCGGCGACACCCTTCAGGGTTTCATCAAGGCAATTCGGCCTGATGGGAAAATAGACCTTGCCCCTGGCGAAGCCGGCTATGCCCGAGTAGAAGATGCGGGTCAGAAAATCCTTCGCCTGCTGGATGCACACAACGGCTACCTACCTTACCACGACAAGAGCGACTCAGAAGACATCCGTGACTTTTTCGGCATGAGCAAAAAGACTTTCAAGATGGCGCTCGGCGGGCTTTACAAACAAGGTAAAATTGAGTTCACCCAACAAGGTATCCGAAGGAAGGAAGACTGACTGGGGGCATGAGAAAAGGTTAGGCGATTTCTACATTTATTTTTCGCGCGATTGAAAACAGAAAGGATGTGGAAACTTCAGCCCCAAACGCCGGGGGCCTGCTACTCGTCTTAGCCGGGGATGCGTAGCAATTACCCCATCCAGCTCACGGCCTCGGCCCAAGATTATACACTGAATTCGCCTGCGTGATGCAGGTCATCGTCAGGTCGTTGATGCAGACATGCGGCGGTAGCTGTGCGCAGTACCAGGCCACATCTGCAATATCTTCCGGGCGCAGCGGCTGAAAGCCTTCATACACGGCCCTTGCGCGGGCCTCATCGCCCTTGAAGCGCACCAGCGAGAACTCGGTTTCCGCCGCACCGGGGTTGATGGCCGTCACCTTGACACCGAAGGGCAGCAGTTCAATGCGCATGGCCTGGCTCAGGGCGTCGACGGCAAACTTGGTGGCGCAGTAAACGTTGCCATTTTTATAGACATTCTTGCCGGCCGTAGAGCCAATGTTGATGATATGCCCCTGTTTTTGCGCCGTAAGCCGGGGCAGCAAAGCGTGGGTTACGTAGAGCAGCCCTTTGAGGTTGGTGTCTATCATCAAATCCCAGTCGTCGGTGTCGCCCTGGTCGAGGGTGCTGAGGCCTGAGGCCAGGCCGGCGTTGTTGACGAGAATATCAATGCCGCGCTCGCCTAAAGATTCTATCGAGGTCCTTACCGCCTGCTTGTCCCGCACATCAAAGCACAGTGTCGTCACCGTCACGCCATGCGTCTGGCTGAGTTCAGATTGAATGCGGTCTAAGCGATCGCGACGGCGCCCGGTGAGGATAAGGTCATAGCCACCGGCGGCAAAACGTTTCGCTATAGAAAGGCCAAAACCGGAGCTGGCTCCAGTGATGAAGATGCAGGGCATGATGGATTGAAATATGCTATTAAAAAAACGAAAGGAGGCATCATCGCACTAAGGTGGTATTGCCTTTCATCACCACTTCTTTGCCGAAGCGGTCCACGATGGAAATCACCCAGTAATACACGCCGATATCGGCAGGGTGGCCTTGGTAATTCCCATCCCAGCCATCCGTGAAGCGGCTGCCGTAAAACACCTGTTGGCCCCAACGGTTGAAGATTCGGAAGTAATTGATGTAGCGGTATCCTATACCTATGGGCTTGAGAATATCATTTAGGTTATCGCCATTGGGCGAAAACGCCGTAGGGATGAATACGGCAGACTGGCCTACGACCAGCACATTGATGGTGTCGTAACCTTCGCAACCTTCAATAGTGGAAATGTGCACGACATACTGGAAGCGGCCTGTGTCGGGGTAATAGCCCCATGGATTGCGGATGTTGGGATTGTCGAGGTAGGTGGCAGGAGTCCAGGTGTAGGAATCACCGCCGGAGGCTTCAAAGTGAACGTACTCCCCTTTTACGATAATAGTATCGTTGCCGGCATAGGGCTTGAAGCGCCCGATAGCAACATCCTTCGTTACCGTATCCGTACAGCCTTTGATGTTGCCCGAAATAAATTTCACCTGAAACTGACCGCCGGTATCATAGCTGTGGATGGGGTTGGGGTTATTTGAACCGCTGCCATCCCCGAAGTTCCAGTTGTAAAAAGTGACAGGTTGGTAGGTCGAGTTGACTTTGTTCAAAAACTGGATTGGCTGCTGCGGGCAGGGCAAACCCTGAGATTCAAAGTCTGCATGAAATTCCGGATAGATTTTCACCAGACGGGTGATGCTATCGCTGCAGGTTGAGCCTCGGTTCACAACCAGCTTCACGGTGTACACGCCCGTGTCCGGATATGTGAAGGAGGGCTCTTTCTGAATGGAAGTATCGGTATTGGTTCCGTTTACGCCAAAATCCCAGAAATAAGGGCTGCCTTCTCCTGCATTTGCACCGGTGCTCAGGTTAGTGAAATGAACCGTCTTGCCTTTGCATTGCACGATGTACGTATTGAACTCCGTGGAATATTGGGGGATATTGGCCACTACGGCTTTGGAGCAATTCGTGACCACGAACTGGAATTCACGGGTTACGGTATTGATGATGGCACCGTTTCTCCATTCATGGCAGCAAACAGTAACCACAAAGCGGCCCAACTGATTGGGGGTTCCGGTGATGATGCCGGTGGTGGGGTTTATTTGCAAAGGCGGGTTGCCCGTCATAGGATTCAGCGCGGTGTATGGGCTGAGGTAAGAAACCGGTAGAAACTGCGTAGAATAAGGAATAGGTTTCGCATCTCCTGCTGAGCCGCCCTGATAGGCCGTACAAAACTCATAGCTCAGCGAATCGCCGTCTGCATCGGTAGCCGAATGGTCATACACAATAGGGTTGTTGATACAAATAATTTGCGGTGGATAATTTTTAAATACCGCACTGTTGTTGCAATTCACACTACTGGTGTTGGGTGGGATGTAGCAGTAGTAAGTAGCGCCTACCGAGCCGGGGTCAATGATGTTATCTATGTATTGATTGCGGCAGCAGCGCTGATAGACTACAAAATAACCGCTGCTGCTTGGGGGCAATGTATAGGTGCGAATGAAGGTGGCACGGTTCAGGCAGGTGTTGGGCGGGTTGTTGACGCAGCTATTATTGAAATTGGTGGGCACGCGCAGGTTGGGCAAGCTGCGGTGTACGGTCGTATCAACGAAGAAGAGGCTACCGTTTCCGTAAAAGACACTCAGAAAAGCGGGGCTGTCTTGCTGAATGGCATCCAACTGGCCCGATACACAATCCTGATAAATGTCCAGCCGAATCTCATAGCGGTTGTTGCCGAGGCAGCGATAAGTGACCTCACCGCCTACAATATGCGTTGCCCGAGCCGTATCCGCACCACAGAATAAAAACAAAAAAACGAGTAGGCCCCAAAGTGTTTTCATGATGCTTGCCTGGCCCACTGGCGGCAGATTTCAGAGAAGGCTGCAAGCTGCGCAGAAAGTGCTTCCGGCTGCTCGATCATTCCCATATGCCCGCAGGTTTTATTCAGGCTGATAAAGGTAACGCGCGGCAAGCTGCTTTGTTGCAAACAGGTTTCCCAGGGGATGACACCATCCATCGCACCTAAAAACCAGGCAGCCGGAAAGGGCAGTTTACTCAGTACCTGCCTGCGGTCCGGACGGTTCATCATGGCGTTGTAAAATGCAATCATGCTGGTGTCGCTGAGCCGGAGGCCCTCCTGTTGAAAGGCTACTATTTGCTCAGGATTTGCTGCGCAAAAATCAGGTGCGAAGAGCGCAGGCACCATTCCTCTGATAAAAGCTTCTCGTCCTCCTTTTTGAATCAGCCCAATGCTTTTGAGGCGTTTGTCCTTTTTGGCTGCATCATCTGCAAGTGCCGTTGAATGCACCAGCATCATGCCATTTAGTTTTTCGGGAAAAGTTTCAGCAGCGGCCAGAGCTATATAGCCACCCATGGAATGGCCCACCAACACACAACGTTCAATGCCGGTATGTTCCAGGATGGCAGGCACCAGGGTCGCCAGTTCTTCAATCGTTGGCAAGGGCTTCCCCAATTGACTTTGGCCCGACCCGGGAATATCCGGAATAAGCAGGGTGTGCGTTTCTGCCAGCAAAGGAATAAGCGGCTCCCAAATCGTACCCGAAGCCGGGAAGCCATGCAGCAACATGAGCGCCGGCCCTGATCCTGCCTTCCGAAACGATAAAGCAGGAAAGGTGTCAGTGGTGATAATCGTCGTCGGTTCCATTGGGCAAAGGCACTTTTGACCATCTGAAAATCATACCAAAGGAATAGAGCAACGCAAGCAGCAGGGGCCAGATTTCTGCCATCGGCATTTGCTGTACGGACAACAAGTGCAGCAAGCCAGCCAGCAACAACAACACAAGGGCCACGATGGCATAGCGCTGCCTTTTTTCCAGCCGGACGAAGGGGATAATCATGTTGGTAGGCAGGCACCACAGCAAGTTGATATTGTTCCGGCAGCAAGGGTGATCCGTACCGAGCCACATAAACACCATCAGGCAACCCAGCAATCCAGTAACGACCAGAAGCAGGTTGACGGCCATCACGGCTATTGGCTTGATTCCGGGAATTGCGGTCCCCACGATGATGAGCAATGCTACTCCAAGGAAAAGAATGGAAATAAAATCACGGGAAGCCGGCGGCTGTGCAGAAGCAGGAAGAACTTGCACCGCAGGCTCCGAAACCAATGTCCCATTTACACGGGCACCCGCCATTCCTTTTGCCAAAAAATCGGGTAGGAACATAGCATCTTCATTGCTCATCACCTTGTCCACCGGCATACCGAGCAAGAGATTAATGCCTAAACGCTCCCAGGGCAAGGACGCGAGATAATGATTGATTTCATCGCGAAAGCTGAGCTGTTTGCCTTCGGGAATTGCCCTACCGAAACGAAAGGACGTTCCAAATGTTTTCTTGAACACATCCCGGGGGCGGGTGGCGCAATTGTCGTATAGGAAATCGTATTTGTAGTATCGGTTTTCGTCTTTCAGGTTTTCCTGAAGGAAAGCTTGTACACTGCGGGCCTGAATGGGATTGAGATAGACCTGCTGTTCTTCCACCGCCCGGTCCTCCTGAATATAGGTTTGGATAAAATGCTGGTATGATTCGGAAGAGCAGTAGTAGAGCAGCTTTCCGCGCATAAACTTCAGCTCAAAATGCTCCTGAAACCCATCGAAGGTGCCCCAGTTATAGACTATGTCTGTGCCTGCTGTGCTGTCAGTAATCCGGATGCCTGTGTGCCCGAAAGCGGCATAGATTTCATCACCGACCCCTACCGTAAGCAGGGAGACCCGGATGTGTGTGCTGCTGTCTTTTTGTGCATAGGCCGGCTTTAGAAGCAGGCTGCAGGCAAGGAAAAGCAGGCAGGAAAACAGGGCGCGTAACATGTCCATCCTGTTGGTCCGCATAACTAAAAAAAATCAGGCATCCACGCTGTTGCCGGCGAAGATGGCATGAAGGTATTCGTGGTTCAGTCGGTTGATGTTTTCAAGCGAAATCCCCTTTGGACATTCCGCCTCGCAAGCCCCGATGTTGGTGCAGCTACCAAAGCCTTCCTTATCGTGTTGCTCCATCATGTTAACGACACGAATCTTGCGCTCCGGATCACCTTGAGGCAACAAGGCGAGGTGACTGGCTTTGGCGGAAGTGAAAAGCATGGCTGAGGCATTGGGACAGGCCGCTACACAAGCGCCGCAACCGATGCAAGCTGCTGCTGCAAAAGCCTGATCCGATTTGTGCTTTTCAATGGGGATGGCATTTGCATCCACCGCATTTCCGGTGTTGACCGAAATATAGCCGCCGGCCTGAATGATTCGGTCGAATGCAGAGCGGTCGCAGACCAGGTCTTTCACAACCGGGAAGGGGTCGGCCCGCCAAGGCTCAACCACAATGGTGTCGCCGTCTTTGTATTCACGCATGTGTAGCTGGCAGGTCGTTGTGTGATGCCAGGGGCCATGTGCGCGGCCATTGATGTGCATGGAGCACATGCCGCAGATGCCTTCGCGGCAGTCGTGGTCAAAGGCGATCGGCTCTTTGCCTTCAGCGACCAATTCTTCATTCAGGACGTCGAACATTTCCAGGAAAGACATTTCGGAAGAGATGTTTTTGACCTGATAGGTTTCGAAGTGGCCTTGTGCTTTATTGTTTTTCTGGCGCCATACTTTGAGCGTCAGGTTCATCGTGTAATGTTCCATTTCTATTGATTGATCAACGCGGGGCAGGCTTTGAATATTCAGGATGCACCGTGGGTTATGAATACAGTGGAAAGATGTTCTAAGGGTGAGGATTCATGGCCGTACTGCCTGCGTTACTTATAACTGCGTTGAGTGGGGTGCATCACTTCATAAATCAGCTCTTCTTTATGGAGTTCAAACTGACCGTCTCCTTTCCATTCCCAGGCAGACACGTTCAGGAAATTATCGTCTTGCCGGAGCGCTTCACCTTCGGAAGTCTGATACTCTTCGCGGAAATGGCCGCCACAGCTTTCGTTTCGGTCTAATGCATCGAGGCACATCAGCTCGCCCAGCTCCAGGAAGTCGGCTACCCGACCCGCCTTGTCGAGTTCGGGGTTGAATTCATTGATGTCACCTGGGATGCGTAAGTTTTTCCAAAACTCTTCGCGTAGTGCACGGATTTCTACAGCAGCTTCTTTCAAACCCTGGGCATTGCGGGCCATCCCACATTTGTCCCACATAATCTTGCCCAATCGTTTGTGGAAGGACTCCACGCTCTCCGTTCCCTTAATGTTCATCAGTTTTTTGATGCGTGTGTCCACAGCATCTTCAGCGGCCTGGAATGCCGGGTGATTGGTTCCTTCCACCTTTGTGGTGATTTCTCCGGCGAGGAAATTGCCAATGGTGTACGGAATCACGAAATAACCATCAGCGAGGCCCTGCATCAGGGCAGAAGCCCCCAGCCGGTTGGCACCGTGGTCCGAGAAGTTGGCTTCGCCTAAGGCATACAATCCGGGCACTGTGGTCATCAGTTCATAGTCCACCCAAAGGCCGCCCATTGTGTAGTGTACGGCAGGATAGATACGCATGGGAACGACATAGGGATTCTCGCCGGTAATCTTTTCATACATCTCGAAGAGGTTGCCGTATTTCTCTTCTACTACGCCTTTTCCTAAGCGGTAGATGGTGTCTTTATCTGCATCACCGAGGCCTTGTTTATGTGCTTCCACATGGCCATAGCGCATGATGGCGTCAATAAAATCGAGATAGACTGCCTGTTTGCTGCTACCCACACCATAGCCGGCATCGCAACGTTCTTTGGCGGCCCGGGAAGCCACATCTCGGGGCACGAGGTTGCCGAACGCGGGATAGCGGCGCTCCAGATAATAATCACGTTCTGCTTCCGGAATTTCATTTGGCTTTCGGGTGTCGCCTTGTTTTTTGGGCACCCAAATCCGTCCGTCGTTGCGCAGCGATTCAGACATCAGCGTGAGCTTCGACTGATGGTCTCCGGACACAGGGATACAAGTGGGGTGAATCTGTGTATAACATGGATTCCCGAAGTAGGCGCCTTGCTTGTGCGCCTTCCAGGCAGCCGTTACGTTGCTGCCCATAGCATTGGTGGATAGATAAAAGACATTGCCGTAGCCACCGGAGCAGAGTACAACGGCATGGCCAAAGTGGCGTTCTAATGCACCGGTGATGAGGTCGCGGGCAATGATGCCCCGGGCCTTACCATCAATCTTCACGATTTCGAGCATTTCGTGGCGGCTGTACATGGTCACATTGCCCAAAGCAATCTGGCGTTCCAAAGCCTGATATGCGCCTATCAAAAGCTGCTGGCCCGTCTGGCCGGCTGCGTAGAAGGTACGCTGCACCTGCACCCCACCGAATGAGCGGTTGGAAAGCAGGCCACCATATTCGCGTGCAAAGGGTACGCCCTGAGCCACGCATTGGTCAATAATATTGGCAGATACTTCTGCCAGACGGTAAACGTTGGCTTCGCGCGAGCGGTAATCGCCTCCCTTCACGGTGTCATAGAACAGGCGATAGGTTGAGTCGCCATCGTTTTGATAATTCTTGGCTGCGTTGATGCCCCCCTGTGCTGCGATAGAGTGTGCACGGCGCGGGGAATCCTGAAAGCAGAAGGCCTTCACTTTATAGCCCATTTCTCCCAACGACGCAGCAGCAGAAGCACCTGCCAGCCCGGTACCGATGACCACGATTTCAAGCTTCCGCTTATTGGTCGGGTTGACCAGCTTACAGGTGCTTTTATACGTTGTCCATTTTTGGGCAATTTCTCCCGGGGGTATTTTGCTATTGAGTGGCATATCCTATTGTTTCTTGGTTTTCAATTTATCCTTTTCAAAAAACGCCTGGGCTGTTCCTTTCAGGCGCATGAGGTCATTATTTTATTTCAGACGCCAAATTGCCGTAGGTGATGGTCCAGATGTTTTTGTTCGCAGAGGTCCCAATCGTTTTGGCTCATCGGGCCGAAACGGGGGTGGCGGTCCACCAGCTTCCCATCTTTTCCTTTATCCGAAAAACGCCGTAGGAATAATAGGAGTCGTGTTTGTTCCGTCAGGAAGTCAAGATCTTCCTTTTCGTAGATACGGAAGAGGCGTAAGGTGCGTAGGTTTTTGGGTGGTTTTGTGTATTTACTGGTATAGTAAAGCTTCAGGAAAGGACCAATCAGGTGACTGTAAAAAGGAGTTTTGACCCAATCATCGCCTAAGGCAATTTCTAATGGAATCTGGCAATGAGCCAACATCTGTTCTACCGTCATTTTACCCCATTTAGGCCGGCAATCTGCGTTCAATGCTTCAATGCGCTCAACAATTACAGCGAGGCCTTCTTCTGTAAACATGGACTCCATTTCTTTACGCATCTCGCTGCTTAATGGTTCTTTTCTTCAAAACTGATGAGCCAGCCTATGCCAAACTTATCCTTTAGCATTCCAAAATAGGCCCCCCAGAAGCTGTGCTGCATAGGCATGGTTTGTTGCCCTCCTGCCGACAAAGCGTAGTAGAGCCGGTCTGCATCGCTCATACTTTGTGCATTCAGGGAAAGCTGAATGTTGTTTCCGGGAATGAAGGGTCCTGATTGCTCGCCCATCGTGTCGCTCCCCAGCAGATAAGTATCTGCTCCAAGAGGTAATGACACATGCAGGATTCGCTGCGCCAGTTCGAGAGGAAGTGATTCACCTTCTTTTGCAGGCATAGCTCCAAAGCGGGAAAGCACTTCAAAATCGCCTCCGAATACCGTTTGGTAAAAACGGAATGCTTCTTCACAGTTTCCGTCGAATATGAGGTATGCCTGAAGTGCCGCCATCACGGAATCGTTTTCTAAGTGATTAGAAATTAAGAGCTGTATGCTGCGCAAACACGGAAGGGGTCATCTGAAACCACCCCATATGAGCTGCATAAAACCAAACGGGCATGGCCGCAAAAATGAGTGGGACAATAATTGCGAACGCAATACCAACACTGCGGATGGCGTGTTTGTAGCGGTGAGTGGCCAAACCAAAAGTTTGAAAGGCGCTGAAAAACCCGTGTGCCAGGTGCCAGCCAAGGGATATGCAACCAGCTACATAAATAAGCACCACGATGATGTTGGAAAAGTCTTCCGCCATCATGCTGAACAAGTCCAGTTCACCATTCCCAAACGTCTGAGAATAGCGGTTCGGCCCCCAGAAATTGCGCAAGTGGATGATGAGGAAAAGGAGAATGAGCGTGCCGAGAATGCCCATGCTGCGGCTATACCAGCGCGAAGTCTTTCCCGTTTTCATAGTATAGCGCGTCGAGCGGCGTCCCATGTTTTTGAACCAGAGCTTCAGGCCGATAATCGTATGCATCAGCAGAAAGACAATCAGCCCGATTTCGATGAATCGAATCACCGGGTTCGTTCCCATGAAATGCGCCATCGTGTTGAAGCGGGCACCCCCATCGTTAAAGAAGATGTTCGCATTGATGTAGCAATGAATGATTAGAAAAGTAATCAAGAAGAGGCCGGTGGCGCCCATAAGCAACTTCCGGCCTACGTTGGTGGAAAAAGCAGCTTTCCAATTCATAATCCCAGCGATGATTTTTAGATGACGGAGCGAATTTAGGCCGAAAGGCCGAAGCGTTAAGACTTAGCCAATTCTCGCATGTGTCTTAGCCTGCGATACGTATCATATGGCTGTCCACCAATTGAAAGAAATGCTGGGGCTGGAAGGTGCGCCAGTTGCCATATTCATGCATCCGGATGAGGCGGTCAATCTTGAGTTGTCGGAAGTCGTATTGCGTATGCTGCGGCATGTTCACCGCCACAATCCAGCCACCGGCATCTTTGATATCCTCATACCATTCTTCATAATATTCCGTGTCGGAACTGTGGAAGTTGAGTACGTTTTCTGTGATGAGGATAAACTTCGAAATACCTCGCTGAATCATGGGGTCTATCACCTCTCTCTTGAGCTGCATGATATCATTTTCGAGTGCATCATTCCATTCGCCCATCAGTTCCAGGATGACGCAGTTTAATTCGTAGTCTGCATAAAGCTGCTTCAGGTAAAGAGTCCGGCTGCCAAATTCATCCCATAATGGATGGATATAGTAGTTGTAAACGGTGTTCGAAAACTCAAACTGATTATGCTCCCGGCCATAAAACGGGGAGCGTTCATCCTCTTCAGGATTGTAGGCATCGAGCCAGTTGAAAAAAGGTTCTATCGCGTGCATCTTCTTCTAATTCCACCGGCCTCAAGTTACACCCAGAACTGAGGTTCCGCGCGGCTTCCCGCCATTCTTTGGAAATGATTTACAGGAACGCTACAAGCTACTGATTTGAGGCAGGCTCAAAAAAATCGGGGCTGTCTTTTCAAGACAACCCCGATACACTTTAGTTGCAGTTAATTCTTAGCCTTTCGGGGCAGGAGCACCCGGAGTCACATCACCCTTGATGTAGATTTCATAGCGCTGGTTGTTGGCGCTGGCATTGCTCATGATGAACACGGTTTTTTGGAAGGGGCCACTCTTACCTGCAGTATGGTAGGTCACTTTGATTTGGCCTTCTTTTCCGGGCATGATGGGCTCTTTGGGGAACTCAGGCACCGTGCAACCACAGGAAGCACTGGCAGCAGTGATGATGAGTGGGGTTTTACCCGTGTTCTTGAACTTGAAGAGGTGCTCCGCATCTTTCTGGTCGCTCAGCTTGCCGAAGTCATAGGTCTCGCCACCGATGAAGCTGAACTTGGGCGCATTCTTGTCCACCGTCTGAGCGGGTGCAGGGCTGTTGGCCTGAGCGAAAGCACCGGTAGCGGTGAAGGCCGCAAGGGCGAGAGCGAGCATTACTTTTTTCATTGTCTGTTTTTTATTTGGTTGTTTGGTTTAGTTGCTGATTGTCTGCGGGAAGAAGTCTAAATGCAAGCTGCGTTCAAACTAAGTTGCTTGGTTCCTTACTATGACAGTATTTTTTTCAGATTAGTTGGTGCGCATGATGGAATTATTTTCCGGCACGGATGTCTGAGGAGCCTGCTCCACGGTTCCTTTGAATGAAACGGTCTTCACGCCGGCATTCGTGAACACGGTCATGGTCTTTTCAAAATGCCCTGGCCGGCCCTGCGTACCGTAAGTAGCTTTCACCATACCGGTCTTTCCCGGGGCTATAGGCTCTTTCGACCAATCCGGCGCCGTGCAACCGCAGGATGGCTGAACACGCTGTATCACGATGGGCTCTTTACCGGTGTTTTTAAACAGAAAGACATGTTCTGCAGAAGGCCCTTCGGGAACGGTTCCGAAGTCGTAGCTCTCTGACTTAAAGTCAATATTTTCTGGAGTAAGGCTGCTTTTAGCTTCTGCCTTTGCCGGCTCCTTTTTAGAAGTTTGAGCAAATGTTGCGGGCGCCAGCAGGCTGAGGAATGCAAGGCTGAGGATCACTTTTTTCATATTTCGTGTTTTGATTTTTCGGCAAGGAGGGAAACAAATTTAGGGCCACGTATTTCGCATCAATTTTATTGAGCTTGTTAAAATCTATTTCGCACCCGGGCAAAAATTTTTGTGGCACTGTTGCAGGCTAAAGGTAGGAGCCTCTTCAAAAATCAACTGAAAGGCCCACTTGTTGCCTCGATAACTTTGAAGCTCGTGCATCGGTTTCTCATAATTCAGACCGCCTTCATAGGCGATGTGGTGCTTGCTACTGCTTTGGTTGAAAAACTCCACCGGCATTTTCCGGATGCAGAGATTGACTTCTTGCTACGCAAAGGCAACGAGTCTTTGCTGGAAGCACATCCGCACATCCGCAAAGTACATGTCTGGAACAAAAAGGAAAACAAGCTTCGAAATTTGCTGGCGCTTGCCTTTCGTATCCGTCGTTGCCGCTACACCTGCGTGGTCAATGTCCACCGCTTTGCCTCTTCGGGCTTTCTCACCTGGTTTTCGGGCGCTCCTCAAAAACGGGGCTTCAAAAACAATCCCTTCTCCTGGGCCTACACCAAAAAGGTGGTACATCTGTTTTCAAAACCTACAGACAACCATTTTATCCACGAAACAGAACGCAACCAATGGCTCATTGCTGACCTGACTGATGCGGAACCGGCCCTCCCAAAACTGTACCCCGGAGCTTATGAATCCACTGCCATCACCCTGTTTCAGCATGGAAAATATATCTGCATAGCGCCTTCTTCCGTGTGGGCTACCAAGCGTTTCCCCATTCAGCATTGGGCCGCATTAATCAATCTGCTTCCTTCCAATCTGAATATTTTTTTGCTGGGGGCAAAAGAAGATTCCGGCCTGGCAGAAGAACTGATGAGCCTTTGCCAAAGAAAAAATGTGGAGAACCTCTGTGGCCGTTTGAGCATGATGCAAAGCGCCGTACTCATGCGTGATGCGGAGATGAATTACGCCAATGACAGCGGCCCGGTACATTTTGCATCCGCACTTAATGCGCCCATGACCGCCGTTTTTTGCTCTACACATGCCTGCTATGGCTTTGGCCCCCTATCGGTTCGTTCGCGGCTTGTAGAAGTGCAGGGCCTTTATTGCAAACCTTGCGGCCTGCACGGCTATAATGCCTGCCCCGAAAAGCATTTTCGCTGTGCCCACGATTTGAACCTAAACGAACTGCTATGGTGGATTTCTCCGATGACCTGAAAGCCTGCATGGGCATGCTCCGGGCAGGTGAAACCATCCTCTACCCCACCGACACGGTTTGGGGATTGGGATGCGATGCTACTTGCAGCCAGGCCGTGGACAAAGTCTTTCAGCTCAAAAACAGACCACCACAAAAAAGCATGATTGTGCTGCTGGCAGAGGCCCGGGATATACTACAGTATGTAGCGGCACCTCCTCCCGATATCATTCAGGTAATCGAAGCATTTGAACGCCCTACTACCCTGGTGTTCGAAGGTGCCATCGGCCTGGCTGAAAATACCATTGGCGCTGATGGCAGCATCGCCATACGAATCCCCCAGGATACGTTTTGCAAGGCCCTAATCAAGCGTTTTGGGAAGCCGATTATTTCGACTTCAGCCAACCTCAGCAGTACCCCTACAGCAGCTTTTTTTGAAGAAATAGATCAGGCTATTGTTACCGGCGTGGGTTATGCGGTACGTTACCGGCGCGGGGACAAAACACCGCATCGCCCTTCACGGGTGCTTCGGATGCTGCCAGACGGAAGCTTTGAGGTGCTACGCGATTAACGGGGTTATCAGAAATTAATTTCCTGCGGTTCACCGCCAAAAGGCACGCAAACTTTGAATGTTGTGCCTTCACCAACCCGGGTTTCAAAACCTATACTGCCTCCCCAACTCTCCAAAATCTGGCGACTCATAGCAAGCCCTAACCCGGTTCCGGAGCTTTTTGTGGTGAAATAAGGTGTGAATAATTTTTCCTGAAGATCGGGCCGGATGCCGCTCCCATTATCGCTTACCCGGATGATTGCCTGGCGGGCTTCTTTTGACAGGCTGATTACGATGCGGCCTGCTCGTTCTTCAGGAATGGCTTGTGTGGCATTTTTGATGAGGTTCGTTAGCACACGCACCATCTGGCTGCGGTCTGCCATCACCTCCACTCTTTCATTCGGGATTTCAAAAAGGATGCTCAGATTGGCTTGAGCCGAAAAGGGTGCTGCTACATTCTGAATCAATGTCCCTAACGCTAATCGTTCCATTTTCGAAGGGGCCATTCTTGCATACTCGCTGAATTCAGTGGCAATGACGGAGAGGTTATTGATTTGTTCCAGCAAAGACTTACACACTCGTTCCGCCATAGCCAGGGCATCTGGTTCATGGGATGCAAGGGCACGCTCCAGACGTTGCACGTAGAGGCTCATAGGAGTGAGTGGATTTTTTATTTCATGCGCCACCTGACGAGCCATTTCCCGAAAGGCACTTTCCCGTTCATGCCGGGCCAGGAGGGCTACGCTTTCCTCTACTTTTCGCGCCATCTTATTGTACTCAGCCACCAGCACGCCCATCTCATCATCGTATGGCCATTGAAGCGGCTCGTTCTGATGCAGGCTCAGCCGGCCAAACTGACGAATTACTATATCAAAAGCCCTCGTCATCCAGCGCGACATAAAATAGGCTAGCAAAGCAGACAACAACAAAGCGACAGCATATAGGTTTATCAAGGTCACTACCACTCCGGAAATTTGTTCATCCAGCTCGCGTTGCGCATAGAACAAAGGCACATTCAGGTAACCTGCTGTAGTGCCGCCTTCCAGCCGGAGCGGCGCATAGCAACTTTGATACACGAGCGTCCCGATTTGCTCCAGCTCGGTATTCATTGAACGGGGCTTGTGCTGGAAGCCAGACAGCATGTCATAGTGCATTACCGGTGCCAATAAGTTCTGATTGAAAATGGCGGGTTGGGTCGTACTGACCAGGTATCCGTGGGCATCGAATAGATTCAGGTCAATTTTTTGTGCCGTAGCAAGCTGACTGAGGTAATAACTTAATTCCGGGCTTTGGGCCAGAGTTCTCCATTGTGCCGGCGTCTGGTCAGCTCCCTGTTCTTTCATCCATTGCTGCAAGCCCCTTGTAAGCAATTGCATCATGGCCTGCTGGCGGTCGCGTTGGGAGTCATCATAGCGTTGGCGTAAGATGATTATCGTGACGATACCAATGCCAACAAATGCCACCGCAACGACCCCCATAATCGAAAGTTGCAGACGGCGGCGCAGCCCCATTCCACTTAGGGCACGAAGCGGGTTTCGGAACCGGCCATCCCATTGCCTGAGCTGCCGATACACCCAGGCTAGGGCCAATAAGGAAAAGCGCAGCAGCAACAGAACAGAGAACAGCGTGAGTACCTCGGCCCAGGTATTAAAACGCCGCCATACATACACACTCCGGTAGGCATCTGGCTTATAGATCAGGGTTGAAGCATCCTGCCCCAATCGTTCCCGAAAAACTTGCGAAGAGGAATCAAAACCGATGTAAAAAGGAAATGGATAGTCGCTGGTTTGGGCTACCAACCTACCGCCAGAATAAATCGCGTAGGAATACCCCGCCGCTTTTTCTGCCTGATTGACGGTGGCGGGTTGCAATAATTCCGGCAACACTGTTTCTGACACAATTTTCTTCTGCTCCAGATCCGCAACCAGCGTACCTAAAGGGCAGCCGGAGCTGTCGGTGATGCTTACCAACGCGAGATACAGGTGGTCGTTGGTGGTCGCTTCGCGGTAATAAAGATGCCTTGCAGTTCGGGAGGGCACTGACCGGTCTTTTATTTCCTGAAAATGTTCCAGCCGGCTACTGTCCGGGTTTATCAGGGGCCGGCCATCAGCATCGTAGAGATAGACCTGTGCCTGATAGGCGCCCAGCACATTATTCAGATAGCGGGAGGAAAGACGTTCATCCAGTGCCTTACGCCTCTTTACCGTAGGCTTTTCCAGAAAACTTATCAGCGCTGTATCGGTTCGGATTTGAGGAAAGATTTTACTGAAGTTGTACTCCATTGCATCGTCATGGCGGGCGGCGATGTGTTCGGCAAAATGCCTGCGGGCAGCCGTTTCACGCTGGCGCGTAAAATGCAGGAGCAGGATGCAAAGCAGGGCACATTGCGCCATAGCCCAAAAGACTTCCTTTAATTCAGGGAAGCCTTTCTTTCTACTGGATGCCCAGCTTGAAACTAACTCCAGCACCAACCAGCCAAGCACCAACCAGCCCATACTATCCGGGAATACGAACTCAGACAACATCCAGAGCACCCCCAGACCGACCAGGACGGCTACGGTCCGTTGCCACAATGCGGGCAATAGTTCAGACATGCCTTTGCACAACATCCGGACAAAGAGCAAGAGCATGATCAACAAAAGCAGAATCACCAAAATCCCCGTCAGGCTACTACCGGAAAAGGATGAAAGATGCGCGCGGTCGAAAGGTATCAGCGAGTCGAGCACCAGGCTCCGAACGAGGCTCAAAAACAAGAATCCGGCGGCAAAAATTCCGATGCAACCCAGGCATGAAAGCATCCATCGCAACCATCCGGGCCATTTTCGGCCTTCAACATGAAGGCGCTGCGCCACAAATAACACAGGCCAAAGCAAGGCCAGCACATGCAGGAGCAGATCTCCCAGCGAGGGTAACGTAGCACTTGAGGCATATAGGCGCGGCGAAAACAATTCAGACTCCGAAATATGAAACGGTAGTCCATAAACCATCAGTAATGCCCGGATGCCCAGAGCCAAAGCCAACACCAATAAAGCGGGCCAGGCAAGACCTGCGCGCTGGGCAAATAAAGAAAGCCAGCGGTGCAGCCAGAGTGCCAGCAGCACTATGGAGCATATCCAACACCACACAATCCAACCCGGCGGGGGCATCGGCAAACTACCAGAAGGCGCCGGAATTATCCAGACGATGGGGTTCCCTTGCGGAGCAAAAACCGGCGATGCCCCAGCCAACGCTGTATCAGATAGCCGGAGCTGAGGGTCTATTAAGGCACTCGCTTCATAGCCTGTCTGTAGGTATTCATTGTTGAATGGATATTGCCTCTGAATGGGGAATAATATCCTTAGCGACGCCCCTGGAGGCATCCAATCTTTGTGCAACGAAAATCCATAATAGCTACCGCCATTGATCGCATAAACCCGCCCGGTTGCACTCATGCTATCGGGCGGTTCGAGGCTGACGGTGTTCCAGGCACTGAGGCTGTCTCCTAGAAAAGCAAACAGAAAGAAAGGTTGTTCTGAAAGGCTTTTTGTAACCGATAATGCAGATTGCCCCAGCATCCAGGCACGCAACTCTTTGTTTCTGGACGCCCATCCCTGCCATTGCCTTTGCCGGGCAAGCAGGTCTTTACTGATAAGGCTGGCTGCCCCACGGGCACTTCGCCCCTGGTTTTCCTGCCCGCTACCCCAGGCTGCCAGCAACCAAAGCAGAAAAGCAAAGACTAAGGGCAGCCAAAGCAGGGATTTGCGAAGCAGAGAGGTGCGCATGAGAGCCTTAGAAACAGCAAAAATTTCTTTACCGATGCCCTCAAATTACGTGCTTCAGGTACAAATCATGAAGGTGTCTGGCTGAGAAAATCGTGCATAAACACACCCGAACGACAGGACCCAACGGCTTGGCCTCTTTCAGAAATTCGGAAACAAAAATCGAAGCTTATGATTCGGATTCCACTTTGGGGCGGGTTTGGCGCCACCAAAAGAAACCGACAACACCCAGGATACCCAGCGGTAATCCAGCCAGATAAATAATCCCCTTATTGAGGCCCTTGGCACTGTTCGGATCCAGCTCAGAAGCTGTCTTCGTACACATCGCACAGCCCTGAGCATAAAGTCCCACAGGGGTGGCACAGAGTAAGAAGAAGCATATCAGTACCCACTTTTTCATGCGCTAAAATTAGTAAGACCCAAAAGAATGGAGGACGACACTACAGATAGTAGGGTGCTATCATCAGATAGATGACCGGCCCGCTGATACTCACATAAAGCCACAAAGGAAAGGCCCATCGCGTCAACCGCTTGTGCAAGGCATATTGCCCAGTGAGTCCGCGATAAACACTAAAAAGGATGAAGGGCAGGATGACTGCTGCGAGTAGAATATGCGTATAGAGCAAAGCAAAATAAACCGTACGTACCCATCCACTGCCCCCATAGCGGGTGTCACCAGCTAGAATATGATGTGTGACATAAGAAATTAGGAACAGAACCGAAAGTCCCATGGCCGCAAACATGGCATTGCGATGTGCCCGGTAATAACCGCGCCGCACAAAGACATATGCCAGAACCAAGAGCAGCGAAACACAGGTGTTGATGATGGCATTCGCAGCAGCAAACACATGCACATCAAAACCCAGCTTTTGGTGATTAAGGCCCAGTGCTTTATTGAGCGGATGCAGCGAAGCCACCACCAGAAACACCAGGATGGAAAAGGTAATAATGAGGCGGCGGGCCAGCTTATCATTCCGCCTCATAGCTGGTGCGGGGAAAACCGAACGGAGACTATTTCCCGACTGACGAAGCGAATGTTGTTCCCGAGGGGGGTGCTGGCTGGCCTGATTCATGATACGCGTTACCTAAAAAAATTTCAGAAGTTGAATCCTTTGCTATTTCTTTTCCATGGCTAACAAACCGAGGTCATTGGCGCAGCGGATAATCTCGTTGGTGTCGAGGCCATCATAATACCCGCGGATATATCGGTCTTCATCCAGTAAAACAATTTTCTGGGTGTGGATGAAGTCATCGGCGCCCCCGTTCCCATCCGGCACTGCTAGGTGTAATTGCCCCCGCATCCACTGGTAGATTGTCTTTTTAGCTCCCGTCAGAAACCACCATCGGTTTTCATCTGCACCTGCATGATGGGCATAGGCACGCAACACTCCGGCGCTGTCATGTTCCGGGTCCACAGTGATGGAGATGAATTGCACCATCGTATCGTTTTGCTTCATGGGCTTTTTATGAAAAGCATATTCCAGTTGGTGCATTTGTTCGGTGAGCCTCGGGCAATAATCTGTACAGCGGGTGAAGATGAAATCTATAGCCAGCATCTTTCCCGCCAGATTCTTATTAAGGGATATCGGGTCTCCGAACTGGTTTATTGCCTGGAGATCTGCCACCGGCTTCAGTGTCCCCTGCTGCTGCTTTTGCTTTGCCTGTTTGGCCGGGATGGGCTGACTTCCGGCATAATACACCGGCATAGCCAGTTTGTCTTTACCCAACGACTTTGCAAGGACATAAAAGAACAGCGGCAGCAAGATGGCTACCGCAGTGACAATAAGAGTGGAAATGATTCTGGAGCGTTGCCGGGCCATGGGGTAAAGTTCAAAACTTGAGGCCGTAGTATAGCGCTGCTTCCGTATTTCCAACGAAATTTTTTATTCCAACTTCAGCGCTCTGGAATGGTATCCTTGTAGCTTACCTAAAGTGGTTTCAGGATTGCACATTGTGGCCCCCCTGCGCTATAGGGGAGCAGAGCATGCAAATGGTCGTTCCCCAAAAAATTTTTAAACGAAAGCCAGATGAAGGTTGCTATCCGGAAAATAATTCAGGAAAAGCTGCATCGGCAGACGGGCAGCAAAATGGACTGAAAAAAATATGGCTGCCTCAGTATATCCAAGGCAGCCATATAAAGAAATGATTGATTAAGGGAGCATGTAATGGATGCCGCTGCTGTGGTTCATGTGGAGCCAGAAGCCGCCATCGGCCAGGAAGGCGATGATGAACCAGATGAAGAGCGTAAGCGGAATCAAAATGGTGACAATCATGTTTCGGGTTTCATCACCGAGGTGCATAAACACCTTCACGATATATGCTGCTTTCAGCAGGGTCATGATCAGGAAGAGGGCCGAGGTGACGGCACGGGGAACACCGACATGATGGCCCCAGAGGCCGAGCACCACTTCCAGGGCCGTGATGATGGTCAGGAAAATGGTCACCTTGATGATTCGCTTTACCTGCTTTTTGCTCCCTTCACTATTGATGTCTGCGCCATGATGTTCGGCCATCAGGCCCGAGTAGAGCTTGCTCTGGTCGCCTTGATACAGGGCATCAATATCAACGTGGGATTGGTGCTGGGTGTTCATGCTAGTTCGAGAGGTTGTCGTTGGGTTGGAGGGGCGTTACAAAGGAATGGGTAGAAAATCAGAGGAGGTAGAAGCAAGTGAATACAAACACCCAAACCAAGTCCACAAAGTGCCAGTACAATCCAATTTTCTCGACCATTTCGTAGTGGCCGCGACGCTCGTAAGTACCATTCACCGTATTGATCAGAATCATAGTATTGAAGCAAACCCCGGAAGCTACATGGCAGCCGTGGAAGCCGGTGATGGTAAAGAAGTAGTTGAAGAAGTCATGCGTGGCCTGCATGGCGGCGGCATGGTTGGTGGCTGTCAAAACGTGCCCGGGATAATTGCCAAAGAAGTGCTGGATTGCGGATGCAGGCATGCTGAGGTCGGTGAAGGAGCCCCACCAGCCACCTTCGGCATGAAGGTGGGTCCATTCCCAAGCCTGGCAGGAGAGAAAGGCGATACCACCGATGATGGTCCAGAGCAGCCATTTCACCACGCCTCGTTTGTCGTTGTAATGGCCGGCATGAACCGCCAGTACCATTGTCACGGAGGAAAGGATGAGAATAAACGTCATCAGGGATACGAAAACCAGGGGTAGGTTTTTATCCCCGAAGAAGGGAGATGCATAGAAAACGGCATTGGCTTCCGGCCAAACGGAAGAGAAGAAGCGGGTTGTACCGTAAGAGATCAGCAGAGCACCGAAAGTGAATGCATCCGATAAGAGGAAGAACCACATCATCATCTTGCCGTAGCTCACATTAAAGGGAGAGCGCCCGCCTCCCCATACTTTAGGGGCTGAAACAGAGGCTGGAAGTGGTGCAGTGGTTGTGCTCATAATAGTTGCTGGGATGAGTCTTAACTTTTTGGGTGCGCAAATTTTGCAAAAAAATTACCGATTCAGCAGGAAGAAAAGGAATAAATAAATCCACAAGACGTCCACGAAATGCCAGTAAGTAGCTACAATCTCGAGTCCGGTAGCGTTATAGACCTTCACATTTTTGCGGTAAGCCCGCCAAAAAACTATGCTCAGGGCCACGATTCCTCCGAGGATATGCGCCAGGTGCAGCCCGAAAATGATAAACAGAAATGATTCTGCGGGATTGCCCGTAAGCCGCACGGATTGCATGATGGTAGTGCCGTTAGCCAGCGTCAATGCCTGCGGGATGGCATAGAGTTGATAAAAACCCAACACTTGCAACACACCAAATAAAAGCCCTAATGCCAAGGTTGTGGTTGCCAGAACCCGGTAAAGGGGCATTTTCCGTTTGCGGAATGCCCAAAGGCTAAAGCCAATAGTAAAACTGCTGACCACGATGACGGCGGTTGAGAAATAAAACTCAACAGGCATCTGGAAAATACGCCAGTTGCCTTGCCCCATCCGCACGATATAGGCCGATGTCATACCGGCAAACATCATGGCGATGGAACCCATTGCCAGCCAAAGGGCAAACTTGTGCGGGTGGATTTTCCTCCGTTCCGTCACCGCAGGTTTCATGATTCCTTCCATTTTTCTTTTTGAAGTATTTTTTTTATAAAAAAGCAGCACAAAAGCGCTCTGGAATAGTTGGTTCTAAAACTTGTCGAAATACAAGGCTAGCAGCACCACCGGCAGGTATATGAAGGAGCCGAACATCACCATTTTCGCACTGCGCTTATCGTTTTTAAGGTAAAAGAGTACCGAGGCGATAAAGTATAAAATGCCGCAGCCTATGGAGATATACATGCTCCAGTTGCCGCTCATCCCAATCAGGCGGGGCAGCAGAAGCAGCGGGACCAGTACGATGGAATAAAACATGCATTGCAGGCCCGTGAACCGGGTCTTTCCTTCATAGGAAGGCAACATGCGGAAACCCGCACGTGCATAGTCTTCAAAGCATACCCAGGCAATGGCCCAATAGTGGGGAAACTGCCAGAAAAACTGGATGAGAAATAATATCCAGCCGCCGAGCCCCATGTGTCCCGTGGCGGCAACCCAGCCAATCAGGGGGGGCATGGCTCCAGGCAAGGCGCCGATAAATACCGAAATGGGATGTATCCGCTTCATCGGTGTGTAGGCAAAGGCATACAAACCCAGTGAGAGTAAAGAAAGCAGGCCCGCCAACGGATTGAAGGCTACCGTGATGAGCAGGCTGCCAATCAGGCCGGAGCTACAAGCCACGATGACGGCTTCCAGAGGCATCATCCTGCCGGCAGGAAGCGGGCGGTTTTGTGTGCGGTGCATCAATGCATCCGTCTCCCGCTCGATAATTTGATTGAGCGTGTTGGCGCCGCCGGTCACCAGCATGCCACCGATAAATAGTTCCAGCACCGGCGTAAGCTGGAAGGATATGCCTGGCGCCAGAAGGTAGCCAATGACGGAAGAAAAAACCACCATGAAGCTCAGGTTGGGCTTCAGTAGCTGGCTGTAATCGCGGGCACGTCCTATCAGCAACGCGGGCACACGACCTATAGCAGTCTCTGCTTGCAGCATGATTCCTATCTACGATTTATTGTGGGGAAACGAGCGCGGCGAAGTTACTGGAAGCAATCAATAGCCGACCCAAATGCCTTTAATTAAATTCATGTGTCCCGGTCACTACGGGCAAAACAGTGCAGCGAAATTTTGCTGAAGTCAACATTTCTGAAAACAAGTTCCGGCAGGCCGCAACGGATGAACAGACTGCTTAATAATATCGTATTGGATGAAACAGATTCAGCACATTCCCGCACATTCGCCAACACATGAATCCGATGGCTTTTCTGTTTCGGGAAAAAGAGCGCTTGCTGCGGCTGCTCATCGGAGGCATCGTGGTTCTGGGCATCGGGCTGCGGCTACTGATGTATTTCCAGAACCGGAACCTCATCATTGACGAGGCCAATATTGTGCGCAATCTGGCCGAGCGCGGCTTTGGGGGGCTGCTGCATCCGCTGAGCTATGAGCAGTATGCTCCACCTGTTTTTTTGTGGATAGAGAAAGGATTGTCGCTGATGCTCGGCCTGAGCGAAAAGGCGTTGCGGCTCTATCCCTTGCTGTGCGGCATAGGCTCTATGTTGCTCTTCCCTGCAGTGGCCCGGAAGTTTATGCGGCAGGAGGCACTCTGGCTGCCTTTGGCATACCTCGCCTGCGGCTATATCTACGTCCGCTATTCGAGCGAGCTAAAGCAGTATATGCCGGACCTGTTTATTGCGCTCCTGCTGCTCTGGCTGGCCTTGCGTTGGGATAGAACCCGACTATCCGGGCCGCGATTTCTGCTGTATTGGGCCCTGGCTGGAAGTGTGGCCATCTGGTCTTCGATGCCTTCGGTTTTTATCCTGGCAGGCATCGTTGGTTATTATGCCTGGCCTGCACTGCGCGATCGAAGGCATGGTGCTTTGTTGCCTGTGCTGTTGGTGACGGTGCTTTGGCTGGGGCAATTTCTACTGTATTATTTCAGCATCCTGAAGGCGCAAATTGGGAGCAGCTACCTCCAGAATTATCACCAGCCTTATTTCCTATATGCCCTGCCGAAATCTCTGGCTGAATGGCAGCACAACTGGAACCGGCTGGAGGATATCCTTTCCAATATCGGTGGCTGGAATGCTGTGGCAACGCTGAGTAACCTTTTCTTTTTCCTGGTAGGTGTGTTTCAGCTTTTCCGGAAAAACTTCTGTCTGTTATTGTTGGCCGGACTACCGATCCTGCTGGTGCTGCTCGCTGCCTGTCTGCATCAGTTTTCGCTCATTGACCGGGTCATCCTATTCATGATGCCCTGCTGGCTGCTGCTGACCGGCGTGGGCTTCGATGCCTGCCTTCGCTGGAGCAAACGAGGATGGGTCTTAGTGGTGTTCATTGGGATGTTCAATGGCTCTGCCTACCTGGCGGAACGAATGTTGCACCCTTACCCGCCTGATGCCATCACCCGAGGCATGAATTGGATTCAGGAGCGGGGAGGTAGCGGGCCGGAATTGTTTGTTCATCATGCCAGTGTGCCCGCGTACATCTACTATACGCAACTGAAGCCCGACAAGGCACGGTACACTTCATTATTCGGCGCCCATCTCCTTCGCTGGGATGATGATTATGCGCAGATAACGAGCGGCATCAACGACACGGCCTACTTCCTTTTTACTGGTGGATTTCCTGAGGCGGAACGGACACTTAGGACAACTCAGATCGGGAAGAACATGCGGCAGGTAGCTTACTACAGTTTTGCTCTTTGCTCCGTGTATCAGTTCGTACCAAAAGGATCTATTGATACCTCGGGCAATACGCCGAACTGACGAAGATGATGCAGTGCATGTTTGGTCAGCAGTTGGGTCCATTCTTCAAGATTCAGGTCGCCGAAGAAAGGGTTCGTAATCGTCTTTTGTTTGTCCTGGCCGAAGACACTGATATACTCCTGCAACTCTTCGTGCAGCGCGCCCAAGGCATCTTCTATGCTTGGCCATCGGCAGGGCATCGGTTCCGTGGGCAACTGAATGTTCACGGTGTTTTCCCGGAATGGCTTGCTGCTCGCGAGGAAGTGGCGCATGCCGGGCAGTTTTTCGGCGGGTGTGACACAGACTTTCAAATCACGACCATTAGCGATGCGCAGGGAATCATTCATATGCTCAACCATCTGCTGCACTTGCATCTTGCCCCAGGCGGGCGGCGTAGTAGGGTCAATACCGGCAAGAAGCTTGGGAAATTCCTGAGTGAGAAAATCTAGCTGGGTCATAGGCTGAGAGAAAGAGGATAAAGGTAGAAAATCAAAATGCCCTCATTCCCGCCCCTATCTTCACCCCATGAAGCTCCTCGCCCTTGCGGCCCTGCTTTTCCTCTCCATTTCAGCCCCGGCTCAGCCTTACTTCCAGCAACACGTGGACACGCGCTTGTCGGTCCGCTTAGACGACCAGAAGCAGATGCTTCACGGCTTCGAGCAGCTACGCTACAGCAACCATTCTCCCGATACCCTTTTCTTCTTATACCTCCATCTCTGGCCCAATGCCTACAGCAGCGACCGAACTTATTTCTGCGCCCAGCAAGTGCTGCAAGGCAATACCGCTTTTTACTTCAGCACTCCCGAAGAGAAAGGATTTATTGACAGCCTCAGTTTTCGTGTCAACGGTGAAGCTGCGCCCTATTTCAGCGACCCGGGCTACCCAGACATCGCCCGCCTGGAACTGCCACAACCCCTCGCGCCCGGTGCCAGCCTGGAGTTGGAGACCCCTTTCCGCGTGAAAATCCCAAAAGTGTTTTCGCGCCTGGGGCACACGGGTCAGGCTTATTACATCTCTCAATGGTTTCCCAAGCCCGCCGTCTATGACCGGAACGGATGGCATCCTCTGCCCTATTCCGACCAAGGTGAGTTTTATTCTGAATTTGGCAGCTACGATGTTCGCATCACCTTACCCAAAAACTATGTGGTGCTGGCCACGGGCGAATGCCTCGACCGTACGGAAACTGACTGGTGGAACCAGCTCAGCCTACAGCCCGTCACTACGCCTGAAAGGCCCTACAAACATGTCCGGGAATGGCGAAGAAAAGTGAATCAGTTTCCTCCTTCCTCCAGCGAGTGGAAGACACTTCACTTTGTGGCCGACAGCGTGCATGACTTTGCCTGGTTTGCCGACAAGCGTTACATCCTGCGCCGGGACAGTGTTCACATTCCAGGAGGGCATGAGGTAAACATCTACACTGCTTGCCTGCCTTCTGAATGGTCTTACTGGAAAAACGCTACCGGCACCCTAAAGCAAACCCTGCTTGATTACAGCGCCCAGGTCGGGGCTTATCCGTACCGCAGCATCAAAGCCGTTGAGGGCGACCTGAAGGCCGGAGGCGGTATGGAATACCCTACCATCACCATCATTGACCGGCTGGCGACACAGCTTTCCGTCACTCAGACCCTCGTGCATGAGGCTGGCCACAATTGGTTCTACGCCGTCCTAGCCAACAATGAGCGGACACATCCCTGGATGGATGAAGGCTGCAACAGTTTTGCCGAACGTAGCGTAGAACAAAAGCTCCTAAAGAAACACTCAGACAGGAATACTATTTCCATCAAAATCGAAGATGAGCTCTACTATCAACTAGCTGCCACCCACCTGGACCAAAGCCTTCAACTCAGCTCCTCCGAATACCGGAAACTGAATTATGGAGCCGATGTGTATTTCAAGACAGCACTGTTTCTGCGCTGGCTCGAGCACAGCATGGGTCCGGACACGTTCCAGCAGGCCATGCATCGCTATTTCGATGATTGGAAATTCCGACATCCCCAGCCTGCAGATTTTCGCCAGGCTTTTGAACGTGTGTCGAAAAGGAATTTGGATTGGTTTTTTGATGGAGCCATGCGTACAAACAGGGGCATTGACTTCTCCTTGAAAAAAGTATGGCAGGATCCGGAGAGCACGCACATTCACCTCCGCAACCGAAGCGGCTTCGCAGCTCCGGCAGGCATCAGCACCTATGCCGGCGACAGCCTGCTGACGACTATCTGGACCTCGCCTTTCCGCCACGACACTCTGATTCAAATTCCGAACACATCGGCTACTCGCTGGCAAATTGCCCATGAAGTGCCCGACTATGACGCACTGAATAACCGTTGGCAAAAAGGTGCCTTACTGCATGGCCGGATGCTCCGCCTGCGCATCGGACTAGGTATCGGCAGAAAAAACGCACCTGTTGTCTATGCCCTGCCGGCTTTGGGCTACAACACCTATGACGGCTTCATGGCGGGCCTGCTGCTCCACAACCTTTGCCTGCCCGAACACCGCCTGCGTTATATACTGACCGGAATGTGGGGAACTAACTCCAATGCCTTTACCGGCGCAGGTTCAGTGGGCTATTGGCTTTATCCGCAAAGCCTCTTTCAGGAAATCGTGCCCCAGGTAGACCTTAAAAGCTTCCATTTTAATGACGCCACACAGGCCGATGGAAGCCCACTATTTGCCCGCTATCTGAAGCTTGCTCCTTCACTGAGTTTTTTATTTAAAAATGCTTCGCCGCTCAGCCCGGCACTCCGCAGGTTAACCCTGAAAGTCTATGGTATCTGGGAACAAGGTTTCTCTTATTCCCGGAATCCTGCAGACACCACAAGCTACATACCCAGCCTCGGAAAGGCAACGGAAAACAACTATGGCTTACTTCGCTATGAGCATAGGAATGAGCGAACCTTCAATCCATTTTCTTATACGCTTGAGGGCCAGATGGGCGACCAGTTTACGAAGCTAAGCGCCACCGGCAAGCTGCGCATTGACTACAATATGCCGAATAAAAGCCTGTACCTACGCGGCTTTGCCGGCAAATATTTTTCACACATCGGCGACGATTATTCAGACTATCGCTACTGGCTTAGCTCCACCTTCAGCGGTGCCAATGATTACCTCTATGAAGGCAGTTTCCTGGGCCGAAATGAGCGCGATGGCCTCCTCTCCCAGCAATATTCCATGCAGGAAGGCGGGCAAAAAATAGCTACGCCCCTCTATGGCTTCCCTCTGGGCCGCAGCAACGATTGGCTCCTGGCCCTCAACCTGCGCAGCGACCTGCCCCTGGGTAAGCTCCCCATCCGCGCCTACCTCGACCTGAGCACTTATGCCGATGCTACTCAAACGAACCCCTCCGGTAACCGATTTCTCTATTCGGCAGGCCTGGAGCTGCACCTGCTCCAGGATGTGTTTCTGCTACACCTACCCTTGCTGCTCTGCCCCGATTATCGGGATTATCTGAACAGCATGTACCCAAACAGCAAGCTTGGTCACAGCATCAGTTTCTCACTGGAGCTGCAAAACATTAATTGGCTCCGAACCATTCCCAAACTGCTGGATTGGGGCACACGATAAGCCATACTCTTTGCCATCCGCCGCCTCCCACCCGCAGGCATCTGAAGCCCGGAAGGCTCCTTTTTGTGCGCCAGCATTCCAAAGGCTCTGGGCAGCCGTTGCATCGAAGCACGAATGCCGGTAACAATAAAATCTTTGAACGGCTGGAAAAATGAGCGTGTGGGGGTTATGCCTGCTGCGCGAAAGCTGCCATCTTGCAGGTATGAATCCGGCCTCTTTTATTGAGCACACGGTGTTGCGGCAGGATGCCGGCAGCGCCGAGGTGC
>JAFDYC010000008.1 GCA_018267625.1 Bacteroidota bacterium
AGTGCCCAACAACACAAAATGCGCATTGCGTATAGCCACCTAGAGGTTGTGTGAGTAGGAAGCTCATAGATTGTCTAAAGGGCTTTTTACCTACTTGATATTGAACTAAACCTACGGTAGCCTTCCGCCGCATACCGTAAATTTAGCATTCACTTTAATCAAACTATATGGCAACGAAAAAATCGCCGGAAGAGCTGAGGTACAGTAAGTTCCTCAGCCGTGCCTGCCGGGAAGTTAGTGGTTTTTTCACACAAGATTTTTTCCAAATAGGGGCAGGTATGCCCAGACAGGAACCCGGGAGGGCCACAAAGAGCCTGGGACTGCTGAATGGCAAGGATATATACAAAAAAGCGGCCTCAAAGCCCGCTGAGTACCCCACGGCAAAAAGCCGACATCCCCATAACCTGCCCCTAACGGCTACCATTGCTTTCTTCCAACAAGGGTTTCATTGTTCGTCCTTCGGAGGGAACGAAACCTTAGTTATTCAGGGCAGGCTGGAAGGGCTGTCAGCTTGCAAAATATTACAGGCAACAAAATGCTCCCTTTAGCCTTTAGTCTTCATCCCAAATAGTTCCTTACCCCGAGCAAGAACTAAAATGTACGGTTTATGCCCAACACATATCGGAGGGCGAAGTACTGAGGATTGTTGTAAGCAGGCCGGTTTAGGAAGAGGGGAACATCCACACGAAGAGTCAGCGGGTGTGCTTGCGCAAAGGGCCCAAAACGCTTGATGGTGAAGGCCAGGCCGGGGCCGGCATCCAGGTGCAGGTCGCTCCACCTGTCGGTAGGGGCAATAATGGAAAAATCTCCGGGCAGGTAGCGACTGAGCTCATAAACGCCAGCATCTGCAAAAAGGTAGGCATCCACATGCAACCAGTTCCTGGAAAACCTGGGAGTGAAGGGGATCATTCCGTCTAAATCCAATTCGGCATTGAGGGCGGCACCGCTGCGGGCTTTATACCCAATGAGCTCTTCTGCATGGCGGCGGTCGGGCATAAAATAGCCGGAATAGCCGCGCAGGTTGAGGCCGCCTCCTTGCTGAAAATGAGTTGGCTCATATCGGTTGTAGCCTTGCCAGTTGGCATCATTGGGCACAACCCCCCGGCTGCGGGTGTATTTGTCTTCCATGAGTGCTTCCTGATTGGCGCCCGCAGTGAAGAGCAGGCTTTCGTAGGGCAGGTTATTGCCTGTGCCGTATCGTCCATATAACCGGGTGTGTAGTATGAGTTTGCCGATATTTTTTGAGTTGGTAGCCGTCAGTTCAGCAAAGCTGTAGTCGAAGGCTTCGCTGCTGCTGCCTGTAAGAAAGGGGCTGCGCAGGTTCAGGCTGATGGTGCCGTTATAGCCACGGTAGGAATAACGTGCGGCATAGCCCAGGTTGAGGGAACTGTTTTGTCGGTGTTCGGTGCTGCTCCATTCCTGGGGGGCGAGGAGGTAGTCTAAGTCAGCAGCATCACGGCGCCTCATGCCTAGCAGGTAAAAGGAAACATCGCTGTAGTTGCCGGTCTTGTACCGAAGTCCGGCTTTCAGGTATTGAAGACCATCCAGATCACGCAGGGATAGTTCACCGCTCAGCCTGGGTGTACGGGGCAAAAGGATGGTGGTAAGATTGATTGAAAAACTAAACGGGCGGTAGTTTTTGTAGAGCCTTTCACCGGTTTTGCGCCAGTAGCTTTCTTCCTGAAGCAAGTGTGTATTCCACCACAGGGAGCCATTAATCTTCCTGAACAATCCGAGGTAATCCCCCTCCAAATGCAAGCCGGCTTTCATTCCGTCAAGGGCATTCCACCACAAGTCGGGGCGCCACCAGGCGCGGTAATGGCGTCGGTCGAAGGGTCGTGAGAGGCCGGCATCAAAGCGCCAGAGCGTACTGCCATCATTGAAACGCCCCGGGCGGAAATAGTTGTCGGGCCAGTAGGTGTCGGCGAGGCGGAAGCTGGTATCAATCTGCACCTGTTTCAAGCCTGAAGGAATCTGCACCTGGGCAGTGTAGATCGGTTGGATTTTGCTCCAGCCCCACCATTTCGGAAGGGGCATAGTACCGGCTTTGTTGAACCAGGTGTTGGGAAGGGTATAGCTCTGCCGGCTGCCATCGCGGGCAGTAACGGTGAAGTCAAGCGGCATTTGCGAAAGCCCACGCCTGCGGAAACGAATTGCCCAAAGTCCCTTCCCCTGATTCCGGGCACCGAGGATGCTGTAGTTGATGGTCTTGGTCGTTTCGAGCCATTCATCGAAGAACCAGTTGAGGTCCACATGTGTGAACCGGATGATGCTGGCACGAAAATCTTCGAAGTAGGGATGCGCAAAACGCCACTGCATGAAGTAGTGGCTGAAGGCTGCCTGAAAGAGCGAATCGCCTAGCACATACTGAAGGTTGTAGAGCATGGAGGCGGTTTTGTAATACACCCCGCGGTAGCCGCCTTCATGGCCCAGGGCATCGTGGAAGTCGTTGGACTGGGTGTTTAGGGGAAGCTCATTTTTTGTTGCAGCATCAAGCGTGTAGGCATTAAGGACATTCCGGTCCATCACGTTGAGGGGCTCCTCCCAGCGCTGGGTCCAGCGGGGCTTTGCGGGGCCGCTGAGCATCGTGTCGCCGTCAATCTTGCGCAGCCCCCAGGAAGTGAGGAACTGAGTGAATCCTTCATCCAGCGCCGCACGGTAAGTCTCATTGGAGCCAACCATACCATAGAACCAGTTGTGGCCTATTTCATGAACAAGTAATCCGTGGTAGCCCGGGTCGGAGCCGCCATCGAGGGTAAGCATGGGATATTCCATCCCGTCGGCTGCATCGGCAGCAACCATCTTGGGATAGCCATAGGGGCCGATGTCTTCTGAAAAGGTGCGGATAATTTTGGCTACATAGTCTGCTGAATTCTGCCAGCCGGAGGCATGTGGTTCCTGAGCTATGCCTACACATTCGATACCGTTCCAGTAGGTAGTGGCAATGCGGTAGGATGGGTCGGCAGTAAAGGCAAAATCATGGACTCCTTCTGCATGGTATCTCCATATTTTTCGCTCGCCTTTCCGGTAGGGTGTAATCACGGAGGGTGGTTCATTCCATTTTTTATGCGCAAAGTTTTTCATGTCGAGCTTCTGGCGCAGCGTATCGGGCAGCACTTCCTGACGGTTTTCTAAAACACCGGTAGCCTCAACCACATAGTTGGATGGAAAATCGAGGGAGACATCGTAGGTGCCGAAGTCGCCATAGAACTCTTTGTTCATGTGCTGGTAGGTGTCCCATCCAAACTTGCGGTCATAAACGCAGAGCTTGGGGAACCACTGGCAGCCATTGTAATGCTTCCAGCCCCAGGCATCGTACATCTTCATACGGCGACGGGTGCTGCCACCGTCATCATACCAGGTTTTAAAATTCAGGCTGACATGGATGCTTCTCCCGGGTAGTAGAGGCAGGGGCAGCTTCACCTGCATCACGGTGTTGTCGAGGGCCATACGGGCGGCTTGCCCATCTACCTGCAAATCGGTCACGATGGTGCCTTCACCGGCTGCTTCATGCGCTCCCAGCCGAGGCTTTTGCCCTTTCCAACGCTCCAACTGATGCAGATAGGAGCCTTTCACAAAGGCATTTTGAAACAAGTGGAAGTAAATCACGGGCAGCGTGTCGGGCGAGTTGTTGGTATAGACGAGTGTCTGTATTCCGTCTATCCGATGCGCCTCTTCATCGAGCCTCGCCTGAATCGTATAATGCACATCCTGCTGCCAGTAGTCAGCATCGGGCTTCCTGTTTTTCCAATACAATGGATTGCCTGTAGGGCTGCCCTGAAATATTTGCGCAGCGGCCGGGCTGAAAAATGAGAGCAGAAACAGGAGGCTTACAATTCGCTGCATGAAGTTTTTTTTAAAAAAAATAATGGCTCCTAATGGAACGGGAAGCTCAATCTTCGGCTTGCATCCAGGTCGGCTCCTCAGGCTTCACTTTGAAGGTGAAGAATCGCTGCGCAACATAGGAGAATAAGGCTACGACAATATTGGTCAGTATGCTGGAGGGTGTGGCATAAATGCCGCAGGTGTAATGGAAGAAGGGCACAAAGAAGTAGGTCAGTATGGCACAGGCCCCCACGGTGATGAGGTATCGAAAGAGCTGCACCCTACCCTTTAAGTTGCTCTCCGGAAAGACGATGTAACGGCTCATCATAAAACCATAGGGCGTGGATACGAAGAAGGCTACTACCGCTGCAGCTACTGCTGAACGCACGAGCATAAAGGGTGTATGCACATCCTGCTCATGAAATAGGAAATGATAGGAAAACCAATACACGCCGATGTTGAGCACGGCTCCGGAGCCACCACTGGCCAGGTAACGAAAGGTCTGCTTGTCTATCCAACGCGCAAAAGGGCGATGAAAAAAATCAATGACCGCAAGAACAATATGGCGTATGGCGCGCAACACGGGCCGCGAAAATACGTTGGGCATTCATGCCCCTGCCTCTTGCTTTCCTAAAATCATCATACTGCTAATCTGCATCTTTGCACTCCTAAAAAAGAGCACTATCAAACACGTTGCTTCTTTCAAAATCCCACTTTGGATTTTTGCCGTCATCACAGCTCTTTACTTCAGTTCCGGCCGGGTGGACCTCATGGATGTGGACGCTTCGCAGTATGCTGAAATCAGCCGCGAAATGACGCATAGCCCGAACTGGCTTCAGGTTTATGACCACGGCCATGACTATTTAGACAAACCTCCCATGCTGTTCTGGACTTCGGCCCTGAGCATGAAACTCCTTGGCCCTACTCCTTTTGCCTATCGGCTCCCTTCCATCCTGATGGCCCTCCTGGCGGTCTTCGCCACGTACCGGCTTACCCGCTTACTCTACAATGAAAACACGGCTCGCCTCGCTGCTTTGGTGCTGGCTTCCTGTCAAGGATTTTTTCTCTGGACGAATGATGTGCGTACGGACATGATGCTGGCGGGCTTCGTAGCAACCGCTCTATGGTGCATCCGCGAATGTGAAACCAGAAGACGATGGTATTTCGTGCTGGGTGGCACAGCGGCTATTGCCTGCGGCATGATGACGAAGGGCCCTATCGCACTGTTCGTGCCCCTCTTTGCCTTTGGAAGCGACTGGCTGCTACGCCGTAAATGGAATCTGCTGTTTTCCCCCTGGCACCTGTTGGACTTACTCCTGATTGGCCTCTTCCTGATGCCCATGTGCATAGGCCTCTACCAACAGTTTGACCTGCACCCCGAAAAATGGGTGAACGGCGAACAGGGCGTTTCGGGACTTAAGTTTTTCTTCTGGACCCAAAGCTTCGGCCGCATTACGGGCTCGAATACCTGGGATAATGGCGCTAATCCCCTTTTCCTGCTCAATAGCATGTCCTGGGCTTTCCTACCCTGGATTTTACTGTTCCTGACAGCCCTGTTCCTGAACATCCGCACCATGCTACTCCAAAAATTACACCTGAACCCGGGACAGGAATGGCTGAGCACGGGCGGCTTTATCCTGAGCTACCTGGCGCTGAGCTCATCTCATTACCAGTTGCCTCACTACATCCTGGTAACCTTTCCCCTGGCTGCTATCATTGTGGCGAAATTGCTGTCTGACTTCCTGAATACGGACCAGTACCCACGACTGTGCCGGACTTTCGCAGGCATCCAAACAGGCATAAGCGTTCTCTTACTCTTGGGCGCCCTCCTGATTATCTCTTTTGTCTTCCCCACCAGCTGGTGGGTCATCGCCTTCTGGCTTACTGGCCTGGCTGCCTGGCTTTTTGTCAATAGAAGGAATCACCAGGGCCGGCGCATAATCTGGACCTCCGTAACCAGCATCATCGTGGCAAACGTGTTCGTCACGCATTTTTTTTATTTCCCCTTGCTTCACTTTCAGGTGGGAACAGTGGTGGGCCGATATATCCGTTCTGAAAATATCCCGGCAGATAAGATCTACGCCTGGCGCATGCAAGACCCCCTGGACGCATTGGACTTCTACGCCCAAAGAAGGATTCCGGAAATAGACAGCTTCCCTATCCCAGGTCAGGCAAATGATTACCTGCTGATGATGCAGGAAAATCTCCCCTCTCTGGACTCGGCAGGCCTGGGCTATCATGTGGTAAAAGCAGGCAGGATGTTTAAAGTGAGCGAACTGACAGGGGAGTTTCTAAACCCGAAAACACGCAGGGAAGCAACGAAGCCCTGGGTGCTGGTATTGCGGAAGTAGGGGCTCCGCGTCCCCGGACGCGGAGCTGATGGGGGGCCATCCCCGGATGGCCGAAACTAAGGGCAAGCGTAACCCATGTTACTCACTTCGATTCGGCAACTTTGTACTCCATATTCAGAAACTATTTCCTGTTCGAAAATGCCCACTTCCGAATCTCTGCTCCTCACCATCATTCAGCCAGACATAGTCTGGGAAAACAAAGCAGCTAATCTTTCTCACTACGATTCCCTCATCTCCGGAATAGAAGGGCCTAAAGAAATCGTTATCCTGCCGGAAATGTTCTCTACCGGCTTCTCCATGTCGCCCGAGGCATTAGCTGAACCCATGAACGGAGATACCCTGAGCTGGATGCAGGAAACCTCAAAAAAATTCAGAATCATCCTCTGTGGCTCGCTGATTATTGCTGAAAAGGGCTGTTACTATAATCGTTTTCTCTGGGTACAACCTGACGGAAATACCTATTTCTACGACAAACGGCATCTCTTTGCCTATTCAGGCGAAGACAAACAATACAGCCAAGGGCAACGCAAACTCATTGTGCAGGTGAAAGGCTGGCGTATATGCCCCATTGTATGCTACGACCTGCGCTTCCCGGTTTGGGCACGTAATGTACCTGGCAGCGAATATGATCTTTTGCTTTGTGTGGCTAACTGGCCCGAACGTCGCCGCCTCGCCTGGAAGACTTTACTCCAGGCCCGCGCCATCGAAAACCAAGCTTATTGTATCGGTGTCAACCGGGTTGGAATGGATGGTAAAGACATCGCTTATAGTGGTGACAGCAGTGTCTTTGGCCCCTTAGGAGAACTGCTTTGGCAGAAAGTCGGGCAAGAAATCGTTCATACCATCAGCCTGAATAAAGCCAGCCTTCAGGAAGCACGAAACAATTACCCTTTCCTTCGGGATGCAGACCCATTTACCCTAAACAACGCTGCATCATAATCCAAGAAGATTTCTGAAAATATTCTTACGGGATCGTTTTATCTCCAACTTATCAGCCTTTATCAGCAGGTGCTGCTTAATCTAACACCAGCATTTTCCGGGCTGCATTTTCACCCTGAGTAGTGCTCAAACGATAGACATAGTTTCCCGGCGCAAGGCCAGAACAGTCCAGAGTTATCTGATGTTGACCTCTCGAGAATTCCTGCTGAACAATTGTTCGAACGAGCCTCCCATTCATGTCGAAAAGCTGGATGATAGTCTCCCCGGTACCGCTTGCACTAAAGTTAATAGTTGTCCCACCCCGTACAGGATTGGGATAACATTGCCCCAAGAGCTCCGTACTTCCTTGCTCATTGGTTTCAGTAACGCCTACTGCCTTTTGGAAAATAGGCAAGATGGGATATGGTGCCATCATCACATTGCTCAACACCGTTGACGACACGCCAAACCAATCTGATAGCGCAGATGCATAGATTGAGCGGTAGTCGTATTGCATGGGTAGATTATCATTTACAGATGCATTGGTTGGCAGCACAGGGCTGGTGCCAATAATACCCGGAATCACATCCTTCCCAAAAACCATTACCGGCTCCGAAGTACCGTGATCAGTGCCTCCAGAAGCGTTACTCAGGATACGACGGCCAAATTCAGAGAACGTCATTGAGGCAACTCTGTGATCAATTCCCATCAGTTTGAGGTCGTCATAAAAGGCGCTGACAGCATCACTAAGTTGCCCAAGCAAGGTAGCTTGAGTGCCTACTGTGTGGTCCGTAGGATCCACTTGCTGTGAGTGTGTATCAAATGAGCCAATATTCACCACATATACCGGAGTCTGCAAGCCACCAGATATAAGCCGGGCGACAATCTTGAGCTGATCGGCGAGGTTATTGCGGGCGCTGGAAGGCGGATATTTTGAACTCAGCGTGGTGGACTTATTAGCAGCATTCGAAATAACCGTTGTGTAAGCCTGTGTTTGCTGAGAGATGTAGCGGATGAAGGTCAGTTCATGGCCTGCAGGTGTTGCCGGTGCAGGATCCACCGTACCGTTGACGATGTTGTAGAAAGAACTAATTCCTGAAATCACCGTACCCATCGAAACGCTCGGCCCTTGCAATACCGGTGAAATACTGGTGCCTATCTGAATAGCCAGTGGGTCTGGCATATTACTATTAGGGTAGCCAACAGGGAAATTGGCATATTCCTGATCCAGAAAACGGCCCAACCACCCTGTATTGAGGTATTGGTTCGCACTGGCCCCGGAATTCCAGATATCAGTGGCTCGGAAGTGCGAGAAATTGGGATTAGGATAACTCACCCCCTGCGTGATGCTCATCAACCCATTGTTATACATGTCCTGAACTGCCGTCATCGCCGGGTTGAAACCGGTCGTGATGCTGCCATTCAGCTTCAGCACTTTCGACTGAGGAATGAGAATATTAGAGCGGGCATTGGTTAGTTCGCTATAACGATCCAAAGGAATAATGGTGTTGAGTCCATCATTCCCGCCAATAAGCTGAATGAGTACCAACACTCGGCCATTTGCAGCCGTTTGCTTGGCCAGCAGGCGCAACAAAGGCGTATCGGCAAAGGCACTTATGGGCAGCCCGTTTATCATAAAGGCCAGGGACGCACCGCCACCTAACCTCAAAAATTCTCTGCGTTTCATGCTATTTCCGGAGTGATTTATTTGTGGCTGATGACCCTGAATAGTTGATTTGAATCGCTTCGGATGGGGTCAATGTTTTCACCCGAACGGGCTGCCCTATTTTCAACATAGATGATGTTCCGCTGCGTGCATCACTTCGGTGAGCAGGGAATTCATCCGTGTTTTGACAATGTTTGTATTGGCCGTATTAGGAGTCGTTTTATAGGCCTGCCAGGCTTGCGTCCAATAGTTATTGTTGGTTTGCCCTGAAAGCAGCGTCGAAACCTTGATACTGTCTTTTCTTGTCGCTGAAAAATCAACACCTAGCAGGTAATCACAGCAGTATTGCACTAAAAGAACCGGGTCATCCGCGTTAGAGCACGTATCTGCAAAGGCAAGCACATCCAGCTTGATGGCTGTACCTGTACCTGCCGTAAAACCACTCGACAACATGAGATCGACAAACTGCAACCTCTTGGGCAACGAATTGGAGTTAATCCATAACTCGGCAAATTCCGGGCTTTGATAGTAAGCCGGGAATCCTGACACATTGGGCGGCTCACCCAGGTCTAAGCCATTTGCCGCTGCATAGCTGCGCAAAGTATTCCAGATCGCATCCCGTTTTTGAGCATCGAAACTGCCGGGCAAGATCACCTGGAACGTCCGAAAAATGCCTGCAAAAAATTCAAGTGGGGTGCGTATGCTGCACCCACGGCTATTAGAATCAAAGAAATGCTGGCTTTTAAGCAGCAGCTTAATGGATGGCACCACGTCCCAATTATTGGAAATAAGCAAAGACGCCATCCCTGAAATAATATTGGCAGATACCGTTGGATCCGTAACGGTGTCATAATACACAAAGTAGCGGTAGAGCTTCGTACATATCCATTTTGCCGCCTGATTGGGTGCCTGATTGAAGATGGTGTCAATTAATTCATCCGCTTCCAGGGAACCATTCGTACCACTAAGCCCAGGCATCAGGGAGTTGTTGTAGAATGATGAAAGTTGCTTATTGGAACTATCGTGCCGGGATGGATTAAAATAGCTGCTAACGGGTATTGTGGAAAGGTTGACCTGCCAGCCGGTAAGGGCTTTCGCTGCTGCCTTCACATCATCCTCTGAATAGTTTGGAGAATTGTATTTCGAAACGGTAAAGAGCTCCTGCAATTCCCGACCATAGTTCTCATCCGGTGCTGTTTTCGTGTTGTAACGACCATTCAGATAAATGAGCATGGCCGGGTCTTTCGTAACCTTCTTCGTAAGGTCTTTAAAGTTGCCTAAGGCATTTTCACGAAGCATCGCATGATGGATGTATGCCGCTCGGGCATCTCCGATAATGCTTAGTTCTGTCGCAAAATGGTTATGCCAAAACCAAGTCATCTTTTCCAATATGGAAAGGTTTTGGTTTACTATCAGCCCCATCCACCAGGATGACAGAGAAATCCTGCGCTTCCCATTTACCGTGCCATCTCCATAGGGAGCATTAATCCAGGTCTGGCCCGGCCCGATGCCAGTGGGGTCTGTGTAACCACCGTTGTAATAGCTGTTGACAGGAGGTGCCGGAGCCGTTGAAGGCACGTTTGAAAAGAGGTAATCCACGGCATCACCGGGCGACTTGCCAAGCAATACCTGCACATCCGTGGGCCGAACACCAAACGTGGTGCGGCGCAGCAGATGAATGACTTCTGCTTTTGTCCAGGAACCGGAATAGGCTGTGAGCGTACCTGCCGTCTTCGCTAAGCCTTTAGGCAAAGTCTGGTTGGCATATTTCTCAAAAATCTGATCCTCTTTGATGTTCCCGGTGTCCACCGCTGCATCAAGTAGCTCTTCCAGGTTTCCAGGTTGATGATTCTGACCCATGAGAAAAAACTTTTGGCCCAAATGGACAAAAGTTTTTTCAAAAAGTTTAATGCGCTGAAGTCATTAACCTCAGATTTCTTTTTCAGCTTAATGGACACATTTACAAACCATACTGGCTGGCAAGCCATACCAGGGTCGCCATCGCTGCTGCGCCTAATTTCAATTCGCGGTGGCTCACTTTATCAAATCGGTCTTCATCCGTATGATGAATATCAAAATAGCGCTGAGAGTCTGGATATAGGCCGGCCAGTGCCGCTCCTGATTTACCCAAAGGGCTGACATCTACCCCCGCATCCTCTCCACTAAAGTCATACACACCCATCGGCAGGAAATAAGGCAACCAGCTTCGGACAATGGACTTTTTTTCAAGAGGCATGTCCATCCCAAAACCCCGGGGCGAGAAACCACCCGCATCACTCTCGATAGCCAGTACATGCTTTTCATGTCGGGCCACAGCGCTATCGGCATAGGCATGTGCCCCCTTTGAACCATTTTCTTCATTCATAAACAACACCGCACGCACGCTGCGTTTGGGGCGGATACCGAGCTTCTTAAAGGCCCGGATGATTTCTATACTCTGCACACATCCGGCCCCATCATCCTGTGCGCCCTGGCCCACGTCCCAGGAATCCAGATGCCCGCCGGCAATGACGTATTCATTGGGGAATTCACTACCCTTTATTTCCCCAATTACATTGTATGAAAGCACCGGAGGTAGCATCTTCCCGCTGGTAAGCACCCGGGCTGTCACCCCACCCTGGCGACAGGCAGCTTCCAGCCGGTTGGCACCGAGATAGCCGATAGCCACACAGGGAATCTTTCGCACTGAATCAACAATCCGGGTCACGCCGGTGTGCGGCACATCATCCACACCGGTGCCTACAGATCGGATAATCACACCCACCCCGCCTTTTTGAGCCACGGCCACAGGCGGAAGAATCCGGTATTTAATAGCATCTCCATAGCCTTCAAATGTGTTGATGATATCCTGCCGAAAACGATAATTGAAAAAGACAATTTTACCTGCCACTGCAGCAGGGCTGAGCTTGTAAAACTCATCCATGGTCTGCACCATGATGACGGGTGCTTCCACAGGCTTACCACTTCCAATCGAATTTCCGAGGCTGGTCATGCGCATGGGCTCAAAGCCTTTGCTACCCGGCAGCTTCACTTGCAACCATTCATTTCCCCGCACCCAATGGGGCACAAGGGCTGGTTGCAGCCAGGCGGTATCTGCGCCGGCTTCCCGCATCGTTTTCAGTCCCCATTGCACGGCCTTTTCCGCCTGTGGCGAACCGCTCAGCCGGTGACCAATGCTCTGCGTGAGCACCCGAAGATTTTCATAGCAGGTTCCATGCAGCATGATTTCATCCTGCAAGCTTTTGAGCAGAGAAGAATCGGATTGAGCAAGACTGAATGAGAAAAAGGAAAAAAGGTAAGCCAGGGAGAAAAGCAGTCGCTTCATGCGCTAAATGTAAGGGGCTGTTTTCGGGCACTCGCGCACATGCATGTAATTGCTTTTGGTAAGTGAAATCTATGCACGCATCATTGAGTTGGGGAAAGGCTTCCTGTACATTCACGGCCTCAAAAAAATTCTCTGTCGTGAAGATTGGTATTGTCTGCTACCCCACGTTTGGAGGCTCCGGCGTGATGGCTACCGAGCTGGGAATGGCCCTTTCCCAAAAAGGACATGAAGTACATTTTATCACCTACCAGCAACCCGTTCGCCTGCATTTCCACCCGAATATTTACTACCATGAAGTATCGGTGCCTACCTATCCTCTTTTCGATTTTCCGCCTTATGAAAGTGCGTTGACGAGCACGATGGTCAGTGTCATCGCCAACAACGACCTTGACCTGCTGCATGTGCATTATGCCATCCCCCACGCTTCGGCTGCCTATTTCGCAAAGCAAATCCTGAAGCGAATGGGCAAGGTAATACCCTTCATCACTACACTGCACGGCACCGATATTACGCTTGTGGGCCGCGACCAGACCTATGCACCCGTAGTTGCTTTTTCGATAAATGAAAGCGATGCTATCACGGCTGTATCCAACAACCTGCGCGAAGAGACCTATGCCAGCTTTAACATCGAGAAGGAGATTCAGGTCATCCCAAACTTTGTGGACACAGAGCGCTTCCGCCAAACGGATAAAGAGCATTTTAAACTCATGCTGGCGCCTCAGTCTGAACGCATCCTGGTGCATGTTTCCAACTTCCGGAAAGTAAAACGAGTGGAAGATGCCATTAAAATCTTCGCCATCGTTCATCAGAAACTACCCTCAAAGCTGCTGATGATTGGCGACGGGCCGGAACGCCCCAATGCCGAAGAACTTTGCCGCAACCTGGGCATCTTTCAGGAAGTACGTTTTATTGGCAAGCAAGAGCAAATGGATGAAATACTCTCCATCTCCGACTTATTCCTGCTGCCCTCTCAGTACGAAAGCTTTGGCCTGGCTGCGCTGGAAGCAATGGCTTGCGGTGTACCGGTGATTTCAACCAATGCCGGTGGCCTGCCCGAAATTAATGTGCAGGGAGTGACCGGTTTCCTCAGTGAAGTAGGCGATGTGGAAGACATGGCGGCCCATGCCTTGGAATTGCTTTCGGATGATGCCCGCCTTCAGGAAGCAAAGGACGCCGCAAAGGCTCATGCCCGAAATTTCTCAAAAGGACTGATCATCCCACGCTATGAAGCCTTATACCGGCAGGTGCTGGCGGGGCAGACTGTACCGCATTCATGAGGCTTCAGCCTGTGCCTTTATTTGAATTAAAATGGGGTTCCAGCCTTCGCCGCCCGCATTACTTTCCTGATAGCGGCGCGCCCCATCGGCAACCTTGCTGTAATCCCCCTGCTGGACGCGGAGCCAGGTGCCTCCTTCCGCTTGGCTTAGTTCATAGGTCACCCAGAGATAATTTTCCGGAATATCCTCCATCGTCTGATTATTCGGGTCAAAGACTGAATAAACCAGTTTTTGCTGCGGTATTATTTCCTGAATAATGCCTTTTACAAACACCATGTCCCGGCCTTCCCATGTCGCTTCCCAAAGCAAGGCACTGCCCGGCTGCCAATCGCTTACCGTCCGGCAGCCAAACATGTATTTCTGGGTTTCTTCAGGCAGGATGAGCACCTCCCAAACCCGGGATGGCGTGGCCTTAATAAGGATGCTGTTTGAAATAAAAAGGGGCGTATTCATGATTGGTATTTATGCGTTTTCATCTTCGGAAAGAGCTTCCCAGTATTCTGCAGCTCGGCGGGTGTGCGGAATCACAATGGTTCCCCCGACAATATTGGCTACGGCAAAGATTTCATACACCTCATCAGTGCTGATTCCTGCCTCCTGGCATTTGCCCAGATGGTAGCGGATGCAATCATCGCAACGCAACACCATACTAGCCACAAGACCCAGCATTTCTTTGGTTCTCGTGGGCAGCGCACCCTCCGCATAGGTGTTCGTGTCGAGGTTGAAGAGGCGAGCCAGCACCTTGTTGTTTTTTGAAAGTATCAGCTCATTCATCTTCGAGCGATAGTCGTTGAAATCTCGGTGTGTCTGTTGCATAATCCAGCTTGAAAATATTTGAAGTGGCAAGTTCGGGATGCCTTGCTGCCTGCAAAGCCAGAATTTTTCAGGGCAGATTTTGGAATCCGCTTCAGGTGACAGCCCGGCATCTTTTGCAGTCGGGAGCCTCAAGCTGATTAAAAAAATGGACGGAAGCATGCAGGATGCATTCTGTTCTCTGTGAAAGGCACTTCTGACGAAATGTAGAACCTGTAAATTGGGTTTACAAGGTCTGTTTATATACTAAAAGGTTTGCTTCAAAATTGACTTTATCGAATTAAAATAAATAAAAATTATCCATATGAGATCCTCGTACATTAGCGAATATGGATAATAAATAAGCACTGGCTGTATTTAATCAACTGAGAACTTCGGAGAAGCGATTGGAACTCAGCGCAATAGGCGCTTCTAAGGAAAATAGCAGCAACCTCATGTCCAAGTTGAACCAGCAGCTTAGCGAACACAGGACAGGCAATATGACCTGAACGCACGCGGCTTTGCGGCCACCTTACGTAAGGCATAGCCAAAGGCATGGAAAAGTTCAGTTACCGCGCCTGCCAACCCCATGAACCAACTGCCGCCCGCTACGCACACAGGTGCGAATACTTTTGGGTGTCTGATTAATGGAGAAGCATTTTCCGTGAGTGGAAAATCTTATAGAACCTGAGTTCGGGATAAGAAACTGTATAAAACAGGGTCTAAAAAAGAAGAATAGCGACATGATTATTG
>JAFDYC010000090.1 GCA_018267625.1 Bacteroidota bacterium
TGCCAACACCAACGCAATACCTATGCACTTCTCAGACTTTTTGAGGAACGACTATTTAGCTTTTGGGGAACACAGGTTCGCGGCCCGGCTCGTTTAGAAGCCTGAGCCCTGCAACTTGCAAGTCCAACGCCTTTTCTAATACTCATGTTGTTCCGCTGCTGGTTTCTGTATTTCCTTGTGCTTTGCAGCAGTTCCCGGCTTCAGGCTCAGGATGCAAAGGGCCTACAGTTGCTCCGTCAGTGGGACGATACCCTGCAATGTCCGGCCAATCCCGCCGGGCAGCATTGGAACAACGTATGGGGCTATGTTCAGGATGGAAAAGAGTACGCAATTATCGGGGGTACTTTGGGTATCCACATCATAGACATTGACGCAGACACGCAAGTCACCTACTTGCCTCTATCCGCAGAGGCTGCCGTACATCGTGACTTCAAGACCTACCGGCAGCATCTCTATTGTATCAGCGGGGAAGGGAATGATAGCCGCCTGCAAGCCTTCGACCTCAGCGGAATCCCCGGCCCAGTGAAACGGGTTTGGGAAAGTAATCCTGACACCCTGAGCCGCGCCCAGTGCCTGTTTATAGATACTACCCGTGCCCGGCTGTACCTCGGCACTGCCGTAGGTAACCAAAGTGGCACACATGACCTGACCGTGTATAGCCTGGCCCATCCGGACATGCCGGTATTCCTCAGCTATGCAGATGGATTTGGTCAGACGCACGGCCTCTATGTACGCCACGATACGGCCTGGTGCAGCAACGGCTGGGATGGCTTTGCGCTGCTTGGCATGAGCAGGTTACCGACGCTGCAAGCCCTGGGAGGCCTCAGCCAGTATCCTTACAGCGGCTATAACCATAGTAACTGGATTGGGCCTGCCGGCATAGGCGTAATGAGCGATGAAGGCTTTGGCTTGCCCCTGAAAGTGATTGACACCCGCAGGCCTGCCAACATTCAAGTGCTCAGTAATTTTTCTGTTCCTGGAAACGGCATCAATTCCATGCCCCATAATCCATACCTACTGGGCAGTTTGTGCTTTGTTGCCTACTATCAGGACGGCTTGCAAGTCTTTGACCTCAGCAATCCCCTGCAGCCGGAACGGGTGGGGTATTACGATACTTATCCTGAGCCGAGTGGGCAGAAATATGCGGGTGCCTGGGCCTGCTTTCCATACTTGCCATCGCGGCGCATCTTAGTCAGCGATATGCAACATGGCCTGTTCGTGCTGGATGCTTCTGAACTTTTGGCTGTGCCCTCAGCCCATAGACAAGCTGTAATTTCTGTATTCCCTAATCCTGCCGGGCAGGTGCTGCATGTGCGCTTGAGCCGTCCTTTATGTCCGGATGCCGGTTTTAAAATTCTGGATGCTGCCGGGCGTAATGTTCAGGAAGGAAGGGTTACAGATTCACGGGCTGATGCAGACCTGAATATATCTTTGCCCGCAGCTTTGACGCCCGGTACGTATGTGCTGCGTCTGAGCTGCGGCGCAGAGCTGTTCTCCGCACGTTTTACCAAACCATAGCGATTTTCCTTGCGACTCACATTCGCTCTGTTGGCTGCGGCAATGCTGTTTTTCTATTCAGGTGCCTGGGCGCAACTGCCTGTTCAGCCTGCCAACCCGATTACAGCACCTGCTACAAATCGCGACACATCAAAGCAGGAAAATTCAAAAGAATGGCATGATGAACCGGTGCGTATTTATCGGAACCGTGCTTATTCAGAGAAAAAAGAATTCCTGCCCGATACCAGTATCCATCATTTTCATCGGAGAAAGTTTTTAGGAACCTGGTACCGTAACCTGGGCAACCTGGGCACACCGGCGGCCAGTCAGCTTTTTAGCCCTGAAAACCTGGGGCAATGCGGGCCCAGCTTAGGATACCATGTGTATGATGAGTATCGTTTTGATGCAGACAGCCTGCTTTATTACAATACGACCCGGCCCTACACCTCCTTTGGTTATGAGTTGGGCTCAAAGCTGGAGCAGACGCTGCGGCTGCTGCATACGCAAAACATTACACCCCGTTGGAATATAGCCTTGCAGTACCGCAAAGTCAATTCGGCGGGCTACTTCCGATTGCAACGCAGCAACCACGACCTGGGCGCTCTGAGCACACAGTTTAAAAGCCAAAACTTGCGTTATGAACTGTTTGGTGCCATTGTGTACAACAAAGAACAGACGGACGAAAACGGCGGTATTCTTGGCGATTCTTTACTCAGCGATGGCCGATACAGCGACCGAGGCACCTTGCCTGTTGCCTTAGATAATCCTTCCTACTTCAACACCAGCAGCCAGGGGCAACGCTCATCGGTCACGAACACCCTGCGTGATTTTAATGTGCTGTTACAACACCGCTACACACTGGGCCGAAGAGACACCGCGTACAATGCCGATTCCACACAATACAACATCGTGTTGGTGCCCCGTTTTTCTATTGGGCATAGGCTGGAGGCCGGTTCGGCGAAGCATCGTTTTATGAGCTTGCTGCCCCTGCAAGAAGACTGGCATTCCTTTTATCCGGGCAGCTTTGCCAGCAGTGATTCTGTGTACTCTGAGCAATACCAGCGCTGGATTGACAACCGATTTACGCTTTCGGGATTCATTGGGAAAGGGACGAAGCAAGTCAGCCTGACGGCAGGTATCGGTAATCGCTTTGATGATTTCTATACTGATTTTGTAACCGGTCGGGATGAGCTTTCCATGGTTTCTACTTACCTCAGCGGAACCTTACAGAAAGAAGCATTGAGCGCCGGTGCCTGGTCCTATCACGCCGATGCCAAACTGTTTATTAGCGGAGCAGCAGCCGGTGATTTTACCCTAAATGCCGCATTGAACAAAGACTTTGGGCCTCGTTTGGCTGTACTCAGCTTGGGTGCATCACAGCAACTGAGTGAGGCACCTTATGCATACACCATTTACCAGAATCAATATTTCGCACAAAGGGCCTCCTTGAATAAAGAAAGCATCACCAGCTTTTGGGGCAGGCTTGCATCCCCGCGACTGGGTCTGAATCTGGGCATAAGAAGTTATGTGCTGAGCAACTACATTTTCCTGGCCGATTCGGCAGGCGATGTGAGCAATGGCAAGCTGCTCTTGTCGCAACATGCTGGTAGTTTTTCACTGACGCAAATCACGGCTCAGAAACAGCAGCATGTCGGCTCATTTGTTCTGGATGGAGAAGCTGCCTTTCAGGCTCTTGCTGGTCAGGCGCCGCTGTATGTGCCTGCACTACTAGCTCGCCTGAGCCTGAGTTATGAATCAAATTTGTTTACAAATGCATTGCACATTGCTTCTGGTGTAGATCTGCGCTATCATTCGCCCTATAAAGCGCCGGGCTACTCTCCGTTCTACAATCGTTTTTACTATCAGGATTCATATACCTCGTCGAACTATCCGGAAGCTTCCGTGTTTTTCAATTTCCGGGTAAAACGATTCCGGGCCTACCTGATGCTCGACCAATTGCAGGCGTTGTGGTGGAGGAATACGGTCATTTACCCGGGCTACCCATCGCAGGATATGATGATTCGTTTCGGCTTTGAATGGGTGATGGTGAATTAAAAGCGGACAATGCTCCTCGTCTCATAGACTTTTTTTGGGAATAAATTCCATCCTGCGATTCCTTGCTGTGATATTGTTCTTTTTTTGGCTGTGGCTTTGACATACAGGATATTTGGCGCTTCAAATCCATGCTTTAAGCCTTGACGCTCATGCACCGTTTTCAAGCCCTTGTTTTATGCCTGTTCTTTTCCATTATATCCATCCAGGTGTTGGCGCAACAAAGGGTAACGGTATCGGGATACATCCGGGATGCACGCAGTAATGAGACGCTTCCATTAGCCACGGTCTATGTGAAAGAATTGGGTATTGGCACTCAGACAAACAACTACGGTTTTTATTCTATCAATATGCCCGCCGGCCAATACACGCTTGTGTATTCTTATGTAGGCTACCAGCAGTTGATCGAGAATATGCAAATCATTGAGAGCCGGACATTCAATGCTGAATTACAACCTCAGAGAGCCATCTCTGAAGTGGTGGTAACGGCAGAACGGAAAGATGAAAACGTGCGCAGTACAGACATGGGAACGGTGACCCTGGATGTGAATAAGATGAAGACACTGCCCGTAATTTTTGGTGAAGCCGACATCCTAAAGACCATGCAGCTCATGCCCGGTGTGCAGAGTGCCGGTGAAGGCAACAGTGGTTTTTATGTGCGCGGCGGAGGCCCGGATCAAAACCTGATTCTCTTAGACGATGCGGTGGTGTACAATACCGGCCACCTCTTTGGCTTCTTTTCGGTGTTCAACTCCGATGCGTTGAAGAATGTAACCCTCATCAAAGGTTCCATGCCGGCGAATTATGGCGGTAGGCTTTCATCGGTAGTAGATGTGACAATGAAAGACGGAAATAGCAAAGAATACCATGCTACCGGAGGCATTGGGTTGATTGCTTCCCGGCTGACGCTTGAAGGCCCCATCAACAAAGGCAGAGGCTCTTTTATGCTTTCTGGGCGCCGCACCTACATAGACTTGCTGATAAAGCCTTTCGCCAAAGGCTCTTTCTCGGGTTCCGGATATTATTTCTATGATGCCAACCTGAAAGCCAATTACAATTTTGGTAAGCGCGACCGAATCTATCTCTCCGGATATTTTGGCCGGGACAAATTCACATTTGCTTCCGAAAGCCAGGATTTTAAAGCCAAAATTCCCTGGGGCAACAGCACGGCTACTTTACGCTACAACCACCTTTTTTCAGACAAAGTTTTCATCAACACAACGCTCGTCTATAACGACTATAAGTTCAGCTTCGATGGGGAGCAGAACGACTTTGCTGTAAAGCTCAGTTCAGGTATCAAAGACTGGAATGCAAAGAGCGACCTCGACTGGTTTACGCCCGGCAACCATCATGTGAAAGCCGGTATCAACTACACCTACCACACCTTCATGCCGAATCAGGTTTCCGGGCATTCAGACAGTGTTGCGTTTCATCCCGACAATGCCTTGTTGAAATATGCGCATGAAGCAGGCGTGTATATACTCGACGATTTTGACCTTCTTCCCTGGCTGAAAGTGAATGCCGGCCTGCGTTATTCCTGGTTTGGACAGGTAGGCCCCTACACGCGCAAGATTTATGATGCACAGGGAATCCACCCTATAGACAGCACCGTATATGCTCCCGGGACGCTGGTAAAAAGCTATGGCGGGTTAGAGCCCCGGTTGAATCTTCGTTTTGCCTTGAATGCGCGTTCTTCTATCAAAGCCAGTGCGGTGCGCAGTTATCAATACATCCACTTAGTGAGCAATAACGGCTCAACATTACCTACGGATATCTGGGTGCCGAGCACCTATTTCGTACAGCCTCAGGAAGCCTGGCAATATTCTCTTGGCTACTTCCGCAATTTCAAAGACAATATGTTCGAGACTTCTGTGGAGGTGTACTACAAAGACATGAAGCACCAGATTGAGTATCGGGAAGGCTATACCCCTTCCACGCTGCGCGATCCCGAGCGGGATTTCGTGTTTGGCAATGGCGATGCCTACGGTACCGAATTTTTCATCAACAAAGCCAAAGGCCGTTTCACGGGTTGGATTGGCTATACGCTTTCCTGGACCTGGCGCCAGTTTCCGTTGCTGAACAATGGCGAACGATTCCCGGCAAAATATGACCGCCGCCATGATGTTTCACTGGTTGCTTCCTATAAACACAGCAAGCGCTGGACCTTCTCTGCCGTCTTTGTCTATGGCTCCGGCAATGCCGTCACTTTGCCCACTAACTATTATTTCATAGATGGCCAACTGGTAGCACAGTATAGCAAGCTGAATGCCTACCGCCTATTTCCATACCACCGCCTTGACCTGAGTGCCGTGCTGACCCCGCAACATAAAAAACCCCGGCGCTGGCAGGGTAGTTGGGCCTTTTCCATCTATAATGTGTATAGCCGGCAGAACCCTTATTTCTTGTACGTGGATACCAGAGCCAATGCATCTGGAGTGTATGACGTGAAGGTGAAGCAAGTGAGCATTTTTCCCATCCTGCCCAGCATTACCTACAATTTCAATTTCTAAGTCAGGTTCAGAATGACCGGCAGGGACTGAGTGATCATCCTGGCGATAGCCTGAGTCCCATCTTCAGAAAAAGTGCCCGCAGCGCGGTTGGCTACAATCACAGAAATGCTCAGGCTGGCATGCCCCAGCAATCGGGACATACCGTACATCGCAGCGGTCTCCATTTCAAAATTGGTCACCCTGTGGCCGCAGCTTGAAAAGGATCTTAATGCATCAATCAAATTTGGGAAAGCAGGAGCAGCACGAAGCTTACGTCCCTGAGGTGCATAAAAACCCGGGCAGGTAACGGTGATGCCCGCCGGCATTCTTCCTGCAAATGCATGGAGCAGGCGGATGCTCCCCTCGGCCACATAGGGACGGAGTGGTGTCTGATGCAGGTTCATGGCGGCCTCCAGTTCGTTCAACATGAAAGCCTCGTTTGCATTTTCGTTGCGTTGATAGAAATGCAAGAGATTGTCGAGGCCAATTGCATAGGCACTGGCCACACAGGTATCAACCGGCAGGTCAGCTTGCAGCCCGCCGCAGGTGCCGAGACGAATAATCTGTAACGATTTTTTTTCTGCCTTTGGCTCGCGGGTGGCAAAGTCAATATTGGCTAAAGCATCCAGCTCGGTGAAAGTGATGTCAATATTATCCGGCCCGATGCCGGTGCTGAGTACCGTGAGCCTTTTACTCCCGATACGGCCTGTGAAGCTCACAAACTCCCTGTGTGCCTGCCGACACTCTATTTCATCAAATTGCGGTTCGAACACGGCAACCCTCCCCGGGTCGCCAACGGTGATAATGGTGTCTGCCAGTTCATCCGGGCGGAGGTTGAGGTGATAGATGCTGCCGCGCGGAGTGATGATGAGCTCGGAAGGTGCAATGGGCATGGAGCAAACTTCAATGTGGATTCAACCCGTTAATATTTCGACTTGAAAAAAATCAGATAATCTGTGGCATCGGCATCTTGCGAAAGCTTCCGAAAGTTGGATTCTGAAATGATGAAGGGCTCATACTCGTTGGGTTTAAATTCCCGGAACACTTGTTTCGCTGCTGACACTTCATTCATGTATTTGCGGGCGGCAATAATATTTTTGAAAGACTGTACCACCACCAAAGCTTTACCTGATTTCAGCGGAATAATTTGAGTTTCCAATTTTTCGTCTGAATGGCGGAACGAATTGAGGTCTGCCAGGCCGGCCTTGATGCCCATCGCGCGAGGGTCCATTTTTTCAAAGACGATGGCGAAATAGTGCGGCTCAGCAGGCCGGTAGGTATAGGTTGATGGAACCGGCAGGGAACTGGTGTCTATCGGTGGCTGGCCTAATGGCAGCTTAGAAGGAGTTGCGGTTTTTCCCGGTATGCTGGCAGTACTATCCAATTTTGGTTTGATGGTGTCTTTGGGCCGGTTAGAATTTACATAGGCCAGGATTTGTTCTGCCCAAGGTTTTAGAGGGTCTTGAGGATGGTTTTTGAGGAATTTATTCAGGATAGTATCTGCCTGAGCATATTGAGCTGCGCCGGCATGAGCCATAGCTTCTACAATCTGAAACCGCTTGTTGTAATTATCATCAGAAAAACGATTGTGAGCGATATGGGTACGGCTGAGTACTTCGTCGTATTTGCGTTGTTGCAAGAGCTCATAAGTCTGGTCATAATAGGTTCCGACAGATTCGGATTCAGCAACATCGTTCCCGGCACTTGCGGATTGATCACTGCTGGATACAAATCCCGCCCATTGAGTACCCGGAAAATTCTTACGCAGTTTCTGGGCAATTTGCTGTGCCTCGTTCAGATGATTTTGGCGCAACGCTATGAGGTACCGCAGATATGCAGCTTCCGCGGTATAGGGGTTTAGGGCCCAGCGTTTGTCGAAGGTGTCTAAGGTTGTTGTGGCGCGCGGGTAATCCTCGAATTGCTGGATATAGGCAGTAGCCAAATCCACATAGGCTCTTTGCAGGCGGCCAACGGCTACTGCTTTTGCCTCTTTTGAGTTCGGAATAAATGCCATCACAGCATCTATGGTAGGCAGGCCATTTTCATCTGTTTCCTGGCTGGCATCGTTCGCATCTGCATCGTTTTGTGCTGCATTATTGTTGTTGGCAGCATTGCTTGTAAACCCTCCCGATGCGCTGCGCCGCCAGTTGTCCATCAGTGGGCGATTACCCCATTTGCTTTTGAAATCAATATAGCCTTGTTGCAGGCTGGCCGGGCTGGAAAAATACCAGGATGTGGCACCGGCTGTGGTGTTGTCGCCATCGGAAACGCCGGCATTCGCTCCGCCATTTTCGGAAATCGAAATACTATCTGCACGTAGTTTTTCCAACTTGTGAATAAATCGTTTGGCTACTGCTTTTTGATCCTTTTCACTCAGAGTACTCAGTTCCAGCAGGCTGTCCTGATGATGGATGACATAAGCAGGGATGGCCACCTTACTGACCAATGGCGCCCGATGCAAGGCCAGCGCTACGTCTGAATCGTTGGGAGCTGCAGAAGCAAACCGGTTGACGCTATCAAAAGCAGATTTTGCCAAAGGATATTGCGCTTGGTTGAAATAGAGGTTCCCCAGGGCTGCAAAAGACAGCGCCTTTTGTTTTCGGGTGCTCTTTGCTGTAGTCACGCTCTTTTCCAGGTAAGCAACAGCATCCTTTGAGTTGCCGGCATTGGCACTCAGCTTGCCCAACACATAATAGACCTGCTCGTAGTAGGGTAAAAATTTCGCATCGTTGAGCATGTCTTTGAGTGAAGCGATGGCATCCTGTTGCACCCCGCCACTCTGCATCATTGCATAGGCTCTGTTTCGGCGTGCATAAAAGTCCATTTCCAGCTTTGGGTGCAAGTCTGAAACAATTCCAAACTGAGTTGCGGCCTGATTGAAATCACCCTGTTCTTCCATCAATTGCCCTGCGAGAAATGCAGCCCGACGCCTCTGGTCGGTTGGGATACTCTTGTCGGCAGTCACGATGCTCAGGTTACTAGCTGCCAGCTTGTCGTTTTGCTGGCTAAGTGCCAGGTATGCCTTTTCCAGGGCCAGTTTCCCGTTCAATTCTTTTGGGAAATTGGGGTCATTACTTATCAGGTCCAGCACGGCTTCGGCTTCTCCGGTATGCTTGTACGTGATAAAGCTGCGTGTCAGCCAAAGCAGTCCCTCATTGGTGGCGGGCTCTCGTTTGATGATGCTGTTGATACCCTTTTCTCCGGGGGCGACGATGCTTGTGGAAGCCTTGCGTTTACCATAAACGCTCTTGTTGCTATAAGCCTCTTTTTTGGCTTTTTCAGCTTTCTCGCGTTCATGCAGCGCAACGATGTATTTGAAGGAAGCACTTGCATTTTCAAAATCGCCTTTATAGTAGTATGCCTTGCCCAGCAAGAGATAGAGGTCATCGCCCCATTTGGTTCTGGGGTCATGAATCTGGATGCCCAGCGAAGTTTTTTGAATCACACTGTCCATGTCTGTGGCAAAAACAGCAGAGTCTTTTAACGGGTCAAACGAAAACAGTGGGATTCGCTCATCCCAGTTGTCCCTTGCCCTTCGTTCCATATTTGCCTCCGCTTCTTCCATCTTGCGGTTGGCATTGAAATAATAGTTGTAATGGGTGAAGGTGTTCTGAACGGCACGCCTCGGTGCGGTCCATTTTTTTTTCAGCATTTTCTCATTGCTGTAAACCGATCGCTTCTTTTTAATTTTTAGTTCGAAGGCCAATTGGGCTTTATTCGCCTCATTCTTCTCTTTGATTTTTTGTTCCCGTTCAGCATGTTCTTTTTTCTTGGCCAGCTCTGCATCCCGTGCTTTTCGTTTTGCGGTGAGTGAATCCGTACGCAGCTTACGAACGGCGGTCAGGCTGTCGGTTATTTTCTTTCGTTCGGCACGCAGGGAATCCATGTGGGCTTTGCGGACGGCAATCATGCTGTCGGTTCGTGCTTTTCTTATGGCAGCCAGGCTATCTGAAAAGGCACGACGTACAATAGCCACACTATCCTTAAAACGTTTACTGTTTCGGTAGTTGCGGATACTCATCAGGCTGTCGGCTCGTCGTTTTTGCCCTTTTCGGATGATGGCCATCCTTGCTTCCCTAACCGCCACAATGCTGTCGGTAATTCGTTCCCGGACATTTTTCATGCTGTCGAGATGCGCCTGGCGAACTTCCCGAATGGTGGCCAGCCGGGTTTCGCGGGCATCCCGCACGCTATCCTTATACCTGCGGCTATTCCTGTATTTCCGAATGGAGGCTAGGCTGTCTGCGCGATGTTCCCGAAAGGCTTTCAGGCTGTCTGCAATGTGTTTTCTGGAAGCCTGGGCAGAGTCGAGGCGATGTTGCTGTAATGCCTTAAGAGCACTTATGGCCTGGCGGCGGGCACGGTTTGCACTATCCGCATTAAAGCGGCTTTGTGCCTGAGCATGTGTTGCCGAAAACAGCAAAACACCCAAAATGAAGATGAAAAAAACTGGTATCCTCCGGGAGGCAATCAAAAACATGTGCTACTAAAAACGGTGATAACTCAAAAGCCCGGTAAGATAGTATGTTTTGAGGGCTATGACCGGGGGGGAGCAGGCGAATATCCCGCATGTTTGGAACTGCCTGTTGGCGTTAAAAAATCCGCAAGATTTTTCGGAAATGTTTTTGTGCTGAATAGAGGCATGATTTTTCAAAATGCCCATCCTAAGACACCGAAATTCATGTCCATCCTTGTCGGACTATTTACCTCGAAGCCCATAAAGGTGGGAAAGGAAGCATTGCGGAATAGGGCAGCTGGGGTGTTAAGTCTTAACAGCTCATTTTGCAAGGCTCCTTCTAATATTGCGCCGCCTCAGGCACACCCGGTGATGTATCCGTCTCTGCATTTCTGCAACCGCTTTTTGCTCTGTTTCCTCATGGCCTTCCTGTGTGTCTGCTTGATGCCGGATCGCACTTCTGCTAGCCCGTTGCGGAAGCATAACAAGCATCATCATCCCCGGACGATGCACTATGAAAGAGGGGAACATCTGTCTGGAAGTCAGCCCCAAAAGCCCTTGCCGCTTACAGGCAAACGCCGCCACCCCAAGGCCTCCAATCTGTCTATTTCCTGGTTTGTCTTACCCTCAAGTCCTGTTGCGTGCAGGCTTCAAAGGGGCTACTACGTTAAGCGATCCGAACCGGAGGTACCTCAGGCGTATTTCTATCTCTTCTTTGAAGAAATTACGCCACCGCCCCCTAAAGGAGTTTTGAGTTGACATGAAAGTCAGAGGGACGCCTCTTTGCTGAACAACCATTCGCTACTCCAAATTTTCCTTTATGATTCAATATGGCATGCTCCGAAAGGGCATGTATGCTGCAGCCTTCTTGTTGCTTGCATCTAATTGCTGTCGTGCACAATTAGCGTCCGACACTCTGCACCTTTCCTGGCAGGGTGCAGAGCAACGATTCCTTTCAAAAAATCTATCCCTCCTGGCCGCTCACTATGGGGTAAGAGCTGATAGTGCATTAATTCGTCAGGCACGGCTATGGGACAATCCTACCCTCAATGTTGACCAGAATGTGTATGTGCCGGGGGATGGCTTTTTCCGCCATGGCGAGGATGCTCAAGGCAATTCTCGCGGGCAGGTATATGTGCAGGTTCAGCAGCTTATTCAGTTGGGAGGAAAGCGACGGAATGCAGTCTCTATGGCAGGCGTACAAGCCGGTGTCTCCCAGCTTCAGTTTGATGAGATGCTGAACAGCTTGCGCCGTAGCCTGAAGGAAGATTTACTTCAAGCCGGTCAACTGCATCAAAATACCCTCCTGTTCCAGGAGGTCTTGGAAAAACTGAATGTGCTGGAGCGAGGCATCTCCGGGCAATATGAAGCGGGCAATGTGTCGCGCAAAGACTTGCTGAGAGTGCAAGGGCTTGTAGAAAATATGCGCATGGACCTGGCAGATAATGTGCGTGCCGTTGAAGCTTTACAGACAGAGCTGAGGGTGTTGCTCAATCTCCAGGGTGATACTTTGATATTGCCCGATAAGGATTTGCTGCAGGAACCGGTACAGATGCCTGCACAAAACCTCGACGAACTGCTCTTGCTGGCACAGCAGAACAACCCTTCTTATTTAATTGCCGAAAAGCAACTCGATTATCAGAAGCTGAACTATCGTTATCAACGAGCACTGGCAGTACCTGACCTCGAAGTAGGCCCTAACTATGACCGGGCTTCCAATTTCGCTCCGAATTATTTTGGATTGAGCCTGAGCCTTCCCTTGCCCTTATGGAACCGAAACCAGGGTAATATCCGGGCTGCCGCTTTTCAAACCCAACAGCAACAGGCTTCCACTGATGAAGCACGTCTGAATCTGGAGAGCAGTTTGCGCAGCGCCTACCGAAACCTGCAGACTTCGGTAAACCTTGCTTCGCCGCAACAAAATTCTTTCTATCAAGACTACCGACTGCTCTTTGATAAAGTGGCAGAAAGCTATCGGGCAAGGCAAATCAGCCTCATTGAGTTTATAGATTATCTGGACAGCTATGTAGATATACAGAGCAAACAGCGACAACAACAACTCAACCTTCAACTCGCTAAAGAAGCACTCAACTATGTTGTGGGGCTTGACATAGTGAAATAGGAACTACTCAATTTATCTCGGGCCGGTACCTGCATCACCAGGACAATCCCATTCATTCTTACAAAAATTTATTCGCACATGCGAAACCTCTTATTAGCTGCCCTGGCACTCTGCTTGGTTGCCTGCGAACATAAAACACAGGATACGGACACGAATCAATTCGTGCTTTCCGATACTATGATGCACATGATTCGCCTGGACACCGTGCGAAGCTGCAATATCACCGATCAGGTGCCCCTTACGGGCAATGTGGCTTTCGACGAAAACACTGTCGTACGCGTCTTTGCCCGAGGGAGCGGACAGGTGACAGAAGCTCCCGTTTCGCTGGGCGATTTTGTGCACAAGGGACAAACACTGGCTGTCATTCGCAGTGCAGATGTGGCCGGTGCTTATGCAGACCTGAATGCGGCACGAGCTGACCTCAACATCGCCAAACGGCAGATGGAAAATGAAAAAGCTTTGTTTCAAAGCGGCCTGGCTTCTCAAAGGGATTATTCTGAAGCAAGCGAGAATTATCAGAAAGCCTTGGCGGCACAACAAAAAATTGAGCACGGGATTAGCATCAATGGAGGGCCGCATTCCAATGCATCCGGTAGTTATGCGCTGGTGGCTCCGGTTGATGGATATGTAGTGAGTAAGACGATTGCTGCCGGTGATTTCATCCGCCCCGATGCATCCGAAAGCCTTTATACAATTTCAGACTTGAAGGATGTGTGGGTGATTGCGAATGTGTATGAGGCCGATATATCCAGATTGCATCAGGGCTATGCTGCCGAAGTGTATGCAGCGGCTTACCCCGATCATCCCTTTTATGGGAAAGTGGATATGATGAGCCAGGTGCTGGACCCGCAAAGCAAAGCCTTGCACATTCGCGTGAAGCTGGACAACCACGAAGGACTCCTGAAGCCGGACATGTTTGCGAGAGTCCTGGTAAGTAATGAAGAAGGCCAGATGGCTACTTGTGTACCCAGCGATGCCATCGTGTCGCAGGATGGAAAGCAATACGTGGTTCAATATGTCCGGCGAGACTCACTCAATATCGTCCCACTGAATGTGATAAAGACCGTTGACAACCGGAGCTATGTAACCGGCGATCTGAAACCCGGCCAACTCGTGGTGACCCAAAACCAACTGTTCATCTTCAATCAGCTTGTAGAAGAATAGAGTAGGTCAGGGCACGCAAATCAGAGATGAATACGATTCCGCTCTTCGCCCTCTTTTTACTATTCCTATTCCTGCAGGAAACCTAATCAACACGTAAGGCAAGTATGAACAAGTTCATCAAGAATATTATTTTCTTTTCGCTACGGCACCGTTACCTGATCTTTTTCATGACCGGGGTGCTCGCTATCATCGGCTATGTAGCCTATACCAATACTCCAATTGAGACCTTCCCGGATGTCACCAACACACAAATTATCATCATCGCGCAATGGCCCGGAAGGAGTGCTGAAGAGGTGGAGAAATTTGTAAGTATTCCCCTGGAGACGGCCCTCAATTCAGTTCAGAATAAAAGTTCGCTACGCTCTACTTCTGCCTTTGGCCTCTGTTATATCCGGATCATTTTCGATGATGGAATTGACGATGCATTTGCCCGTCAGCAAGTGTTGTCGCGGCTCGGGAATGCAGACCTGCCAGAGGGTGTAAAGCCTGATGTGCAGCCTCCCTATGGGCCAACGGGTGAAATATATCGTTACACACTGCGCAGCAAAATCATGAATATCCGTGAGCTGACTGCCATTCAGGATTGGGTGCTGGACCGCCAGTTTAAATCCATTCCCGGCGTAGCGGATGTCAATTCTTTTGGTGGGCAGGAAAAGGTATATCAGATCAATGTGAACCCAACCTTACTCAGCAAATACGGGCTGAGTGCTTTGGATGTTTATAACGCAGTAGCCCGTTCTAACATCAACGTAGGGGGCGATGTACTGGAGCAAAACGGGCAGGCTTTTGTTGTGCGGGGCATCGGCGTGTTGAACAACATTCCTGAAATCGAAAACATCATCATCACCAAGCTGAATGAAGTGCCCATCCTGGTTAAGAATGTTGCCACCGTTCGGGAGGATGGTAAGCCCAGATTAGGATGGGTTACGCGTGACGACCAGCCCGATGTGGTGGAAGGAATTGTTGTGATGCGTAAAGGGGAAAACCCTGCGGAAGTGCTCCTACGCATCGAAGCCAAAGTGAAGGACCTAAATGAAAACGTGCTGCCTAAAGGTGTACACATAGACACGTTTTACGACCGCAGCGTGCTGATGAGCTATGCCACCCATACGGTACTACACAACCTGATTGAAGGCATTGTATTCGTCACCTTAATCGTTCTCATTTTCATGGCCGACTGGCGAACTACTCTCACCGTAGGCATCATCGTGCCGCTGGCTTTGCTGTTTGCCTTTATGTGCATGCGCATCAAAGGCATGAGCGCAAACCTGCTTTCGATGGGAGCTGTGGACTTCGGCATCATCATAGATGGCGCTGTGGTGATGGTGGAAGGTTTGTTTGTAGCCTTAGATCACCGGGCCAAAGAAGTGGGCATGGAGCGCTTTAATAAGCTGGCTAAGCTGAGCCTCTTTAAAAATGTAGGCACGGAAATGGGTAAGGCCATCTTTTTTTCCAAACTCATTATCATCACTTGCCTCATCCCCATTTTTTCTTTTCAGAAAGTAGAAGGGAAAATGTTCTCCCCCTTAGCCTGGACGCTTGGATTGGCTTTGTTGGGAGCACTTATCTACACCCTGACCCTGGTGCCTGCTCTCTCTTCTGTTTTGCTGCGAAAAAACGTCCGCGAGAAGCATAATGTGGTGGTTGCCTTTTTTGAAAAGTCAATAAGTCGTGCTTTCAATTATGTCTGGAGGCATCAGCGGGCCAGCCTGGTCATTTCGGTTGTCATCATGCTTCTGGCTTTCGGTTCTGCCAAATTTTTAGGCTCCGAATTTTTACCGGAGTTGAATGAAGGAGCCTTGTGGGTGGAGAGTGAATTGCCCATGAGTGTCAGCCTGCCTCAAGCAAAGGTGATTTCTGATAAAATGCTTGCCATCATTCGCAAATTTCCGGAGGTAAAAAAGACCTTATCGCAAATAGGCCGCACCAACGACGGAACGGACCCTAAAGGCTTCTTTAATGTCCAGATTCAAGTGGATTTGAGGGCAAAGGAGCATTGGCGCAAAGGCCTGACTGAAGACCAGCTTATTGACCAGATGGACCAACAACTCCGTAAGATTCCTGGCATCGTTCTCAACTACTCGCAGCCCATCCGCGACAATGTGGAAGAAGCCGTTGCTGGCGTGAACGCTTCATTGGCTGTAAAGATTTTCGGCCCAGATTTTAAAACCTTAGACAGCACGGCCCGGGTGGTGAAGGGCGTCTTAAAGAATGTTCGCGGAGTTGATGACCTGGGTATCCTGCGCAACCTGGGGCAACCGGAATTTCGCATCGAATTGGACCAGCAAAAAATGGCTCAGTATGGTATTAGTGTGGCCGATGCCAATGCCGTCATCGAAATGGCAATCGGTGGCAAGGCAGCTACCCAACTCTATGAAGGGGAACGAAAATTTGACATCCGTATCCGCTATGAGAAGGACTGGCGGGATGCACCTGCGAAAATCGCCCAGCTCCGCGTTCCCACTCAGGATGGCTCCAAGATTCCCCTCTCGGAAATAGCAACGATGCGAAACATCACAGGGCCAGCCTTCATTTACCGTGACAACAACATGCGGTATATCGCTGTTAAGTTTTCGGTTCGTGGCCGCGACCTCGGCAGCACTATTGACGAGGCACAGCATAAAGTGAAGGCAGCCCTGAAATTACCCAAAGGATATTCCATGACCTGGAATGGAGAATTTGAAAACGCACAAAGGGCTGGTAAGACCCTGCAACATGTAGTGCCCCTCTGCCTCCTCGGGATTTTCATTCTCCTCTTCATCACTTACGGGAACGTAAAAGACGCCCTGCTCACCATCATGAATGTGCCCTTCGCATTGATTGGCGGAATCCTGGCTCTGCACGTCACACAAACAAATTTTTCTATTTCTGCAGGTATCGGCTTCATCGCCCTGTTCGGCGTCTGTATTCAGAATGGTGTTATCCTGATTACTGAGTTTCGGAAAAACTTAGAAAACAAGATGCGTATTGATGAAGCCATCCGAAGAGGGGTTCAGATACGAATTCGCCCTGTGGTGATGACGGCTTTGATGGCGGCCATTGGTCTGCTGCCTGCGGCCTTGTCCACAGGCATCGGCTCAGAAACACAGAAGCCCCTGGCGATTGTCGTGATTGGAGGCTTAATTACTTCCACTATTCTCACCTTGCTGATTCTTCCTGTCATGTATGGCCGTGTGTGGAACCTGATGCACAAACGCGAACACAGAAAGCTCTTAAAAAAGGCAGGCGTGATCAGCTAAAATTCAGAATCGTTATGTGGAAGCTGAACTATAAGAATCGTTCTCCGCACGTACTACCCACGGCTTCCAACCTAATGGGTTTTTGCCTCATCGTTCAAGCCTCTATTCATACCAGTGGTTTCAGCGAACGGACTTATATGGATGAAATCACGGCAGCTGCTACCTGTCTGTTTATGGCGGCCTGCCTGTTTTCTTATTTGTCCATCCGCAGCGATAATCCTGTACGCCGGGGGCGCTATGAGTTCATCGCAGACATCAACTTCATCCTGGGGCTGTTTGTGTTGTTGGTCATGGTGCTGATGCTTTCCTTCAAGATTATTCAATAAGAGACATGCGGTCTTATTCGGTGCTCCTATCTTTGGCACCCTGCGGAAGTAGCTCAGTTGGTAGAGCATTAGCTTCCCAAGCTAAGGGTCGCGAGTTCGAATCTCGTCTTCCGCTCTTCATCTTTCAATGAAAGGGCTGCCTCTGAAGAGGCAGCCCTTTGTGTTGGTGAGTGTGTGTGAAACCCGTCTAGAGTTGCTGAACAGATACCTGCCCAAGCTTACCAATCATTATTGCATTTCGCCCACATTGGCACTAATGGTAGAGCTGCCGGCAGGTGAAGTCGTCATGCTGATTGAGTTGATGACGATGGAGACTTTGTCTCCGCTCACGGTCACCTGAGCTGTACCACCATTGTTGGGTTCGTAAGAGGTGGTCTGGCTGCTGCTGGTGGTTGATGTAGCGATGAAGCCGATTTGGTTTGCAGTCAGATTTTGGGAATTGTAGCCATCCACAATCGTATAGGTACCGGCAGCAGGAGTAGTATTGCCGGCGAAGTAGAAGTCAACGGCTGCATTGGCGTAGGTCTGCATATTGAGGCTGGTGAAGGTGTATCCTACAACTTTGCCGGAGATCAATTTCATGGTGGAAGTAACCTTATAGTTTGTCCCTCCGATGGTGAAATCGCCACCTGCAATACCGCCGCCGCCACTGTCTGATTTTTTACAGGAACCCAGGATGCTGGCGCAGGCGAGCAACAAAAGGATGGTTTTTTTCATGGTAGTTGTTGTTTGAGATGAGTGAAAAATCGGGAGCCATTTTGTTGGAGTTTGTCTTAGTGATGATGCAGGTAAGAACCATTATTCAAAGACATACTTAGCCAGCCAGAGGTTTTTATTGTTTTCGTCTGAGCCGATATATACGAGGCTGTTGTCCGCCTGATTGAAGATGGGGTCATAGTCCTTAGACACATAGTAGTCTTCATCGCCCAGCACCTTGAAACTACCAATGGTCGTAGCCGTTAGATCCAATTTGGCGATACGGGGGAAGTATTTTGGGTAGAAGGTGGGCAAATCGTTATAGGCATCGAAGAAGTTTTCATAGCCCTTAAATCCTTTTACCTCCAGGATGTCCCAGTAGAGAGATTTGCCGTCTTTACTTGGCACAAAACGTTGAATGACGGGGAAGATTTCGCTCTTCTTGTCGTTGTTCATTTTGTTCGTCGCATACTGTGCTTTGAGATGTCCTTCTTTATCGAACTGCATGCACACGATGTCTTCATAGCTCTTTGCAGTGATGACAACTTTGGAACTACCAGTCTTAACCTTCCCGGTGAGTTGACCAGCGATGAGGTATTCTCCCTGAGGAGTGACGGTGAAGCTTTCGATGCTGAATTTTTTCCCTTCATAAGCATCGGGGTGTTTTTCACCCTCGGCAGCTTTGAGCTTGTCTTTAAAAGCAGCAATCGGTTCATTGCTGGCAAAGTCCAGGTTGTTGCCGGTAAACTTCAGCAAGTGGAAATTGGCCATACGCTGTTCGGAGCGTTTTGTCCATTTTTCGTCCATTTTGTTTTCTCCACTTTGATAGCAAGGGTTGGAAATGGCACCGGCAAAGTTGCCGAACACGCGGTTGTAGGCATCGTCTTTCTTGGTGGAGGTACCGCAGAAAAACACGGAATTATCTTGCTCGCAATCGACTGTCACAATCATATTTGGCGAGGGACTTTTAAAGGCACATTTGTTTTTCAACGTTCCATCGGGTGCATAGCGCAGGTAGGTATAGGCGCTCAGGTCGGGCGAGCCGTCATTGGGTGCAAATAGTGCGACAACGTCTCCATTCTTTAATTGGTCGGCAAAGACGAGGGATTGGCTGCCTTCAATGTCCATCTTTTTTTGAACGATGTCTGCATCTGTAGCGGCGGTCAAAATCAGAAATTGTGTTGCTTTTTTGTCCTCTTCATCATCGCCGAGAGCGATAACAAACAAGCTACCATCAGTAGGGTTGTTGAATGCGGCAAGGCCAATCAAAGAACCGGCATCATTCTTAGGCTTGATGGTTTCGTTGGAAAGTACTTTATCGGTTTTGTAGTACTGATTCTTATAGTCCCATTTTTGATGAACGCTCTTCTTGATAAACTTCAGTTTCATGCTCAGCACATCGAAGGAACTGCAGCCACCTACCTGAGCATACATGATGTCCTGAGTCCGGTCGGGCTCATCTTCTTTAGATGCTTTTGGTTCCTGGCTTTGTTCGCTTTTGATAAACTTCAGATCCTTGTCGAAGTTGTAGGTCTCATAGCTGATAACGTCTTTCTTTTTATCGCCGGCCATCTTGTAGGTAATCTGGTACTGATCGCCGTTGTGTTGCACATTGGCGATGAAACCTTTTCGGGATGGTTTAGAAAGCTCGGCAGTGCCTTCCTGTGCTTGTGCCTGAAGGGTAAACAAGGCCAGAACTATCGGGATGATTATCTGTTTCATGAATTTTGATTCAGTGGTGTTTTAGGGATTGTCGAGGCAAACGTATCAGGAGAAGACAGCCGAAAAAATGTGAAAGAAGTAGTAAGCCTTCGATGTTTTACAGGCTATAGTCAGTTGTCAAAACGAAACAATCCGTTCCGTTTGAATGATGCCCTGATTGGAATAGACCTTCAATAGAAAAACTCCGGGACCTGGCAATTCGATGGTGTTATTGCCCACAGATAAGTTCATCTCCTGATAGTCGCGACCATCAATCCCAAAGAGTTTGTAACGGCAATCAACAGTTGCTACAACATGGATCTTTTTTGTGGATGTTGGGTTCGGGTAAATCTGCACCGCATGTGGTATGCTGTGCGATACTTTGATGATTTGACTGCTGTAGATGCTACCATTATTATCGGGAATTCTTAGCCGGTAGTATTCTGTCTCAGAAAGGGCAATTACATCATCATAGTGGTATCGGTTCGAAGAAGTAGGTTCTATCATGCCAATGGTTGCAAATCGTTCGCCATCCTCACTTCTTTCTATATAAAATCCCAGCGGCTTCCCATTGCCAGCGGCTTCCCAAGTCAATCTGTTGATTTGCCCCACCTGAGTGACGGCAAAAGAAGCAAGGTTTATGGGCAGCGGAGTTGATCCCATGTTTGCGATGAACAAGTCTATTGCTGTACTGGAAGAAGTAGCATAAAACCCTGTGATGATTGGGGTATTCCCATTCATTGCTACAGCATTGGCCTCAGAAGAATATGGGGATGACCCAATGTGATAGGCGCCAACATAGCTTCCGGAGCTGCTGAGTACCCAATCCAGTGCATCGGTATTGCCAGTAGCAGTAAGGGAATGGGTACTGCTGCTGGGATCATAATCAACGCTTCCCTGTAAGTACCCTACTGCATGGATGTCGCCATTGCTGGCTATACCCAAACCAAAAATCATATTGTACGTGTTGCTTGCCCCGGCATTGACAGCCCAAACGTATGCGCCACTTGAGGAATACTTAGCTACAAAAGAATTATAAATGCCGTTTCCGTACAGATTGGATGTCCCGGAACCGGGGTCAAAGTCTTCATTGCCAGGCCCGCCTTGTTCGCCTGCAATTATGATATTCCCGGAGGCATCTACAACCATAGCGAAAGGCGCATCGGATTGGTTATACCCATCTAATTTCTTTACCCATTGGTAGGAGCCATTACTGGTACTGTATTTCCCAAACCAGATATCGCCATAGTAATAGGCATAAAGATTGACAGTGCTGCTGCTGGGATCAAAGTCAACAGGCCCACCCTGAAACAACCCACTGACACATAAGTTCCCAGAGCCATCCAGAGTCAAAGCATTTACCCAGTCGCAACATCCTGGGAATTCATTCGCCCAGCCAAATGCACCACTGGAACTGTACTTGCCAAAAAATATATTCCCTGCTCCATAGGAGCTGTTGTTGGTTACATTGTAGGTACCTGAGCCAGGGTCAACATCGGTAGTGCCCGTGCCAATATATCCGCCGATGTAAACATTGCCCGACCCATCGCAGGTAAGCGCATTAACCCGATCATCCGTATTGGAAGACCCGAAGCTGGTAGCCCAACTCAGCGCGCCAGTGGACATACTATACTTCCCAAACCAAATGTCCTGCGCCCCATTTGACGTTCTGTTGGAAGTACTGCTGGATGGGTCGAAATCAACGGTGCCGGAGAAAGAACCACCTACCGTGACATAACCATTCCCATCCAGTGCTATTGAAAAGGCTTCATCATCGCCGGAACCTCCTATTTGATCGGCCCATTGCAGCACACCAGCACTGCTATATTTCGCAATGAAAATATCGGTGCCTCCTGCACTGGTTTTATTTACAGTATTGGACCCCGGGGCAAAATCCACAGTTCCATGAAAGCCCCCGGTTACGTAGATATTGCCTGAGCCATCAAGCACTACTGCCTGCCCACTATTGGCACCACTACTACTGAAAAGGGTAGTGGTATTGAATTGTGCATGTGCCGTTTGAAGCAGGACGCAGGTGCATGCGAGCAGTAAACTTGTTTTCATAGGATTTTGGGGTTTTAGTGAAGCGCTCTATAGGGTTGACTCTTCAATCGGTGGCCAAACGTTCATCCTAACAAAAGCTGCTTGCTTCGCAGAATTTCAGCTTGACTTTCAAAGAGCCATTACGGACAAACGATTCAGACAAAAGTGCCTTCACTATGCCCGACAAAAAATGTGATATGTGTGGTATCATCACACGAGCGCTAAGCAGGCTATTTGACTAAGCCTTCTTGTCCCGGATCAACATGGAAGTTGTCTTCTCAGGTGATTTGAATATTCGATATACAGAAACGAAAGGGACTATCACTATTCAACGAAAAGCAACGCGCTTCATCTTTTATGCGCTGATAGCAAGGGCTCCTGTAGGCTGAGATGACTTCGCTATCGCAGTCCAGCTCTTCGCAAAGCTGCCCCCCGGTTGTGGACATGCAGCTTCTCATAAATATTTCGGATGTGCGTGCGTACTGTTTCCACGGAAAGAAACATAGTGCTCGCGATCTCCTTGTATGAAAATCCTTTCGCCAGTGCCTCGAGCACATCACGTTCCCTAAGCGATAGGCTTTCTTTGGGGTCTTCCGGCACTTTACTTTCCTGGAATGCAGTGACTACTTTCCGGGCAATTTGCGAGCTCATGGGCGAGCCGCCCCGCCGTAAGTCGTTTAAGGCTTCAATGAGTCTGGCGGCAGGTGTATTTTTCAAAATATATCCTGAAGCACCGGCTCGTAAGGCCCCGAAGACCCGGTCTGAATCATCGAAAGAAGACAAGACCATAAACTGAATCTGAGGCATCAGAGGTTTTAGGCGGGCAATAAAATCAATGCCGTTTTTTCCGGGCAGTTCTATATCAGAAAGCATGATGTCCACCTCACCACCCAAGCCATTTCCAAAAAAAATCTCTGCCTCTTCGGCGGTACCGAAAGAACCTGCCAGGTTAAACTCTCCCGAGCCTGCGATTAGTGCAGCCAGGTAGTTTCTGATGGCTTCGTCATCTTCTAAAATGGCCACAGTGGTCATGCATCAAAAGTATTTTTTCGCTGCAGCCAGTGCAATGTGAAAAAAGTAGTAAGTAGGTGACGACCTCCCTTTCGTTGGGATAGCGGGATACTAAACCGAACCCGGGTACCTTCCTCACTGCTTTCTATTTCAATTCTTCCTCCGATTTCTAATATTCTTCTTTTGATATTGCGTAGCCCGTTAGCAGAGCGACGTACTTGTTCTTCATGGAAGCCTTTCCCATCATCCTGCACTTCAAACTCGAGCCGCTTGTCTTTGATAAAGGCTCGAATGGTAACGGAATTTGCCTGAGCATGTTTCAGCATATTACCCACGGTTTCTTTGGCAGTCAGGTACAGGTTGCGCCGTTGCACATTACTCAGGGGGAACTTGGGAAGTTCATTCGGAAAATGGATGCTGTGCCGGATGTTAAAAGGCTCTAAGAAATTGTTGAGCTGTTCGCGCAGGTAAGCCAGCAATCCTTCAACGCTGTCCTGTGTGGGATTGAGTGCCCAAACTATTTCGCCCATGCTCTGGCTGAGGCTCCGTGCGGCACTGGATATTTTACCCGTCAGTTCTTTGTTGCCGGAATGCTCCAGGCTTTCGCTCATCATGGCGATGCGTGTCAGGCCGGATCCGATTTCATCGTGCATGTCCTTGGAAATGCGCCCCCGTTCAGTCATCAGCATATTTTGGCGCTCAATAATTCTCTTTTGTTCCCGCAACTTTTTTCTCAAGAAATAACGCAGTAAAACCACTGTGATGCTGAGGATAAGGATTGAAACCAGCACATAAAAAAGAGAGGTTTCCCAAAAAGGCGCTTGAATCTGAAATTTCAGACTGTGTACCGAACTCCAGACGCCAGCCGCATTCCGGCCTTTTACAAAAAGTTCATATCGTCCGGGCGGAAGGTTGGAATAGTGCGCTTCATGGTTGTGGCTTTCGATCCATTGCTTGTCCCAGCCTTTAAGAAAGTAAGCTACCCGGTTGGCTTCTGGCCTCGAATAATCCAGCACGGCAATGCTGAATGAAATATTGTTTTGGGTGTATGGGAGCGTAATCTGCTCAAGGTGTTTATAAAATTCAATTTGCCCATTCACCCGGAAGTCTTTCAGTGCAACCCCCGGGATGCTTGTTTCCTGATAAGCCAGCTTATTGGGATCAAACCAATTGAAGCCCCGAACACCTCCGAAATACATCCTACCACTGGGGCCTTTCAGGTACGCGCCACTGTTGAACTCGTTGCTCTGAAGGCCATCGGCATAGGTGTAGGTGATGAATTGATTTTCTTTTCTGTTGAAGTAGATCAGTCCCCCGTTTGTGGACATCCAGAAGTTGTGCAGCTTGTCCTCAAGGATGCCGTAGATGTATGTATTGCTCAGCCCGTCAGAGGCGCCAATGAAACTGAGCTGGTCCTTGCGGGTATCCAGTCGGGCCAGGCCATTGGAACTGGTAATCCAAAGCACCTTGTCATCTTGTTCGTCCGGATGCAGCCCGCGTACATTTAATCCATTCAGGTAATTCTTCTGTACGACAAAGCTGTCTCCAACGGCCTTCAACTGCAGTACCCCCGGCCCCTTGCACGCCATCCACACACTACCATCTTTCATTTGGCACAATGAGGTTACGAACGCATTAATCGGCTTTGTGTTCGGAAAGCTATGTCCCTGCCAACGGCCTGATTTTTTCTGAAATACAACGATTCCGGAGTTGGTACCTCCCAGCATGCGCCCATCCTGAAGCTGAATCAGTGCCCAGGCATATCCCCCCCAGAGATTGTGCGATGACACCGGAGTAACGGGCACTTCTTCAAATGTTTTTCTTTCCGGATCAAAAAGAGAAAAGCCGAGTGTGTGTCCAATCCAGATTTTTCCATCTGCCGATTCCTGAATGGTGCCTACCACGCGGATGGGCTTCATGCCGGTAGGTGAAGGATACTGTTTGAAATTTTCGAGTTTTCCAGTTTCGGTCTTTAGAATGCAAAAGCCATCATTATGAGTGCCGAACCAAATCAAGCCTTGTTTATCCTCGTAAAAGCATTTGATGAAATAATCGCTGAGGCTGGGATAGTCTCCTTCGTTTAGTGGGAAGAGATGAAAGCGTGGGGGCTTCAGGTCGAGCCGGCTCACGCCTCCGCCGTCAGTCCCTGCCCATAGGTTGTCTGCCCGGTCAATGTAAATGGAAGGAATCAGGTCAATGGGAATGGAAGCCAGCTTCACGTTGCTATGCACGTAATGACGAAGTATTCCAGTTGAATTTTCGTAGCAAAAAATACCATCGTTGAAGGTGCCAATCCAAGCCCGGCCCCAGCGATCTTCCACCACTTTTAGTGGAGCTACGGAAGCCTGGCTACCAGGTAATTCATGCCAGGTAAATGAATGACTTAGGCTATCATAAATGCCTAAACCTTTTGCTGAAATCAGGTAATTACGGCCCTTCCCAAAAAAAATGAATTCCCCTTCATTGGGTTCCACGCCCCGTTCATAGCGTAGGGTATGCGTGTCGAAATAATGGAATGGACCATCCTGATAAACTTTAAACCAGATGCGGTTTTCTGGCCCGATACTGAAGTTGGGGAAGGGCAATTTTTTAAAGTCCTGCAGTTCCTTGATACTGTCTGGCAGGGGGAAGGACTGGCAAGTTTTTCGCAACAAATCATAACGAATTATGCCGCTGATATTGCTATAAAGCCACAGGGCATGTCCTTCAATACAAGCCGTTAGAAAAGTATTATAGCCCGTTATTTCAGGCACACGGGCCATCCGGGTTTCTAGTTCATCCCGTTGTGCATTCCAGCAATGCAGGCCAAATTCATTGGCAAACCAGATATTCCCACTGTCATCTTCGCAAAGATTGCCCCGCACGAAGGTGGAGGGTACCGTTCCCAGAGGTGCTGGTAAATGATAGCTTCGGATGGTAGAGCCATCATAACGATTCAATCCATCGCCCGTTCCAAACCACATAAAGCCCTCGCGATCCTGCAAGATGGAATACACGGAACTCTGTGAAAGCCCTTCATTGACTCCAATGGTTTCATAGCGAGGAATAGGTTCCGTCATTTGTGCCCAAGTTTTTTGGGAGCAAACGAATGCAATCAGTAGTAGAATTAATACCGGAATCCGAGACATCAAGGTTGCTAAAATACTCAGCCTCTGAGCGTTCGTCTTACCGTTAACCCGCCCTTTCCAAGATTTACCACAAGCATTTTTATAAAAATAAATCAGCTTGCAAACTTGCATTTGGCACCACCGAATAGCTACTCAGATCGGTGATTCCTTCTTCGAAGAGTATGGCTTCGTCCACGCAGGAATGACCGCTGAAGTCCTGTGCCCGACGACTCAGGATGTAATAGGCTGCATCGGCAACAATTTCTGGCTTTCGGCTGTGGCGTACGAGTGCATCACCGCCCAGCAGGTTTTGAACGGCTGCCGTAGCAATTGTTGTTGCTGGCCAAAGAGTATTGGCTGCGATGCCTGCTTCGCGGAATTCGGCTGCCCATCCCATCGTCAACATGCTCATCCCATACTTACTCAACGTGTAAGCTACATGAGGCCCCAACCAACGTGGCTCTAAATTGATAGGGGGCGAAAGCGTTAGGATATGCGGATTGGCTGCACGACGAAGCCAGGGCAGGCAATGTTTCGTAACCAGGAAAGTGCCCCGGATATTGATATCGTGCATCAAATCGAAACGTTTGGCTTCAGTGCCTTCTGTGGAAGTCAGGGAAATGGCGGAGGCGTTATTCACTACTGCGTCAATGCCTCCGAAATGAGCAGCCCCTTGTTCTATTGCTTCTATAATTTGGGTCTCATCGCGGATGTCACAAGCGATGGGGAAGGCCTTACCTCCGGCTGCTTCTATCTCATTGGCTGCGCTGAAAATTGTGCCTCCCAGCCGGGTGTCTTCGCGAACAGATTTTGCTGCGATGATAATTTGGGCGCCTTCCTGAGCTAGTCGTAAGGCTATAGACTTTCCAATACCCCTGCTGGCACCGGTGATGAAAATAGTCTTTCCGAAAAAATGGGTCTTGCTCATGGGGGATGAATTTGATTGTTTGCTGCACGAATCCGCGTGCCTAAATACTTTTTGATTCGACCATTATTGATTCCTTCCAGCCAGCGTTTGCAAGTCTAAATAGGGCATGACTGACAGGGCTTGTTGCATCATGAGGGTTCCTCGATTTGCATCTCCGGCTGCCGAAAAAATCTGACCACATTCATACAGGAGCGCCGGATTTTGAGCACCTGTTTTCAAGGCTTTTTCTGCATATTCCTTTGCTGAGGCAAAATCACCTTTCCGGTAACTGAGCCAGGCCATCAGCTCATTGACATCAATATTTGAAGGGCGCAGCTCGTAATCTTTTTTGGCAAAAGAAAAAGCCTTTTCTAATTCGCCGGCTGCCAGGAAAGCTAAGGCAAAATCACGGGTACGGTCGTGTTTATACTTTGAATCCTTTGCTTCCAACGCGTCTGCTTCTTGTAGGGAATGAATCAGTTGTTGTTGGATTTTTTGAGCTTCGGCAACCATACCTTTTCGTTCATAAAGCCTGGCGAGAAAAAGGCTGAAATCTGTTCCTGGTTGGGATTTTTCTGCTGCTTGTGCAAAGATGATTGCGCTGTCTGAATTGCCTTTTGCCGCCAGCACATGAGCCATACCGTATTGTGCTGCTGGGTATCCGGGCCGATAGAATAGTGAGTATTCGTAGGCTTGCTTTGCGCTGTCCAATTTCCCTTGTCTGAAGTATAAATCACCTAATTGAACTCGAGCCCATTCAGTAGGTTCTAATCCGGGAATACCACTGGCAACAGCCATTTTCATTGCTTCGACAGCAGCTTCTTTTTTCCCAAAAATTTCCCTGAGTGCAGCCACTCGGGCATAGGAGCGTAAGTCTGGGCGTATTCCCACCATCCGGTCGCAAGCCTGAACTGCAGAATCGTAATGTCCCAGCTCTATTTGTGCATCGGAAACACAACCCCAAATGCCGGAGTTGTATTGGAAAATGTTCAGGCCTTGCCGGGCCGTTTCCAGCGCCGCCTGATAATGGTGCATCCGAAGCAATACCATACTTTTTAAGTTAAGAGCATAAAATCGTTGGTCTTCTGTTGTGCTTTCAGCCTGCAACACCCGCTCCAGCATTTTTATTGCAGCGCTGCTGTAATAGACATCGTTTCCACTAATTCGCCCTTCCTGGATAAACACTTCAGCCAGCTTCAGTAGCGGCATCGGGTTATCTCCATTTGCCCGCAGGTCGCTGATTGCCTTGTTGAAATCAGAGGTTATCCGGATTTGCTCATCCGCATTACCTTTTACGGTATCCTCAGGCAGGAGCTTGGGAACTTCAATACCCGCCACTTTTATGACCGGAGCCTTTGAGTTAGAATGATCGCAGGCTGAAAAGATGAGTGTAAGAGAAAGTAGGCAAAGTGCAAGGTGGCGCATTCAAAAAGGGGCTAAGGATTCAGCGTTTGCAAGTTCCCGAAAAAAAGAACAGCGCCCCGAAGAAGCGCTGTTCTGAAATTGCCAGAGATGGATTTAAAGTTTCACCAGCTTCAAGGTCTGGAAAACATGGCCATCAACGGATAATCTGGCGAAATAGTTGCCAGGAACTAGAGTTCCCGTATTCCAATTTACGCGGTGCTCACCTGCATTTTGAGTTGCCTGGTCCAGAGTAGCCATCAACCTCCCATTAATATCAATAACGTCAATCTGCACCTTACCGGCATAAGCCGTTTTGTATTTAAAGGTGACTTGATCGGTCATAGGATTGGGGTAGGCAATCATGATAGCGTCAGCAGTTGAAAGCCCCATGTTGGGCACTTTGAGCGGACCAACATATTGGCCGCCATTGTAGGCACGCCAAGGTTGTTGTACAAAGGGGAAATCGGACTTAAAGCTGGTGTCATTGTGGCTAACTCCTGCGCTAAATCCAAAAGCTTTCAGGGCTTCCGGGCTAAAGTTGTTTGCACTGCCGGGGGTATAATCATCGTAAGGCAGCCCCATTGCAAACAACATGGTGCCTCCCATTTGCATTAATTCAATCGTAGTCACATCATCTTCCAGGCGACGTCCATTAGGGAAGCCATCCATGTTCGGGATGTTCTGAATGTTGTTGGTGGTATTGTAAGCAACATCAGTCAGCCCACGGGTGATAGCAGCAAACAGCCCCAGAGAGGAGAAGTCCGGATTCGGCATTCCGTTGGGTAATGTTCTGGGAGTGGCTGGAGTAGCCATGTTCAGGCGCAGCATGTCGCCTGTGTATGGAAAGAAATTATTGATGAAGGGCTTGCCTGCCAGCATCGGATTACGGCTCACTTTCACCGAATAGAGTTGGTAAGGAGGCTGGTTGGGAATGCCGGTCATGAAGAAGGGAAGCACATCCAATGCCCGGGGGCTGCTGCTATTGGGCAGGAACATATTGCCATACGTTGCTGGGTCGAGGGCTGTGCCGGTAAGCATAGGATCCCCTTTGAGGGGCCAAAGTCCGGATTTTCCATTCCGGAAATCATAAGGGCCCATCATCCCATTTGGGCGGGAAGCACTTTGGATATTCAGATAGTTGCTGATGGCGGGTACGGATTTGCCATAACCGTTGGTGGATGTGTCCACATACAATCCTAATTCAGGATTATTGAAAAAACTGAAGAATTGATTTTCGCCGGGCGTTCCGGGTTGAATGCTGTTCCAGAGGTCTTTTTTTCCAATCGGAATAATAGCTTGATTGGTGTATGGCATACCGATACGGCTGATTTGAACCCAGGAACCGCTACCTGTCTTGGTGCCATCACCATTCAGGGTTTGGGTAGCCTGGCGGGAGGCAGATGCCCAGACACCAATGACGAAGTCGGGATCCAAAATCGTCGTGGAAGCAGAAACATCCTTTCCATTTTTCTGGAGCAGCTTCACGGGTACTTCCAGTACCAGAGAATGGCAATTCATTTTTGCATTTCCATCGCGGCCCGGAAGGCGTAATCCACCCAAATCAAAGAAACCGCCAAGGTCTGCGAAAAAGGGGTCATCAATAGGCCCGGCAAAGACGCGTTCACCGGTGCTGGCTTGTGCAATAGCTCCTATCATCAGCGAGTCGTAATTCTTTGCACCCAAGCCATCAGCACCTTCAATGGAACGAGGCCCGATATTAGGAGGAGGCACTTTGCCATTGCTGACAATCGTTACCGGCGAACCATTGCCAATAATCTTCTCGAGGGTGTAAGTGTTTTTCTGGTTTTGCTTTCCAAAGCGGATGTTGAAAAAGGTGTTGGGTGTTTCGTCCTGGGTTTGGAAGCTAAAGCGATACGTGATGTCGTCACCGATATGATTCGGGTCGTTCTTGATGTGTATCTCGTAGCGGACATCAGAACCAAAGCTGTACCAAATAGGGCCGCCTTGCGGAGCTTCAAAAGGAATGTAGTTCGCAATGATGATAATCTTGCTGCTGTCATTCGGGTTTTTGAAGGCGTATAGGTCTGTGTTGTCAGCCTGAGGATCGTAAGCGATGAGGGGAGCTTCGCGATGAGAGGAGGCAAAGGCTGCCAGCGAAGGTGCCAGGCACAGCCCCAGCGCTACAACCATTTTCTGTATCGTATTTGTCATGGAGTCGTGGAAGTTGAAGTTTAAGCGCTTGATGGTTTAGAAACGGGGCTGTGATGAATAGTCAGCACCACTCCAGGGCACTTGTACATAAGGGAAGTTTGCCTTGAACGTAGTATCGTTTTTGTCAGGCCCGGCACTGAAATCGAAAGTGCGCTGCATTCCGGTAGTCATCGTTGGGCCGCCAGGGTGGAAATCATCGTACCAATATCCCATCACAGCAAGCCCGGCACCGGCCATCAATTGCATTTCGATAGTGACCACATCATCTTCGAGGCGACGGCCATTGGGGAAGCCATCCATATTGGGGATCCATTGCAGCTCATTGCTCAGGTTATAGGGTGATTGATTCAACCCTATTTCGGCTGCTTTTAGCAAGCCTAAGCTGGAGAAACTGGGACCATTACGAGGTGTCACCGGTACCGCCATGTTCAGGCGAATCATGTCGCCATAAGTGGGCAGAAAATTATTGATGAAGGGTTTGCCTGCAGCCAGGGGATTGTCTCCGTCTTTACCGGTGGCAAGTTGATAAGGAGCCAGGTTAGGAAAGCCGGTATAGAAGAGCGGTAGAATGTCCACTGAGCGGGGAGAAGTGGAGTCAGGAAGCAGCATATTTCCGAAACCCAGCGGATCCAGTGCTGTTCCGGAAAGATTGATGCCTTTTATGGGCCAAAGGCCTTTAGCTCCATTATGGAAATCAAAGCCGCCGGAAATCATGTCTGAACGGGATGCTAATTGGATGCGTAGCGCATTCAGAGCCGGAAACTGAGCTCCATAATTTTTGTCGGACATATACAATGCCAGCTCAGGGTTCTTGAAGTACTGGTCAAACTGATCATCATTGTATGGCTTCACGGAATTCCATAAATCTTTCTTTCCGATTGGAATCATGATTTCGTTCGTCAGCGGCATGCCTACGCGGGATACCTGTACCCAACTATTGACAGAATCGGGCGGGTAGGAGAGGGTTCCGTTCCCCAGTGTGGTAATGGCTTTGCGGGAAGCTGATGCCCAAACGCCAATGACATAGTCCGGGTCTAAAATATTGCGGGCAGCAGTTACCGACTGACCTGATTTTTGCAGGGCGAATATTGGAATTTTCATGGCGATGGTGCTCACATTGTAACGGGCATATCCATCTTTGGGCGCGTTGGTACTATTCCCCTTGGGCCTAAAGCCTCCCAAGTCATAAATGCCGGCTATATCTGCGAAATAGGGGTCATCTGCAGAGCCACAAAAAATTCGTTCACCTTTTGCTGCAGACCCCGAAGCAGTAACAATGGCTTGTTTTACTAAGGTGTCATATGAAGTAACACTCAAACCAGCTTGCCCCTCAATGGAGTTGCGGCCTACGTTTGGAGGAGGGCAGTTGCCTGTTGCAATGACGCTACCGAACGAACTGCCGCCTGTCAGCTTAGTAAGTGTCCAGGAAACGCGTTGGTTTTGCTTGCCCAGGCGGATATTGAAAAAAGTATTGGGGTCTTGATTGCTTACTGTGAAAGTGAATCGGTACGTGATGTCATCTTGTGCAGTAGCTGTGTTATTCTTGATGTGAATTTCATAGCGGATGTTCTGGCCAAAAGTGTAAAAATTTGGCCCGCCTTCCGGAAGCTGAAAGGGGATGTAGTTGGCGATGATGGTCACGAAATTGGTGTCGTCCGGTGAACGGAAAACATACAAGTCTGTGTTGTCAGCCTGCGGGTCTTGTGCAATGAGCGGCGCTTCCCGATGGGATGATGCCTGCACAGACTGGCAGGCAAAGACGGCGCCCAATGTCAGCGCAGCCAAACCCAAGCCTTTGAATAGCGTCCTGGTTTTAATCATGGTGTCAGCGTTTTGGCGATATGCGATTTATCGGGGAAAGATACGGGTTAACGTAGCTTTTGGTTTTGTATTCAGGGCTGCTTCGCCGAAAATTTTTCCTCCACATCTTTCTTTCTCATAGCCTGATACAACCAAGCGACCCATTTCATGTATGATAACAAGAATTGCCTAAGCCTCATTTTACCCGCAAGTGTCTGATTGGCTGCCGCCGGGTTTCCGTTTTCCGAATCTTGCTTGCCCGTATTTTCGCCCCCCTCCCGGGTGGTCTGCAATAGGGAAACCCACTCTCATTTCTTAAACGAATCAAATAAGCTGCTGAGCCAATCATGAACAAAATCAATGTAGCTAACCCAGTCGTAGAACTGGATGGCGATGAAATGACCCGTATCATCTGGAAGTTTATCAAAGACAAATTGATCCTTCCCTACGTGGACGTACCAATCGAATATTATGACTTGGGCATTGAACACCGCGACGCCACCCTGGATCAGGTAACTATTGATGCTGCTCATGCTATCAAAAAACATGGAGTAGGAATCAAGTGTGCTACCATCACTCCGGATGAGGCCCGTGTGAAGGAATTTAACCTGAAACAAATGTGGAAAAGCCCGAATGGTACTATCCGCAACATCTTAGATGGTACCGTATTCCGCGAACCCATCGTGATGAGCAATGTACCTCGCCTCGTGGTGAATTGGGATGCACCAATTATAGTAGGACGACATGCCTATGGTGACCAATACCGTGCTACCGATTTTGTGACTAAGGGCAAAGGCAAACTGACTATCCGCTTCGAAGGAGAAGATGGCAGTGTGATGGAGCATGAGGTATTCGACTTTAAAAGTGATGGTGTAGCCTTGGCGATGTACAATACCGACGAGAGCATCCGTGGTTTCGCTCATGCCTGCTTCAATATGGCTCGCAGTAAGGCATGGCCTCTTTATCTCTCCACAAAAAATACCATCCTCAAAAAATATGATGGCCGCTTCAAAGACATTTTCGCAGAAGTGAGCCCTGAGTTCCCGGATGTGCATTATGAACACCGCCTCATTGACGACATGGTAGCCAGTGCCCTTAAATGGAATGGCAATTTTGTGTGGGCCTGCAAAAACTATGACGGCGATGTACAAAGTGATACGATCGCGCAAGGTTTCGGCTCGCTGGGCCTGATGACCTCCGTGCTCGTCACCCCTGATGGGAATACGCTCGAAGCTGAAGCCGCACACGGCACCGTCACCCGCCACTTCCGCGAACATCAGAAAGGCAACCCCACCTCCACCAACCCCATCGCCAGCATTTATGCCTGGACGCGCGGCCTCGCTTTTAGGGGAAAATTGGACAAGAACCAGCCCCTCATTGACTTCAGCCACGCCCTGGAGCAAGTCTGTGTGGAAGCAGTTGAATCCGGCAATATGACCAAAGACCTGGCCATCTCTGTACATGGCTCAGATGTAAAACATGGTGAACACTACCTCTACACCGAAGAATTCCTGGATGTGCTGGATGCCGGCCTTAAAGCCAAACTGGGGGCAAACTGATCCACTCATTTTTTAATCTCTTACTGCCCTTCAATAAAATCTTGTGTGCATTCACAAACTTTTCTCTAACCTAAAACGTAAGAAGCAGTAGAAAAGTCGGATATTCGCCGAGCTTCGCGCCAGCGCAGCAAACCACCAAGACAACGAACATGTCCATTAAGCTTTACGTAGGCAACCTTGCCTTCGCAACCAACGCAGACCAGCTCCGCGATCACTTCAGTCAATTTGGAAACGTCGAAGATTCCTTCGTCGCTTCCGACCGTGAAACCGGACGCAGCAGAGGCTTCGGCTTCGTCACCTTCACCAATAAGGAAGACGGAGAGACAGCTATCGCAGCCACAAACGGCCAGGATCTCTCCGGTCGCAAACTGGTAGTCAACGAAGCACGCCCCTTAGAGCCTCGCTCGGGTGGCGGATTCGGTGGCGGCGGTCGACGCGGCGGCGGCGGTTACGGCAATAACAACAGCTTCAACAATCGCCGGGATAATGACGGTGGTTACTAACAAATAAATATATCGCGCTGGCACGCAGCAAGAGGCTGTCTCAGAAAAGAGACAGCCTCTTTCCTTTTAAGCCCCGCCTCGTCCTAAAGCATCCTAAGAAAATTTTTCCCGCCTGAATTGCTCCATTAGGCTGTAACGAAGTGGAATCAGGACGATGAATTGGATAAACCAAAAAATAATTTCATGAAGAAGCTATCACTCAGAGTAGGGAACGATGAATGGTTATCAGGTGCTCAAAGGATAATCATCATGTTCAGCTCCCGTCAGATTCAACGAACTTCGCGCCCATGCACAACGCGTATATCCCATTTGCCGAACCTAAAAACGAACCGGTGCTCAATTATGCGCCGGGAAGCCCTGAACGAAAAGCCCTGAAGGCGACCCTCCTGGAACTGAAAGCAGCACCCCGCGACATTCCGATGTACATCGGGGGACAGGAAGTGCGCAGCACAGAGCAGACTGAAATCCGCCCGCCGCACGAAACACAGCACCTGCTCGGGCATTTTCATAAAAGCAACGAAAGCCATGTCCATGCCGCTATAGATGCGGCACTGAAGGCCCGCAAAGCTTGGGCTGAGATGCCCTGGGAGCACCGGGCCGCCATTTTCCTGAAAGCAGCAGACCTGCTGGCGGGCAAGTATCGCTACCAGATGAATGCAGCAACTATGCTGGGGCAAAGTAAAAATGCCTATCAGGCAGAAATAGACAGCGCCTGTGAGTTGATTGATTTCCTCCGTTTTAACGTGCATTTCCTCAGTGGCATTTATGCCCAGCAACCCTTGTCACCTGCCGGTGTTCACAACCATATGGAGTATCGCCCGCTGGAAGGTTTCGTTCTTGCAGTGACTCCGTTCAATTTTTCTGCAATAGGTGGCAACTTGCCCACCAGCGTCGCCCTGTGTGGCAATGTGGTGGTCTGGAAACCGGCCAACACGCAGGTGTATAGTGCTTCTGTATTTATGGAAATCCTGATGGAGGCTGGGCTGCCTGCAGGAGTCATCAACCTGATTTACCCTTCCGGCCCGGTGGTCGGCGACATCTGTTTCCAGCATCCGGATTTTGCCGGTGTACATTTCACAGGCTCCACCGGCGTGTTTCAGCAAATGTGGAAAAGCATAGGCGATAATATCGCCCGCTATAAGAGCTATCCGCGTATCGTAGGCGAAACGGGCGGAAAAGACTTTGTGTTTGTTCACCCGACAGCCCATGTAGATGCGGTGGTAGCCGGCTTGGCTCGTGGGGCATTTGAATACCAGGGACAGAAATGCTCTGCTGCCTCGCGCGCTTACCTCCCCTCCAATCTTGCAGATGAAATCAAGGCGAAACTCATTGCCGAAATCAAAACCATGAAGGTGGGGCGTGTGGATGATTTTGAAAACTTCATCAACGCAGTGATAGATGAGAAAAGCTTTAAGAATATTGCCAGCTACCTCGATGCAGTAAAGCAAAGCGGAGGCAAGGCAAAGATCCTAGTCGGTGGTACCTGTGACAGCAGCCAGGGATGGTTCGTGGCACCTACCATCATCGAAACGACAGACCCTGCTTATGTGACGATGTGCGAAGAAATATTCGGCCCCGTTCTGAGCCTCTATGTGTATGATGCTGAAAAATGGGAACAGACGCTCGATGTGGTGGATCAAACCAGCCCGTATGCGTTGACCGGTGCTGTCTTTGCTCAAGACCGCAGTGCCATTGAGATCATGGCTAAGAAACTGGTGCATGCCGCCGGAAATTTCTACATCAATGATAAACCTACCGGTGCAGTAGTGGCTCAACAACCTTTTGGTGGTGCCCGTGCCTCCGGCACGAACGATAAGGCTGGCTCTGTGCTCAACCTTTACCGCTGGCTCTCTGCCCGTACGGTAAAAGAAACGTTAGTGCCACCTACAGATTACCGATATCCGTTCCATAGCCCTGAATCAGGAAACTGATACGGGTCGTTTTTGGTACAAATGCAAGGGCTGTTCACTCCAGGACAGCTCTTTCTGTTTTTAACGTTCAGTGACGCTCCAGCACAGCCGCGGTGTGTAGATTGCGCGCTTAATATTCAGCATGAAAAAGCTCGTTCTCAGTATCTCTTTAATTGCTCTGACAGGCTCTGTATTTGCCCAGGCGAACATTACCGATCCTCCTCAGGCGCCTCCGCCCCCACCTGCTGCTAACCCTGCCTTACCGCCCCGGCCTCCTTTGCCTCAAGGCCCCAAGTTGAAAAGCCTGCCTCTGGGTAGCGAAATACCCAACAGCGGTTTGATGATGCCCAGTGCCTTGGGTGATCCTATTTCACTCCAATCCGCTACAACCGAAAAGGGATTACTGGTTCTGTTTTCGGGCAATACTTGCCGGGCCGCCCTCAAGTCTCAAAGACAAATCCTGGAGCTGATGAATACAGCTAAAGCACTGGGTGTGGGCATGGCGGTGCTTAATAGCAATGAAAAAATCCGCCAAAATGGAGAAGACATGGGGCAAATGCACGCTTTCGCGGAACAATGGAAGTATTCGGCACCTTATCTCATGGACAATATGGCGATCATGGCGGATCAGTTTGGGGCCAGCAACAACCTGGAGGTATTCCTTTTCAATGCAAGCGGCAAACTGGTCTATAAAGGTGCCTTACTCGAAAACCCATTAGACCCGGATAAAAGCAAGCATTTCTTCGCCCTGAACGCCTTGAAAAATATGGTAGCCGGAAAACCCATTAAGCCGCAAGAAACCAAAAGTGTGGGATGCGAAATCCAGCGGATGCAGATGTAATACCGCATAGTTGTTTCTTGATGAATGGGCCCTTGGCTCACAGGCAGCGGTCGTCTCAGAATAGAGGTGGCCGCTGCTAATTTTTAAGAAACTACAGTCCGTTCTTGTGCCGATGAGTGTGGCAATTCATTCTTCCTTTTTGGTTGTCGGCTCCGGCACTTTGATGCAGCTTCGTTGCGTCGCACCCTTCAAGGCTAGTGCTACTTTGAGCTTCTTACGACAACTACCGAACAGCGAAATCCAACTATTTGCAACAATCATGAAAACAAGCTCCGGAGCGGCTGTATTGGAAATTGAATCCAGGATTCCTGCTGACAAAAAAAGCTGTCTCAGGAATCTGAGACAGCTTTTGTACGAATCAGTATTAGCTGTAAAGCCTTTATTGTACGATGAGCCGGGCAATATGAGCGGCTAAAGAACCGCTGCCGTGTACGAAATATACACCGGGTGCCAAGCCATTCAGATCGAGCTGAATGCTTCCGGTTTTTGCTTGCATCACGGTCGTTGTCCGGACCACCTGACCATTCATATTGGAGATGATGAAGGAGGCATCCTGAACCTGGGTCGCATGCCAGCTGAGGGTTACCTGGCCATGTGCGGGCACCGGACTTACGCGTAGATATTCATGTTCTGTGTTGACCGTTGTTACGCTCAAAGTACGGGGTGCAATGCTGTGCTTCGCATCGTCCACATTGAAGTCAATACTGTTTTTGGAGGGATAGGTAGCATTGATCACGATTGGGGTAACCGGCATAGTGGAATAGTTGATCTGCTCGGGCCAGATGCTGTAGGGGCCTAGCTTTAAATTGCTAAAGCCATAGTTGCCATTGGCATCGGTGAGGGCAGTCTGAATGACGCGCATATTGGCATCCCGGAGGAATACCAGCAGGTTAGAGACAGCACCGGAAGTGCTTCCCTTATTGGCACCCAAGGCAACATTACCCCCGATGAATCCCGGTCCTGGAGCTACAGCTCCCTGCAAGACGTAGATAAAATTGTTGAGGCTGGACAGGCCCACATGCGCTATCTGCCGGGCAGTGTTCCAATACACGCTGGAGTCTGCATAAGTGGGGATGAGTCCGGTGCCGGTTAAAGGCCCCCCTTGAGGTACGGCTTTGACCCGGTAGGAGCCAGCCATTTTATTTCCAAACGCATAGTAAGGAGCCGGTGCGCTGCCCGTAGTAACGGAATCCACTGCGCTGAGTATGTTGGTAGTCGTATCCAGCTTGATAAGGTAAACCTTGAAATAGCGTAATCCATTGCTGCTATCATAAATCACGTTGCCAGAGATAATGTTGGGAGGCGCTGGGATGCTGGCAATATTGACTGTTTTGGTGATGGAGTCCCGGCAAGTAGTTGTGGAAAGAGAGTCATTCCACTTCATGACCAGTTTCACGGCAAAGATGCCGGTGGAGGTGTAGGTATGAGAGGGGATATTGTAGCCTGTAGTGCCTGTGCCATCCCCGAATGACCAGTTGGACGAAGTGAAATAAGCACCCGAAGCAACACTGGAAGAGTTCGTAAAGCTGACCACATTCGTACTGGTAACTGTGCTGAAATTGGCGCTAAGCAGACTGCAATTCAGTGGGGGTGGTGGGAAGTACACTACGATACTCATTGTGTTGGTATCGCTACAGCCTGGAGCAGTCGAGATGAGCGTTACATTATAGGTGCCGGTGGAAGAATATGTGTGGCTGGCTGGAGTACCGGAGCCATTCGTGCCATCACCATAATACCAAGTGTAGCTGATGCCCGATGTAGCGGCCGGGTTGGTCGCTGTGAAGGTCTTGGTAGCGCCGGTGCCACTGACCGAAATTGTAGCGCCGCAGGGAGGATATGCTACCGTCACTGTTATCGCGGAACTGTCCCGGCAGATTATGCTGCTGCTGGCAGAATCCACGCTACGAACGATCAACCAGACGGTGTAACTGCCCGGCGAGGAGTAGTTATGTGCGGGCAGGCTGGTGCCTACTCCATACGAGGTAGAAGAACCATCGCCGTAATTCAGATAATAGTCTTTTATCTGGCCGGGGAAAGGGAGCCCATAGCCGGAGTTGTTCGTGAAGTTTACATGTAGCAAGTTGTTGCCGGTAGGCACCTGCGCGTATGAAAACGACGATGTACAGATAGCTTGCGACGCACCCGCAAGACCAAGCAGACTACAAAGGAGTAAAAGCCTCTTCATGAATAAAGATTGGTTGGTGGTTTAGTCATCCCTGACGTATGACCGGCTGAGTATGTTAGGATTTTAGCAAAAAAAATACCCCTGCAATATAGGCATTGCAGGGGTTGATGAAACGGAGATTTGCCGCAGCAGAATCAAAGATTTCCCCGCTTGGCTTGCTCGCGTTCGATGCTTTCAAACAGCGCTTTGAAGTTGCCGGCACCAAAGCTCTTGGCCCCTTTCCGCTGGATGATTTCAAAAAACAGGGTAGGGCGGTCTTCCACAGGCTTGGTGAAAATCTGAAGTAAATACCCTTCTTCATCTCGGTCCACCAAGATGCCCAGCTCCTGTAGCGGCTTCATGTCTTCATCTATTTTACCTACTCTGCTCAACAGTTCTTCATAATAGGCATTCGGTGGTGCAGACAGAAATTCCACTCCTCTTGCTTTCAACTCGCGAACGGTTTTGATGATATCATGTGTAGCTACGGCAATATGCTGTACGCCTTCGCCTTCGTAGAAATCCAGGTATTCTTCAATCTGGCTCTTCTTCTTGCCTTCTGCGGGTTCGTTGATGGGAAATTTCACATAGCCGTTCCCGTTACTCATCACCTTGCTCATCAGCGCGGAATATTCCGTGTTGATTTGCTTGTCGTCGAAGCTCAGGATATTGGCAAAGCCCATTACGTCTTCATACCATTTCACCGTCTCATTCATGCGGTTCCAACCCACATTTCCTACGCAGTGGTCAATGTAAAGCAGTCCGGTGTCGGATGGTTGAAAGTCACTGCTCATAGCTTCAAATCCGGGCATGAAGGCTCCGCGGTAATCCTTTCTCTCGACAAATAGATGCACTGTTTCTCCGTAGGTGTAAATTCCAGAAACTACCACCTTGCCGTCTTTATCTTCCAGGGTCTTAGGTTCTAAATATGATTTGCCGCCTCGTTTGGTTGTTTCCTGAAATGATTTTGTGGCATCATCCACCCACAAAGCCAGGATTTTCACGCCATCGCCATGCTTGCGGATATGCTCGGAAATCAGTGAATTGCTGTTCAGCGGGGTTGTAAGAACCAGCCGGATTTTTCCTTGCTGCACTACGTAGCTCACCCGGTCGCGGACGCCAGTCTCCGGGCCTGCATAGGCTACATTGTGAAAGCCAAAAGCAGCTTTGTAGAAATACGCGGCCTGCTTGGCATTGCCCACATACAGCTCAATGTGATCGGTACCATTGATGGGCAGAAAGTCAGTCGCTTTGCGGGCTTCCAGCTCGCGGGCTATGGTTGCTTCCATGATATTCGGTTTAGCCGGTAAAGGTAACGCTTTGCGATGCCTTGCTTCTGTTGCCTGGATGGACTCTGTCTCTAACCTGATTTTTGCTTGCAGGCTTCAGTGCCATGATTCATATTTCGTTGCAGCTTGCCCTGAAAAATATGTTCAGTACCGGCTGTATCAGCAGTCAAACAGCGAGATTCAGCCAACTAAGAAATTTGATTTTAGTCAGTCATTAAATACCGGTCAAAATGGAACGAGGCTGACCCAAAGAGACAGCCTCGAAGCAAGTTTTCAGTTTGGGCGAGTTATTCAATCCAGCTATGCATATACTGACTGTCTTCTACCTCCAGTGCATGTTGGGTCATCTTCAGGGGATGGAAAGTATCTACCATCACAGCCAGTTCCTTGGTCTCTGTAGCTCCGATGCTTTTTTCGACTGCTCCGGGATGTGGCCCGTGTGGGATGCCGGCAGGGTGCAAGGTTACCATCCCTCGTTCCACATGTTTGCGGCTCATAAAGTCGCCATCCACATAGTAGATCAGCTCGTCTGAGTCAATATTGCTGTGGTTGTAGGGGGCCGGGATAGACAACGGATGATAGTCGTATAAGCGGGGCACGAAAGAGCAAATCACGAAGTTGTGCCCTTCAAACTGCTGGTGGATGGGCGGGGGCAGGTGCACACGTCCGGTAATTGGCTCAAAGTCGTGAATGGAGATGATGAATGGGTAGTCGCAACCGTCCCAGCCTGCAACATCAAAAGGATGATGGTCGTACCAGATTTTGTAAAGCAGGTTTTGCCTTTTCACGTTTATCAAAAATTCACCCTTGCGGTCAATAGTTTCCAGGTCTTGCGGGGTACGGATGTCGCGTTCGCAGTAGGGAGCGTGTTCCATAAGCTGGCCCGTGTTGGTAAGGTAACGGCGTGGGAAACGCACCGGCCCGAAGCCTTCCACGATAAAAAGCCGGTTGTCTGCCGTGTCAAACTCAATAGCATAAATGGTTCCTCTGGGCAACACGATATAGTCGCCATATCGGAAGGGTAGTTGACCATATTGGGTGCGGACGCGGCCGGTGCCTTCATGCACAAAAATCACTTCATCTGCGTCTGCATTTTTATAGAAGATATCCTCGCCCAGTCCGGCCTGAGGTGCAGCAAAGGATAGTTGACAGTCGTTGTTGAACAGGAAAATTTTCCGGCTTTCCAGATACTCAGCGGCCGGCTTGGTTTTGAAGCCCATGAAGCTGCGGTTGCGAAGCAGGTTGTCGGTTGCGGCCTTTGGCGTAAGATCAATGGGCTCTTCGCTGCGGATGACGGTGGTAGGCGGGTGCAGGTGGTAGAGCAGGCAGTACTCGGTAGAGAAACCTTCGGTAGAGAAGAGTTGCTCAGCATACAGGCTGCCATCGGGTTTGCGGAATTGTGTGTGTCTTTTCTGTGGAATCTTTCCTAAGCTGAAATAATGCGGCATGGTGCTGCTTGGTTTTTTTACAGCCTTCCGGCTGAATGAATGTTTATGAGGCGTTGGAAATAAAGTTTTCCTGTACCGAGCACAAAAAAATCATGCTGCGGGCCGGGCAAATTTAGGAGGCTCAAATCCAGGAAATGATGAGCATCATCAGCAAGCCGGCCAGCAAGCCCAGCCCGATGCCGGTCATCCGGATACGGCCAGAATATCGGTTCAGGGCCTGGCGCAGCGGAGCTTCTATTTGTTCCGGCGCGTGGGCGGCAAGCTGGGTGCTGATGCTTCGTTCCAACTCATCCGGCGAGGCAATTCCTTGTGCAAAACGGCCCGCAACTTCGGGTAAGAGGCTGGCAATTTCTTCTGTCAGTGTGGCCTTGATGGTTTGCAGGATTTCATCAGAAAGAAACAGGGCCAATGCGGGCATCTTTTCGCTGAGGCGTTGCTTGAGGAAGGTGTCAATGTGTGCTTCAATGCCCGGTAAGACGGAAGCAATAGCATCGGGGTGCCTGAGTTTTTGGCTAAGCTGTTCCATAGGGATGAGCTGAGTTATACGTTTGGCAAAGCCCGCCAGTAAAGCCTCGCGATGAGCGGGTATCAGCCCCTGCACTTTTTGCCCGAAAAGGTGAAGGGGTTTCTCCGGGTGGAAAATCAGGAAGCTCAGGGCCGCCGCAGTGAGCCAGCCGGCCAGAGCGCCACAGAGGGGCAACATGAAAAGTTGGGGAATGCTCATAGAAAGGCCGGCAAAGTTGCAGCTTGAAGATGAGATGCAGCCTGCCGGCCTAAAGGCAAAAAGTGCCAGAGCTTATTTCTTTTGATTGTCTTTTGGGCTGAGGAGCTTGAAGTAGGAAGCTTTGAAACGGTTATTGACGATTTCGCCTTGCACTTCCGCCTGACGCACGGCCACACAAAAGCCATTATCGTCGTGTGGATGCCCGTATTCCTTTATTGAAACCCCATCCACGAAATAGGCTTTTCCATTAATGCGTACCGCCAGGTCGCAGGTTTTGCCATCCATATCAAAATTGCATTCGCCGCAGGATGTTTCGACGGTCATGAGTTTTTTGCTTGGGTCGGGTTTGGGTGCGCTGGTAGATGCTACCTGGGCAAAGCCCGTAGTGGTCAGGAGGCTCAACACAGCAGCCATGAATATTGACTTCATGAAGAATAATTTTTAGGATGGCAAAGCTATTGGATGCCTATCCGGGAAGGCCTGATTAGGCTCATCGAAAAAACTGACCGAAGATTACTATTGCCTATTGAACGTGTAGGCAGCGAAATGAAGTTGCTGCAAAGCTGGCTGCGATTTATGCATTGAAACACACCATGGCATCACACAGCGATGGTGTTTTCTGTACTGAAAGCACTAAGACTCCGGAATCTACAGGGCTCTTTTTTTAAGAAAAATCAGGTGATGATTGCTTCTTCTACGAAGTACATATCAATCATCCCTTTGTTTTTGGCTTTTATTTTACCCCGATGGAGACAAATGAATTTGTCTTTCACGATTTCATAGGTGTTTCCGCTAATGTTCACTTTGCCGGTTTCGCCGGACGATTCCATACGGGAGGCTATGTTGACCGTGTCGCCCCAGATGTCATAAGCAAACTTTTTGGTGCCCACGATTCCTGCGACCACACTTCCGGTATTGCATCCGATTCTGATTTCGAAATAGGGCCGGCCTGCTGCTATACGCTTACCCTTCTCGGCCAGCGTGAAATCACGTATTTCAAGTGCGGCTTTGATGGTTTCTTCGGCATGTACGCTATCATCCTCGTGCAAGCCTCCGGCGCACATATAGCTGTCGCCGATGGTTTTTATTTTCTCGATGTGCCGGCTGGAAATGATGTTGTCGAAGGCGCTGTAATAAAAGTGAATTTCATTGACCAGTTCCTGAGGACTCAACTTTTCACTCAGTGCCGTGAAGTTTTCAAAATCGGTGAATAATACCGTTACTCCGTCAATATTCTTTGCTTTGGCAGTGCCGGTAGCTTTTAGTTCTTCTGCGGTTTCAAGCGGAAGGATGTTCAGGAGTAAGGCATCACTTTGCTGCTTTCCTTTCCTGATTTTGTTGCGCTGGAAGAAGACTACACCGGCGAAGAGCAACACAATGGCAAAGCCGCCTACAAAAGCATTGCGGATAAATTTTTGCATGTCCCGGTCTTTGTTCAGCAGCACGATTTGGTGGTCTTTACGTTCCGTTTCGTATCGGATATTCATTTCGGCGAATTGCCGCTTATTTTCCTCACTTAACAGGGTGTCATTTAGCTGAGCATACAACACCTGCGTTCCATAGGCCTTTTTGAAGTTGCCCATTTCGGCATACAACTGGGCCAGGGTGTGGTAGGCTTCTTTCAGGTACGACTTGTCATCGCCTTCTTTCGCAAGTACGAGGCAACTGTCTAAGTAGCGGATGGCAATCGGATATTGGCCCAGCGTTTTATATACCAGGCCTATGTTGTGATACCGGGCGGCAACCCCGCGCGTATCCCTTATTTTTTTGGTCAATACCAGGGAGCGCAGAAGGAATTCAAGTGCTTTTTGCGGCTCTGATTTCTTCTCATAAATCATGGCGATATTATTGAGCGCATCGGCAATGCCCTGCTCGTTACCTATTGCCTCCATGGTTTTAAGTGCCTGCTGAAAATGTTCCAACGCCTGGTCATAGTCGGCTTGAGCGTAATAAACAGATCCGATGTTCGTCATGCATACACCGGCTGAATATTTGTCGCCAGTGGCGACGCACAGATCCAGCGATTTTTTGCCGTAATCCAGAGCCTTATCGTACATGCCCTGATCATTGTAGGCCATTCCAAGGTATTGAAGGCAGAGCAGAGTCCTTGATGGGTCCTGTTGCCGTTCGAAGATGTTTAGCGCGCGGAACAAGTTGCCGATTGCCGTGTCATAGGCTCCTGCATTGTATTTAAGGATGCCAATCCGGTACATGCATTTTGCAGAAAGGGTATCGTTGTTCATCGCCTGCGACAGCTCCAGCGCGGCGTTGAAGTAGTTAATGGCAGAATCGGGCGATGAACTGAAATAGTATGAGCCGATGAGGTAATTTATTTCTATTCGTGCTGCAGGTAATGCGCCGACTAAGGCAGTTCTTAAAGAATCTGCCTCGCTCGTTTGCGCGCACACAGGCTGAATACTGAGCAGGAAAAGCAGTATCGCCTCTGTCGTTTTTAAAAATAAATTCAAAGAACGCTTTCTCACATCGGTTGAATTATTTTAATTAGACGATAAATCTAATTAAACAAAGCACCTATCCATACCTTGAAATCATGGCAAAAGGAATTATCGTTTCGACCCCCCGACCCACAAAGCCCAAGGGGCAAATATTGATCGTGCTCTTCGATGGCTCCAATACCGAGCGCAGCGGACACTGGCTGGGATTTGAAAATAAAACAGGCCATGAACTGGCCGTAAACGACACGGTACTTTGCACCCTTACCGCGCCACTACTCTGCGATGTAACCGGAACTTTTGTAGCGTCTCGGGGAATGGTAACACAGGCCTTTGTGCCGAATGCAGGGGGAAGAGTGAAGCTTTCGCAAGTGGAGCAAAATGAGTTTGGTGTACAAGTGAATGATGAGGTGATTTTTGATTACCTGCCCGATGCCGATGGAAATTATCCCCCGCCTGATCCAGTCAACACAACGGGCGGCCTCATCGAGGTGATTCTAACTTCTGGCGGTAGTCCTTCTGCTAATGGCCGGTGCATATTTGTCAAGGCATTATGAAGCACGTCGCGACAAAATGCACTGGTGATAAGGGGTGTTACAGACAATACCCATGTGAGGTTCTTGATTTTGGTTCATGAAGTCCTGGAGGGTAAAATTTTTCTACGCATAGAAAATGGATTTTTCTCCCAATGGATTCGGTGTTATCTGAATTTGCGGCGAAAAGGTTGAGAAATGCCGCAGCAATCCGCCTAAAACGGTGATTGAAAATCCTTCAATGCCGGTGTAAGCGTCCCTAAAAACTGCCTAGTTTAAAAGTATAGTTTTTGGTTTTTTTTCAGGCG
>JAFDYC010000091.1 GCA_018267625.1 Bacteroidota bacterium
CGTTATCAGAACTGAAGGGGGGGATGAAGGCAGAACTGGAGAGGGATTAGGGCTCAACAAGGCCATTTTTCAGTGCAAAGATGACTAAGCCTGTCCGCGTCGTCACACCGAGGCGGGTAAACATATCATCGCGGTAGCCTTCAATGGTACGGACAGATACCCCCATTTGCTGAGCAATTTCTTTGTAGATCAGTTCCGTGCAGCAAAGTTCTAAGAACGTTTTTTCAATGGGGTTGAGTTTCATACGACGATAGTCTTCACCGGAACGAAGAGCATCTAAATGGCGATTCGTCAGCTCGGAATGGTAGAAATCGTGGTCAACTATGTATTCAATGGCGTTCATCAGCACTTCCGGATCTTCTTCCTTGAGGAGATAACCATTGGCTCCCTGACGCAGCATCTTGATGATGGCAAACTCATGGTCGTACATGGAGAGCGTCAGGAATTTTAAGTCCCGATATTTCATGCGCAGCATGGAGATAGTCTTATAGCCATCCATGTAGGGCATATTTACGTCTAAAAGGCAGACTTGAGGGGGGACGGTCAGTGCTTCAATTTTTTGAGCTAATTCCAAACCATTTGAAGCATCGCACACAATGAAGAAACGTCCGGAAGCACGAAGGATTTCCATAATTCCTTTACGGAACATGGTATGGTCATCAGCAATGGCCACGCGGATGGGTGGCTTTCTGTTGTTGGGAAGGAGGAATTCCGGTGCTTTGTCGAAATCTTGCTCGTCTGTCATTTGCCCAAAGTTAACGGGAAGGAATATTCAAAGTAATCAGGGTGCCGCGGCCTTCGTTTGAAGATACCAGCAGGTCCCCTTTCATCAGGCGTGCCCGCTGCCGCATATTGGTCATACCCAGGGAGCGGTTCGCTTCATTTTCGGTATTGTTGATTCCTTTTCCATCATCGGAAAGCTTTAGTGTAAACAATCGGTGCCCATAATTCATTCGGATTGCTACTGATTTTGCTTCGGAATGCTTCACCACATTTTGCAAGGCTTCCTGCACTATTCTGAAAATCAGCAATCTGGTTTCTGGGGGCAATTCGATATCAGCGCCCGTTACCGTTAGCTTGCATTCCATGGGGCAGAACGAGCGTATCCGCTCCAGTTCAGACTCTACCACTTCATTGAGCGGGCGTTGTTCAACTAAACGGCCGCTGAGGTTATGGCTGAGCATGCGCAATTCACGAACGGCCTTCCTTGTTACGTCTAAGTTATTGCTGAGTCGCCCTCTTAAATCGGACTCCGGAACCGAGTTCCGGATGTCGGCAAGTTGCAGGCAACTGAAGGAAAGCACCTGCCCCAGGTTGTCATGAATCTCCTGAGCCACAAATTCCAGTGCCTGCTCCTGAAGCTCGATTCGGGAACTCATCATAGAGCTTTTGGTCGCAAAGTCCGTTTGCTGACGCTCCATTCTGGTACGGTTCTGACGATGTTTTTGAACGATTAAAAAGATCGTCATCATGGCGGCAAACATGGTGATAATCACCGTGCCGCCTATGAATACTGCAAGTAAATAGCTGTCACTCACCGGAGGGAACTAATTTTTTGTAACGCAGAAATACTATGGCTATTGCTATGTAAAATAGCATGTTAGAATAGTACAAAGAGCTGTTTATGATAATAGAGAGTACACCTTTTGCAGCTATAACTGGAGCATACATCCCAAGGCTGACAAAAGTCAGGCACCAATAAAACAGAAAACAGCAGGTAATCCAAAATACCGCCATGTTCTTCGGGGTAATATCCTCCCGAATTAATAGTTTGTAAAAGGAAAAGAGGCTAAAGCAAATGATGATTATCCCTTCGAGGAGTAAGTAATAGGAATTGAATTGCGACAGCTTTTGGATGAATACCGTGTTTAATATGCTTAAAATAACGGCAATACTGCCAAAGAAAAGACCAAACCTACTCGCATGGTTTATCCTTGTTGCCCGTGCGAAATAATTAATAATAAAGAAGACTTCTATCGGTGTGTAAAAGTGATAGGTGTAAAGATTGCTGATTGAAAAAGTCCTAAGTAGGCCAGCAACACCTTCTTGTAAAACTGTGAGGGAAAGTAATATAGTTATCCATTTGTCTGATTCGCTCTGCAATTTCCATCGGAATATTGCTATCGCTGCGGTAAAGAACAGCAATGATTCATAAAGTAGGAATGCTACGTTAAAATCCATATCATATGCCTAAATGACAACTGTAAAAAAATTGCGAACCTGCTCAGCAGGTTCGCAATTTATATTTAAAGCCTTGCCTACCCCAAATAGGGCACGAAAAATTATTGAAGATAGGGATCAGCAGATCCAGATCCACAATTCATTGGGCAGGGCATGCAGTGCTCATACACACCATTTGCGCTGTTGCGTACCACATTGCCATCGTTGTCTAAACCAACCACGATGAGAGTCAGTTTTCCTGGTGCTAAGCCAATGTTTTTACCGTAGCGGTTCATGTCCGCATCCAGCCAGGTGATCTGGTGTGCCATGTAGAACTTCACATCCTTGATGTTGGAGTTGTTGAGGTAGGCACGCAGGGTGTCGGCATTGAACGACAGCGAACGGATGGTGGTGTCGGCATAGGGATAGCCTACGCTGGACAAGTAGCTGCCAATCATTTTGTTGGCAGTGTCAATGGGAATAGACTGAGAATAGCCTGTTCCCTCAAAACGGGCAGCATTGTGCATCACATTGCTCGTGCTGTACGTTTTCACCTGATTGGCACCAGGGGTGGTAGCTTCCTGACGGTTGCACGCTGTAAAAGCGAGCAGAAGCGCAGATGAAGCAAGGAGGATTGTGTGTTTCATACGTTGCATTTGTGGTTAAGAGTTAATTTGCAATGACAAAATTACTCAGGAGCAATTCTTGGGCATAAGGGAATTAAACGGTGTTTTTCGATAAAAAAATTATTTAATGTCAAATTAATAGCTTGATTTTTAGTGAGTTGGCATGATGGGTCTTAAGAATCCTTTTGTAAACTGCTTGTTAACGAGGCTATTGTTGCCTGATTAACAGCAAAGAAGCTCCCCCGCGCATAAAGTGGTTTACCAGTAAAATGCTTGAGGGAATGCCACTTAGCCCAATATGCTCTTTTATTAGGAGTTCGGGCTCGGGCAACCAGCCTGAAAGTAGTCGCAGCCCTAGCCAAAGTCCAAAGCCAGTCGCCGTATCATATTCCCCACAAAGCGGCTTGAAAGCTATTGCGGGTAAGTCTTTCGGGGAATTTGCTAACAAGCTATAGTACACGCTGTCCTGGCGATTATCCCCATTTTTACCCAGTAATAAAAGAGACAAGTCCGAGAAGCTTAGACCGGCTTCAAGTAATAAGGAAGAAGCCTGATTCCAGATGGATTCCGGCGTAACATTCTGTACGATTTCTAAGTGCTCAATTTTTCCAAAAGCCCCTGATTGCAAGCCATTAAGCAGGAAAAAGCTGGCACCTTCACCGGCGATGGTGCCTTGGGTTTTGCTTTGCAAAAGCTGAATGCTGTCTTGCTTTTCCCTTTTCCAATAACCCCTTTTCCCCCGAATTAGGAAATATTCATCCGTCAATTCTTCATAGCAGCCCGCCAGGATGTTGCAGGCAGGCCCGGATTCTGCCAGCAGCATTTGTGCGTCTTTTAAGGCCAACTCAAAGGATTGCCCGCGATGGACATAGGTCTGGTTGTACCCCGTGCAGCCGCTTTGCATGGCAATCCAGCCATTGGGAGAGTTGTAGGTGCTTTGGATAAAGCCTGTGGGATTCAGGCTTTCTTCATCCAGACGGCGAAGGTCTTTCACCACCTGTTCCATGTCGGTAATTCCACCGCTTCCTGTGCCGGTGAGGATCGCATCCGGCGACTTGAGGCCGGCTCGTGCCAGGCATTCCATAGCAGCACTAATCGTCATTTTCATAATCCGGCTCATGCGCCGGATGGCAACCGGTGAGATGTAGTGGGCATAGTCAATTGGCTGAGCGAATAATTTTCCATCTTCCACGCTGAGTAAGGGAAGGAGCGTTGCCTCGTTGCCAAAACTGAGCTGCGGGGAGATGGCCGTAGCCGCATGAACAAACAATGCAGGTTGTTTCATGGGCGGGAAAAAATTAGAGAGACATTATTGCCGCCAAAGCCAAATGAATTGCTCATGACGTGTGCTGCATCGAGCAAGTCCGGTGTAGTAGCCGGAAGAATGGAAGATTCTTCCATAGTCTGTGCCCAATTCAGGTTGGGGGGGATAAAACCCTCCTGCATAGCCCAGATGGAAAAAAGAGCTTCTACTGCTCCGGCAGCAGCAAGTGTATGCCCCGTAAAAGCTTTCGTTGAAGAAAAAGCAGGAGGCCTTCCTTGCCACAAAGTATCTATGGCTTTGCCTTCGGCTGCATCGTTGTTGCGTGTTGCGGTGCCATGAGCATTAATGTATCCTATGTCTTGCGGATGGAGGCCGGCATGATGGAGGGCTCCTTTCATCGTGCGCAGGGCACCACTGCCATCCGGTGATGGCGCTGTGGGGTGGTAGGCATCATTGGCGTTGCACCAGCCGCTGAACACCGCTTCAATTGGGGCCTGACGCCGAACCGCATCGCTTTCCCGTTCCATTAACAGGTAAGCTGCTCCTTCGCCAAGATTTAATCCATTCCTGTTTCCGTCAAACGGCCTACAAGCATCATGATCCATATTTTTCAGGGAATGAAATCCATTCAATGTGTACCGGCTTAAGGCATCCCCTCCGCCCGCAATTGCAGCGTCGCAAAGCCCCAACTTCAGCATGCGAGCCGCTACTAAAAGGGCATTTGCCGATGAAGAACACGCTGTGCTAATGGTAGCTTTCTGTGGATTCAACCCAAAATAAGCAGCAGCATATTCAGTGCTTTCGGCGCAGTCGAGAAGTTCTATCCATTCGGTCTCAGACCCACTGAATGCAGGGTCTGCCAGCTTGTGATAATGGTTTTCAACCTCGCTCATGCCACCAACTGTACTGGCATTGATGAAGGCTAACTTTTTGTTTAGCCCGCTGAGGAAATGCTCTGGCGTAAGCTGTATTAAATCCTGTAAGGCACATAGTGTCAGCAAGGCCGTACGAGTCAACTTTTGCGGGCATGGAAAAGGAAGACTCCTTGCCAGTGTTTCGTTTTGGGCATCCACTTCGCCCAAAACAAATTCAGCGGCATGTTTGGTTTGCAGTATCCGAGGATGCCTCAGTGCAGGCAGCGCCTGTCGTAAGCGGGCTATCTGTGCATTTTTTCCCCTCCCAAGGGAAGTGATAATGCCTGTGGCAGTAACGACTATCCGGTCGGAACTATACTGCATCACGCCGACTCGATTCGAAAAAGAAGGTGGAAATATTCTGAAAGAAAATCAGGCAGCCGGCTTGCTATACATGCGGATATAGTCAGCCATCGTTTGTACCGAGCTAAGCACCTTACGGCCTTCACGCGCATCCTCAATTTTGATACCGTAATTGCGTTCCAGCAACACCATCAATTCCAGCGAATCTATGGAATCCAAGCCCAGGCCTTCACCAAAGAGGGGGGCGTTATCGTCAATGTCTTCCGGCTTCATACCCTGCAGGTTCAGGGACTCGATGATTTGCTGCTTGAGGGTAATTTTTAAATCTTCCATAGTAAGGCGCTGCGAAAAAAAATATGGTCGCAAATGTAAGCGCTCTGCCATAAGACTTCCCTGAGAGAAACAAACCTCGCCGGGTGTTTTCCGGCGAGGTTTCAGGAGAAATGCAGGCTCTTACATGTTCGCTTCATGTCATGTCGTTAAGGCCTAAACAATCACGACATCGTCGTGCGTTTCTTGGGGGGAGTCAAACTAAGGCTTTTCGCTGGCATTGTCTGTTTGTTCCTCAGTTTCTGTTCCAGGTTTTGCTTCAGGATGCTTGCTCAGGTCCAGCTCATCGAAGTCGGATGGGCTGGAAATGCTGGCACCTGTGCCTGCCTGGCCGGAAGTGTAACCCGTGCCTGATGAGCCTCCGGAGCCGGGTGCAGTAGCTCCTTCATACCACACATTGGTGCCGGTGTTGGCTAAGTCATCGGTGCGATGAGGGTTCACCTGTGCAGTTGCGGCACGCCCCATCCCCGCTGCATATAAGGCATTGTTGTGAATGCCTCCCTTGTGTGTGTTTGGTGCCGGTATGGCCTGTTCGGAGCCTTTGTTCTCTATATTTTGTTGTTGGCTTTCCGCACTTAACGGAACACTTTTTTCAGGCTGCTGCTTTTCCATGATGAACAATTTTTTCTAAGGGTCGGAAAATTTTATGCCATGGTTCTGCCGATATTTTTTTTCACGCAGACGCGGAGCATGTTTCCCTTTTTTAAGCACCTGATTTTTTTTGTAGTCAGCTTCTGTTCGCAAATGCAGTATAGTAGTAACCTGTCCTGAACTTATCACAGGATTGCTCCTTGCGGGGCTAGCGCTGCATCTCATAAGCTTCTGCATCCGGAAAAGTTGTGCAGCGACTATAAAAGAAACACCCAATAGCTGCGTGCAACAATCATGAGAAAAAAAATCCACCCCGGAAGGTGGATTCGAACAATTCAATCGGGATACGAGGCCGGCTCAGGCAACCTGATTCAGTTAAACGGCTCTGTTCCCATCGAAAGCTTCTAATTCATTGGCCACTGCCGTGAGGAAGGAAGCCCCGAGTGAACCATCTACGATGCGGTGGTCATAGCTCAGTGAGAGGTACATCATGTGGCGGATGGCAATCACATCGCCCTGCTCCGTCTCGAGCACCATCGGACGTTTTTTGATAGAGCCAACAGCTAAGATGGCCACCTGAGGTTGGTTGATAATGGGAGTGCCCATCAGCGAGCCAAAGGTGCCTACGTTGGTGAGGGTGAAGGTGCCGTTTTGCGTATCGTCTGCCTTTAGTTTGTTGCTGCGGGCTGCACCTGCCAGGGCATTCACGTCCTTGGTCAGGCCCAGTAGGTTTTTGGTGTCCGCATTTTTGATGACGGGCACGATTAGGTTGCCCGAAGGCAAGGCCGTAGCCATGCCGATGTTGATGTCTTTCTTAACTAAAATACGGTCGCCATCTACGCTGGAATTGATCATGGGGTAGCGCTTGATGCAGTTGACAATCGCTTCGATGAAAATGGGAGTGTAGGTGATTTTCTCCCCGTACTTCTTTTCGAAGGCGGACTTGTTTCTATCGCGCCAGGCCACGATCTGGGTCACATCGCATTCGGTGAAGGAAGTGACGTGTGGAGCGGTGGATTTACTGCGCACCATGTGGTCGGCAATGAGCTTTCTCATGCGGTCCATTTCGATGACTTCCACATTTGCCGGGCTGGGCTGTGCTGTTGTTGCGGCCGGAGCGGAAGTCACTGCTGCTGGCGTTGCAGCAACAGGAGTTTGGGTTGGAGTTGGTGCAGGAACCGGGCTTGCCCCCCGATTGGCAACATAATTCAGGACATCTTTTTTGCTTACCCGGCCTTCAGCTCCGCTACCCGGAATCTGCTCTAGTTCCGCCATGCCGATTCCTTCTTTGGCGGCAATGTTGAGCACGAGGGGTGAATAAAATTTGCTTGCGCCATTGCTGCTTCCTTGTGAAGAGGGTGCCGTAACTATAGGAGCCTGTGGGGCGGGAGCGGGAGCGGGAGCAGAAGGTGCCGGAGGAGTAGGCTGAGGTACTGTAGCAGCACCGGCTTCAGTGTTGATCCGGGCAATGACGGTGCCAACCGGTACGACATCATTTTCCTTAAAAAGGATTTCGGAAATGGTGCCTGCAGAGGTAGAAGGCACTTCACTGTCCACTTTATCCGTTGCAATTTCGAGGACCGTTTCGTCCATCTTCACTGCATCCCCGGGCCTTTTGTGCCATTTCAACACAGTCGCTTCCATGATGCTTTCGCCCATCTTGGGCATTACCAGATCTACAGTGGCCATTGAATGAAACTCGTTTTGTGGGTTCGCTGGCAAAAATAGCAGAAAGGCAGTACCTGTTTTTCTAACTGCTTTAATCAGCTATTTCGCAACACCGCAACGAATAAGCTATCTGCATGTAGCGGCAGCCCGTTAATTAGTTGCATGGATTCAATGCGGAGGCCTGCTTCCCCTGCGATTTGCTCCGCCACGGCTTCATTTTCGCAATGAAAAATGGAGCAAGTGATGTAGAGGATACGTCCCCCGGGTGCCAGGTATCCGGAAGCGTTTCGGAGAATATTTTGTTGTCGTTCGCAAAAGTTTTTCAGAAGCTCTGGTCGGAAGAAATAACAATGCTCCGGAGTACGTGCCCAGGTGCCGGAGCCACTACAGGGGGCATCGCATATGATACCTTCAAATTGCCGCTTGCCAAGGGCCGATGATACCGCACGTGCATCCGATACATCCAGGCATCGGGATTCCGGCAGGGCCAGTTGGTAGCGCTGAAAGCGTTCTTTAAGGTTGCTGAGGATGCTCGGGCGGCGGTCAGTTACCAGCAGGGAGATGCTCTTTGATTGTTCTGCCAACATCAACGATTTTCCGCCGGCTCCAGCGCAGCAATCCCACCAATGCTCTTGATGACTGCCCATAAAATAGGCTGCTGTTGCTTGTGAGGAGGCATCTTGTACTACATAGCTGTCGGCTGGAAAAAGAGTTTCCACCTTCGTTCCGTTTGGCAATGCCAGGCAGTCGTTTCTGAGCCATTCAAAGGCGATACCTTTTTCTTCGAGAATGTCGGAAAAAGCCTTTTGATTTCCCCGAATACGCAGGAATAGTTGCGGTTGCCGTTTCATTGCATCCAGCCATTCGTTGCGGTTTATTCCTTCTGAAAAGGGAATGTCGAAAGGGAATATTTCATCCCAAAGTATGGGGAGCTTACCGGGTAGATTACCGGCATTTTGTTTCCATTCTTCCAGGAAATAAGGCTCCCAGGCTTTAGGCCTGAGGCCACAAAGCTGTAGGGCGGCCATGCGTTTTGCTTCTTCGCTGCAAGGTGTGTGTTGCAAGGCTTTTCCAACGCGATACCAGGCATAGGCAGCGTCACTAAGTCCTCGCCGATCCCTGCTACCCAGCTTCGGGTGTAGCCTGAAATAATTTTTTAGAAAATGATGCAAAGGCAGGCTTCCGGAATAGTCTGCGAGTATTAGCTCCAGATGGTATTGCAGATAACTCATGCAGGCGTATTGGGAAGCTATTAATCTGCCTGGAAAATTTCCTTGGTCAGTTAGAAGGATGGATTTGAATCCTTGAATTCAGATTCAGAAGTCCCTTTCAGGCAATCAGGCTAGAGGTGAATGGGCAATGCTATTTCATTTCGCCGTAGGCGTAATCGCTCAGGTATTCATAAGCGGGTTTGAGCTTGCCTTCGGCGCAGATGGTAGCCCGTTCAATTATGTTGCTGTCGCCTTGAAGTAATTCGCGGAGGACATATTTTTCAAGGTGAGTACCAAAGTGAGCAGAGGCATCCCTGGGCAATTCATTGGGTAGGTTGTCCACGGTCATGAGGTCTATGCTGCTGCCATCATTGAGGTAGGGTGGGCAACGCTCGTAGTTAAAACGGTTGATGCCATAAACAGGGTCTGCGATCGTGGATGCACCGAGATTTATCGGCACGGAGCCGTTTATATCGCAAGTGATATCGGAGATCACCTGAAGCCGGCAACCGGGCTTCGACACATCTTTCCGTTCAAAGAGGCGTGGAATCTGATGATCCCAGTAGATACCATTCATCAGGATGTCGCTGCGCTCTAAGAAGGGCAGGAACAAGCAACGATATGCCTGCGGCTGGGCATGGAAATCTTCGCGGCTGTAGCGGCCATTGTCCTTACGAACATAAAGCGAAGGGCCTTTGAGGTGCGTATAGATTGGGTAGCTGTAATCTTTTTCCAGGAAATCCTCCGGTTCGATATACTCTACGTCGAGGCAGTTCATGATTTCCAGGATACCGGCAGCCACCTTGCCTCCTCCCGTCACTACGATGCGCAAAGGAGGTAAAGCAAGGTCGTCATATACGGAGCGGATGCCTTCGAGAGAACCTATCTGATGGGCAGAGGGCAGGCTGAACAAGTGGCTTTTTCGGGCATAAGTGAGCAGCCCATTGTGTGCCCCAACGATACCTGCATAGAAGCCAAACCCCAGGATGCGCTGCCCATCGGTGTGGGTGAGGCATTCATAATCTACTAAGCGAATATGCTTTTGAATCATAGCCTGCATGAGGCCTCGATTGTAGGGCTGGGCCTTCTTTGTGTGTGAAAAAAACAGGTAGGTCTTACCCGGTATGAGAGCCTCAGTTTTCACCTCTTTAATGCCTAATAAAATGTCGCAGTCGCTGAGTTCGTCTAGAATCGGAATCCCCTCATGGCGATATGCATCATCGCTGAAGCATCGGGTTTCAGAGCGCTGCGCTACAATACTGAGTCCAGGTATGCTTTTCATTAATTCTCTGCATTGCCTGGGTGTCAGGGCGACACGGTTGTCGGGTGGGGTTTTGCCTTCGCGGATCAGGCCTATTCGTGTGGCACGGTACATTTGCCCGCAAAGATAGAATCATGCCTTCCGACACGGATTTCTTTGTCCTATTTGGTATCACTCCTACACTTTCCATGGATACTACTGCCCTACGAAAGAAATTTTATGAACTAAGCCGGCAGTATCATCCCGACCGGATTCCTGCAGAAGATCAGGCGGCACAAACGGAGGCTTTATCCTTAACGGCACAGCTCAATATAGCCTACCGAACACTTAGTGATGAAGATGCCCTTTTGGGTTATGCTTTGCGTCGGGAGGGCGTGTTGCAGGAAGATGAGCATTATCAGTTACCCCCGGATTTTTTAATGGAAATGATGGAGTTGAATGAAGCCTTAGAAACAGACAGTGGAAAGCGAGCATTTGAAGAAGCATGCGCCAATTGGGCTGCGGGGATTGCGCCCTTACGCCTACAGTATGAGCATGGCGAGCGGAATGAACCCTTATTGAAGGGCTTGAAAGACTTTTATTTCAGAAAGAAATACCTGAACCGGATAACAGGACGATTAGCATAGATTTGCGCCGTTGAATCCCGACGTTCTGGAAAGTAAAAGTGGTTGCACACAGGCTTTTCTACGTAGGGATTCAACCAAGCCCAGATGGCGGAATTGGTAGACGCGCTAGACTCAAAATCTTGTTTCGGCAACGGAGTGCAGGTTCGATTCCTGTTCTGGGCACTAAAACCAACAAAGGAAACCCCAATGCTTACAAGGCTTTGGGGTTTTTCTTTGTTGAGGAGTTTTCCTGATGAACATCAAAGCAAAAAGCCACCGGGATTCGGTGGCTTTTTGCTGTTTGAATATTCTGATTAGAATTTCGGGCAGGAGAAATTATAGTTGGGGTCTCCGGCGTGGCGAACAATCTTTCCATTGAAGGTGAGGGAGAGCTCATAAGCTCCGGCGCCACCGGTTGCAGGGGTAAAAGAAGAAGTGTTCACATCGTAAGAAATACCGAGTGCCATTTTGGTCCATTCTAGGCCGATATAGGGGCAAAGGCCATCGCCGTAGCGATACCAGCCACCCAAATAGAAGATGGTGTTTTCCTTGGCTTCTTCATGGCCGGGGTTCAGAATAAACCCGGCTGCGGCACCGAGCATGACTTCTGTGGCAGAAGCTTGATTTTGATACAAGGCAGAAGCGTAGAGTTCCATGTTTTCATTCAGGTCGAATGAACCACCGAGATAGACATTGTAGCGACGGTGAATGGTATTGCTGCTGCTTAAGAAACTTTCCGTGGGCGTGGTCAGGTGAAAGACAGAACCGCCGATATAAGCAGTGGCATAATCACTAACGCGTCCTGAGTACATCAGGCCCAGATTGAAGTCCGGGTATGTAAGGTCTTTGTTGTCCAAGTTTTCTGCCGTGTTGTATGGTGTTTGGCCGGAGTTGGGGTCAAACTGGTCTTCAAATTTCAACATAGAAAAATCTATGGATTTCTGAACCAGGACACCCTGAACCCCGAAGGAAAGGGTATGCTGTTTTTCGAGGCCAAAAGCTTTATGATACGCAGCGGAAATGCCGATTTGAATGGCCTGAAGTGCCCCTACTCCAGAACGGTCGTAAGTGCCAATCAAGCCAATACCTAAGGCATCGCCTTCTGGAAGCCGGTTTTTGAGCGTGGCCATGTCGAAGGAGATTACCCCGGTCTGATAGGGGTGATTGGAAACCGAATACCACTGAGAGCGATAGTTGGCGGCCACACGGAGATCGCCCCGAACTAAACCCGTTAATGCAGGGTTTAAAGTCAGCGGAGAAGCGAAATACTGCGTATGGTGGATGTCCTGAGCGTTTGCTATGCCCAATGCAGCGATGGCGAGGCCGAGGCTAAGTAATATTCTCTTCATTGCCAGAGAGTGATTTGAAAAATAGAGTGGTAATTACGGTTCAGAAGCCAAAGTAGGTTTATTTCCCTAACCATACAAGACGGCATTTTGAAATTTTTGGTTGGCCCTGAGGGGAATTTTTTTTTAAGCTTGGGTTTTGGGGCCAAAAGAAAGGTCACCGGCATCGCCCAATCCCGGCACGATATAGCCACGAGCCGTAAGTTCCTCATCTATAGCGCCTGCCCAAATATGCACTTCCGGATGCCGGCGCATGATGAGGTCTATGCCTTCTGTGCAGGCGATGGCAGAAACTACATGAATACTGCTTGGTTTGCCTGTGGCTTTCAAGACGTCTAATGACAAAGCCAAAGAGGCTCCCGTAGCCAGCATGGGGTCGGCTAAAATGAGGTCCCGGTCGTTTAAGTTGGGCGCGGTCAGGTATTGTTGTGCTATCTCAAACGAGCCATCCCGTTTGTGTCGGCGGTATGCGGCAATGAAAGCGGCATCTGCTTCGTCAAAAAAGTTCATCACCCCCTGATGTAAAGGAAGCCCGGCACGAAGAATCGTTGCTACCACAGGCTGCTGACTGAGGGCATAGCAAGTACATTCTCCCATGGGAGTCTGAACCGTAATCTCTTCATAGGGAAGACTTTTTGAAATCTCAAATGCGGCTATTTCGCCAATGCGCTCCAGGTTGCGGCGGAAGCGTGCCCGATCGTTTTGCAGGGCAACGTCTCTTAAGGCACGCATCCATACCTGCAGGAGGGAATGATGTTCAGAGAGATTGGTAATCATGCCACGAAGGAATTATGGTTGAAGTATAAGCCTTGACTGCTGTCACACCATGCCAGCCGGAGTGATTTCCCGAAGACTTCCGGATTCTACTTTCATGACCCTTGCCGGGAATTTTTGAATCAGTGAATAATCATGAGTGGCCATGACCACTGCCGCCTGATAATCCCGGCAAATACTGAACAAAAGCTGCATGATTTCGTTGGCTGTGTCGGGGTCTAAGTTTCCCGTAGGTTCATCGGCCAAAATGAGTTTGGGCTTATTGAGCAGGGCGCGGGCAATATCTACTCGTTGTTGTTCGCCCCCGCTGATTTCGTAAGGCATTTTGTGGCCTTTATTCTTGAGTCCCACCTTCCCCAAAACAGTGTCTATGATTTCTTGAATCACGGATTTGTTTTTGTGGCCGGTCGCTTTCAGCACAAACTCCAGATTGTCGTGCACATTCCTATCGGTAAGCAGGCGAAAATCCTGAAACACAATACCCAGGTTGCGCCGTAATTCAGGGATGTTCTGCCAACGTAACTTTTTGAGATCAATTCCGCACACATTTCCTTCCCCTTCTTTGAGGTACAAATCGCCATAAAGCGTCTTGAGCAGGCTGCTTTTTCCAGTGCCTGTTTTGCCAATCAGGTAGATAAAATCCCCTTTCAGCACTTCTAAATTGACCTGGCTCAGAATGAGACTTTTCCCCTGAAAAATATTGGCGTTACGAAGGGAAATGATGGGCGTGTCGGGCATCATACAAAGATAGCCGTTGCCTGAAAGCGAATGGGGCTGCCTGGTTGGTTTGAGCCGCTGATCATATAGTACGCAAGCCTCCGGGCTTCTTCGTTTGCAGCCTGGAATTGAAATTTTATTGGCAATAATTCGTAGCTGGAATCCCGTTGCAGCCAATATGAACTTGTTTCTGGTCTGGCTGCAACGATACTGTATCAGGGTGCTTCAGCGGCTAAAAAATGCGCAAAAAAAAAGCTGCCTCGTTTTGAGACAGCTTCTTTTCAAAAATGCAAGTTGGTACTAGTACACCACCAATTTGCGGGTTTGTGTAGCACCATTAGTTACTACCTGTACCAGGTACATGCCCTTAGTTGTCAATACGGATGCGGGGATTTGCACCTGAGTGACCACCTCTGTGCGGGCAACGCTGGTGTGGTAAATGAGCTTGCCCGTCACATCGGTTACACTGATTTCAGCAGCGCCATGGTCGCCTCCATTGAATTCAATAGTTGCGGAGCTGTTTGTAGGGTTGGGCGTTACGCTCAGGCCGAGGTCGGTAACAATTCCATTTTTCACGCCGAGACCGAAAGCCGATAAGGTGAGCCGGTCAATGTACAGGTTATTTCCGGTGCCGAAATCCAGACCACTGTAATTGAGGTATGCATTATCGGTGCCAGGCATAAAGCGGAAGCGGAAGTATGTCCTGCTTGTACGGGCAAATGCGGGTACGTTGAAGGCTTGCTGGCGCCAGTTGCCCATCCATTGAGGTTCGAAATAGACAGGGATTTCACCGTTGTTGCAGAGTTGCCCTCCGCTGAGGCGCCCCATTTCAGTCCAAGTTCCACCACAGTTGGTTGAGTAGGAAACAATCAGGGTATCGTTCATTTTATTAGGTACTACGGTGCGATTTGCACCGGCAGAGTAGAAACTCAGATAGCAATCTCCGGTGGTCAGGCTTGTAAGGTCATAAGCAGGAGTATAGAAATCACCGTAAAGCCCTCTGGGTGATTGAGTGGCGGTATTTAGGGCCGTGCCTCCGATTACAGAATTCGGGTCGCGGGGGTCGAAGTTGTTGAACTTGATAGAGGTCTTGTCGTAATAGCCGGCGGTGCTACAAAGCTGCCAGTTATAGGTTGGGTTCTTGAAGTAGTTGAACATGGGGAAGCGGTCAATCATCGGAGAACCGGGATTGAACTCTTCAGGGTAAGGCTGGACGCCATTGGGGTCGGCAGCATAAACCATGTCGTTGCGGGAAAGTGAACCCGTATCGCCATCGTTATCCGTAACAAGGAGTGTTGCGTTTACCCAGCCAGCCTGGTTGAAGCTGGTCGAAGCCGTGTTGAGGCCAGTAGAAGAATTGCCACCGTGGTCAAAGGACCAGCTTGCTGTGGAGATGGTGTCGTTGTAGCTACGATTGGTAAAGGTGACGGTAGCAGAGCCATCAGCACAGATGAAGGGGCGGTTAATTGTAAATAAAGCGGTGGGCGACATGTTAGGCAAGGGGGCAAAGCTGCCGTCCGAATTCATCACACCCGTCCGAATCAGGTTAGTAGTATCAATCAGGTTACTGCGATTTCCGACATTGCTGCGAAGAGCTGCCCGCATCCGAGCCACCTGACCTTTCGTAAACATCTCATTGTAGCACCCGGAATAGTCCATGATGTTTTGCGTGTTAGTGGTGTCCGGATAATCCATCCGATAAGCGCGGCTTACGATGAAGTATAAGTCAGAGCCACTTACCGCCGTATTGGCACCAATGCCGGCATACAACATCCCGTTTGAGTAAGGATTATTGTTGGAGCCGCGTAGGGCAAAATTCTTAGTACCCCCCAGACTCACGAGTACAAACTTGTACGTAGTGTTGGCCAGAAGGGTAACATTCGGAAAGTTGAACACCATGGACGCGCTCGCGTTGAAATGGAGGTTGTTGGTAGAATTGGCAATCAGTGTTGTACCGGTTGCATCATACACCCGCATGGCCATGGAGTCATTACCGGTATTTCCGGTGTCGGCCATAAGTGTAATAGCGAGGAGGTAGGAGTTTAAGGCATCCGTCTTAAAAGTCTGACCTAAAGACATGCCGGAAGAGGGCATGTAGGGAACACTGACATCAGTAGTCGTGTTGGAAGTAACAGTGCTGGGGAAGCTATTGCCGGTCATGTGGTAATACGTGACCGAGTCATAGTCTTTATAGTAACCCACGGCGCAATGGGTGTCGTATAGTTTGCTGGGGCCGCAGCTAAAGTGCCCGTAGGTGGGTGGTGTGTCATCTACTTCATCATCGCCGCAGGCTGTAGTGTCTTCGACATCTTTACCGTTGTTGTTCCAGGGGTGGTAGAGATACAGGAAGTGACCGATTTCGTGAGGGAGGGTATAGGGGTCGCCAGTGGGCGGATTAGGGTACACCTGGTCAGCGCGGGCAATTACCCCTTGAGAATAAGGATTTGCTCCATAAGAAGTAGGGAATGTGGCGTAGGCCAAAACAATCCCTTGCGATGCACCACGCCCGATGACATTAATCAACCAAATATTCAGGTATTGGTCGGGAGGCCATTGGTCAAACTTGGCTCCTTCATCCCCTTTATCAGAAGCATAGGAATAGTAACGGGTAATGCCATGTGAGGGTTTCCCGTTAGGGTCTTTCCCTGCTAAGTGAAAGCTGATGTGTGGATTCCCGATATAGGGTTTCCAGTTGTTTAATATGCCGCTGAGCCGGCTGTCTTTTGCGTTGTAATAGGTGTTCAGCCGATCGACCATGTTGTAGATGTCGTCATCGGTGATGTTGATAGCGGAACCACCGTCATCATAAATGATGTGAAATACGATGGGGATGTGGTATTCCGTCGTGTCATCGGGCCAGGGCACGAGGGCATCATTCGCATCAAAAGCCGTTTTGGCATTTGAATGGGAAGTTATTTTACCCAGCACATAGCGGTCTATGTCGGCTTTCAACTGATCTTCCTGAATCCTGATTTCAGGGTGTTTAGCCAGTTGTGCCCGGTAAAAATCGTCCGTCCCGCAAGTCTTACCCTGCTGCGCCTGTGCCGCAAAGCCGAACGAAGATGCTACAGCACACAATGAGAGCATCAATTTTTTAATCATGGTTGACGAATTAACAGTTTGCATTTTGTCGAAGCCTCAAAGATAAGCGGGGCGCCTAACAGTACCTGAGAACTTTAGGCAACTAAGGCACTGCTTCTCTTTAAGCTCGAATGATTATTGTGTCCCAAGATGCAGCAAAGCAACTTTTTGCATACACCGATTGGAAGTATCTGACGGATAAAGGAGATTTTGTCCTTTCAGAAAGAAGCATTTTCCAGCGCTCCCATGGTTTTATCCCTGCTCCATTTCAATAGTGCTGTGCGGAATGTTTTGATGTTCCAGCTCATGCTTCAGGCGTCGGATCGTCTTAATTTTTTCTTCAAATACTAAGTCTGAATCCAGCATCACGTGCGCAGTTAGGGCATTTTCGGTAGTGCTCATCGCCCAGATATGTATGTGGTGCACCCGTCGTACGCCCGGCACCGATTCCATCACATGCTGTATCTCTTCCAGCCGGATTGACTCCGGTACCGCATCCACCGACAATCGAAAACTTTCTACCAGTAAAGACCAGGTGCTGAATAATATTACGGCTAACACTGCCAGCCCTATCACGGGATCCAGCCAATACCAGCCCGTAAAGCTGATCAGAATGCCGGCTAGCACCACTCCTACCGACACCAATGCATCCGATGCCATATGCAGGTAGGCGCTCCGCACATTGAGGTCGTTTTTTCTGCTTCTGAAAAAAAGTAGGGCAGATGCGGCATTCACGGCTATCCCAATGCCGGCAACCCAGGCTATCACGCCACCTTCCACTGGTTGGGGATGCAGTAGTCGCGTAAAACTCTCATAACCCAACACCCCAATAGCAATCAGTAATATCACCGCATTACCCAGGGCCGAAAGCACCGTGGTTTTTTTGTACCCGTAAGTAAACCGGCTATTCGATTTTCTACGAGCCAGGCGAAATGCCAGCAGGGAAAGAAGCAGGCTGGCCACATCGCTCACATTATGGCTCGCATCGCTGAGTAAGGCCACAGAATGATACATAAGACCCGCTGCCAGCTCCGCAATAATGTAAACCGAATTGAGAGCAATACTCCACACAAATATGGCACCCACACGGTCTGGTGTAGAAGGCAGATGGCTATGTCCGTGATGCCCGTGACTATGGGTATGCGTATGGCCTGAAGCAGGCTCGTGGGAGTGGTTATGCATGGGAGATTGATTTCCGCGGCGCAAAGTTGAAGCTCATAACGGATTGGACTCACAAAAGTTTGTTCGTGCTGTTGCCGCGCCCGACTCCCCCGGAAACAGAAAATCCGAACACCTGAAAGACATTGCTGGAAAAACTCATGTTCCGGCTCCCGGCATTAAGTTTTTAGAAGAGTGCTGAATCCAAACCGCATTCATGGACCAGGAGCACGCGTACGAACTCATCGAAGACTATGGCATCATCGGCGACCTCCATACCGTCGCGTTGGTTTCTAAAAAAGGCTCCATTGACTTCATGTGTTACCCGCGTTTTGATTCTCCCAGCATTTTCGGTGCGCTGCTCGACCGAAACAAAGGGGGGCACTTTGCCATCCATCCCAAGCTCAACGATTGCGACCACAAGCAGATGTATCTGCCGGATACTGCCGTGCTGCTGACTCGCTTTCTCGCAAATGATGGCATTGCTGAAATCACGGATTTTATGCCCGTGAACAAAGACGAAGAACACTGCGCCGTCATCCGCAGGGTACGTACCATTCGCGGGCATATACACTACGAAATGAGTTGCTGCCCGCGTTTTGATTATGGCCGCGCAGGCCATGAGCTGACACGTGTTCGTTCCGGCGTTTTATTTCAATCTCAGGATGCTGCCGGCACCCGCATGAGGCTGCTCAGCAATACTCCTATTGCCATCCACAACCAGGATGCCTTTGCCGGTTTCAGCCTCCGCGAACGAGAGACTGCCTGGTTTATCCTGGAAACGGATGCCAACCAGGTGCAGCACGATGAAGACCTTAAAGCCTATATCCGCCAGGCCAACCGCTCCACCATCCGGTTTTGGCAATCCTGGGTAGAACAGTCGCATTATCGCGGCCGATGGATGGGCATGGTCAATCGTTCCGCCATCACCTTAAAACTCCTCAGCTCCCAACGCTTTGGTTCGGTCGTGGCCGCTGCCACCTTCGGCCTGCCCGAGACCATTGGCGGCGAGCGCAACTGGGATTATCGCTACACCTGGATCCGCGATGCCAGCTTCACCATGTATATCTTTTTGAAGCTCGGCTTTATGAAAGAAGCAGAAGCCTTCTTAACCTGGATCCAACGGCAAAGCGAGCAAGGCCCTCTGCAACTCATGTATGCAGTAGATGGCCAGTCTAAGCTGGATGAAAAAACCCTCGACCATTGGGAAGGCTACAAGGGCTCACGGCCCATCCGAATCGGCAACCTGGCCCACAAACAACTACAACTGGATGTGTATGGCGACCTGCTGGACACCATTTACCTCTATAGCCGGTATAATGGCCCAATCAGTTTTGAGTTTTGGAAAACAATTTCGGCGCAGGTTGCCGTCGTCATCCGCGACTGGCAAAAGCCAGACCATGGCATCTGGGAAGTGCGAAACAGTAAAAAACAATTCCTCTATTCCCGGCTCATGTGTTGGGTGGCTTTAGACCGGGGCATACGGATTGCCGAGCACTTTTCCTATCCCTACCCGGCAGAGCAATGGCGAACCGTGCGCGATAAAATTTTTCACAGCATCTACGATGATTTCTGGAACCCCGAATTGCAGGCCTTTGTGCAATACAAGGGCACCACTGCCCTCGATGCGAGTGCCCTGATGATGCCTTTACGCCGCTTCATTTCGCCCCGCGACAGAAAATGGAAATCTACCCTGAAGGCTATTGATGAAAAACTGCGCACCGATGTGCTCATCTACCGCTACGACAACCGCCTCAATGATGTGGATGGCCTCGAAGGACAGGAAGGCACCTTCAGCATGTGCTCTTTTTGGTTTGTCGAATGCCTGGCCAAAAGCGGAGAAGTCAACCGTGCCAGGGTCTATTTTGAAAAGATGCTCGGCTATACCAACCACCTGGGTTTATATGCTGAAGAAATAGGCCCCCGCGGAGCGCAATTGGGCAACTATCCACAAGCCTTCACCCACCTCGGCCTCATCAGTGCAGCCCTGTCCCTGGACGAGGCTATCGAATCCAGAACGAAAAAAGAACCGCTCCGAAACGACCATTTCTCCTGATTATCTTTTCCCTTCATCCCCTGCCGCCACATGCCTCCGGAAATATGGACCATCGGGCATTCTACCCGCAGCTTCGAAGACTTTGCCGCCCTGCTTCAGTCCTTTCAGATTACTCTCCTCGCCGATGTGCGCAGCTTCCCCGGCTCCAGAAAATTTCCACAGTTCAACGAAGCCTTTCTGGCAGATCATCTTCCCGAAAAAGGAATAGACTATGCTTCTCTAAAGCTGCTGGGAGGCCGCCGCAAAGCATTGCCCGAATCCCAAAACAAGGGCTGGCAGCACGAAGCCTTTCGTGGCTATGCCGACTACATGGCTACTCCCGGATTTGAACAAGGCTTGGCTGCCCTGAAGCAACTCGCCCACAGCCGGCACATAGCCTATATGTGTTCCGAAGCACTCTGGTGGCGCTGCCATCGCCGGCTCATTTCAGACCGGCTCGTCTGCGATGGATGGCAGGTTTGGCACATTATGGCCTTAGGAAAAACAACACTACACCGGCTCGCTCCACCGGCAATGATGGTTGCAGGCAAGCTCTGCTATCCCGGAAACGAAAGCTTGTTTTAAGCCACAAACTAATTGCCCTTTTCAGAATGACACCTTTCTATGAAATCCATTTTTTTGGTAGCCAGCTTATGTACCCGGATGCAGCTACGTTGCGTCGCACGTTGATGGGCCAGCACCCCTATTGAGCAGTTCCCGTAACGTGAATAAGACCATTCCTTGCTTATATCTTCCAGAATCTGCCGAACTGCGAAATCCAGCAGACTAAAAAAAATATCCAAAAGCGAATCAGGGCTATGAGCCTTGCTGACAAAGAATTCCACACACTTGCCGGGAAAAGGCAGAGGCTGCCCCTGGTGAGACAGCCTCTGCAAATCGACTGCTATTTGCACGAAAGAATGCAGCAACTATTGCAGCGAAAAACGCAAGGCATTCAGTGCCTGCCCCTGAGCATCACGCGACTGGGGCAAGAGGGTACTCATGCTGAAGAAGTCATGCGTCACCCCGTCATAAATCGTACGCGTTACGGGCACCCCCGCGGCTTCCAATTTCGTTTTCAGCATCAGGGCATCATCACGCAGAGGGTCTATGTCCGGACTGATGATGGTGGTAGCCGGAAGCCCGACCAATGGGGCTTGTAGCAGGTCTATACGGATGTCGTTGCGTTGGCTATCGGCACTCAGATATTGGCTGAAAAAATAGTTCATAGTCGCTTTGCTGAGGGGTTCGGCAGCGGCATATTGGCTGTAGGAAGGCGTATTCATGTCGGCTTCTGTTACCGGCGAAATCAACAATTGGTGTTTCGGCATGCTGAGGCCGGAATCGCGGGCTGCCAGGCTTACATAGCAGGCAAGGTTGGCTCCGGCATCTTCTCCGGCTACGGCTATGCGGTTGGGGTCTATGTTCAGGAAAGAAGCATTGTTTAAAATCCATTGATAGGCGGCCAGCGCATCGTTGTGTGCCGCCGGGAATTTGTTTTCGGGTGCCAGACGGTAGTCTATGCTCAACACCACTGCCTTGGTTTGTTCTGCAATGGCCAGCGCGGAGGCGTCATACACATGGCTGCTGCCCAGCACCCATCCGCCGCCGTGGAAGTAAAGCACACAGGCCTTTAGCCCGGAGCCGCCCCGAGGGCGATAGATGCGGGCATTCAACTGCTGGCCTCCCGCATTGATGAGGTAGTCGCTGACATCCGATGTGAAGACCGGGCCGCTGAGGCCATAGTACTGAGCGACCATGCGGGCTGCATCAAAAATGTTGGATTGATTGCGTGCTGCTGCCACTGTGATGTTGGCTACCGGCGCATTGTGGAACGAATCCAATTGTTCAATCACCTTAAGCATCTCAGGTGAAATATTGGGGGCCCAGGCAGGCGCATCGCCGGTAGGTTTGATGCCGTTGCTGTCGTCGTTGCGCTTGCAGCTTACGCTGAAAAGCAGCGCGATGGCTGCACCAAGAGTCAGGAGCCGGGTAGGGAAGTGTCGCATATGCAGCAGATGGAAAATTGAAGGGGTCAGCAGATTTTTTTAGTGCGTGCTAAAAATAAGCTGCATACGGGCTCATTGCTTCGTCAGTATTTCCTATTCAAGGCTTTTGGGACGACCTCGCTACTCCCTGACCGGACTTAGCTTTGCGGCCTGTTTTTTTAAAAAAAGAAAGTCCGTCCGGACACACGTCCACCTTCCCAAATCGTATTTATTCCATGAACAAAGGCCCCGTTTCTCAATTTATCCTTCATCACTATCGCCATTTCAATGCTGCTGCCCTGGTGGATGCCGCAAAGGGCTATGAGACACATCTGCTGGAAGGAGGCAAGATGCTCGTATCGCTGGCAGGAGCCATGAGTACCGCTGAGCTGGGAATTTCCCTCGCTGAAATGATTCGCCAGGACAAGGTGGCCATCATCTCCTGCACCGGTGCAAACCTCGAGGAGGACATCATGAACCTGGTGGCACATACACACTACAAACGCGTACCACACTACCGCGACCTCTCGCCTAGGGACGAATGGGAGTTGCTCGAAGGCGGCTTTAACCGCGTAACGGATACCTGCATTCCGGAAGAAGAAGCCTTCCGCCGCATTCAGCGCCACATCCATAAAATCTGGAAGGATGCTGAGCTGAATGGCGAACGCTATTTCCCCCATGAATACATGTACAAGCTGCTGCTGACTGAGGTGATGAAGGCTGACTACGAAATCCCTGAAGAGCATTCCTGGATGATTGCTGCTGCCCGGAAAAACCTGCCCATCATTGTGCCGGGCTGGGAAGACAGTACCATGGGCAACATCTTCGCCTCCTATTGCATCAAGGGTGAGCTGAAGCCTTCCACCATGAAGAGCGGCATCGAATACATGACCTGGCTGGCGGATTGGTACCGCGCCAACAGCGGCGGCAAGGGCATCGGCTTCTTCCAGATTGGCGGCGGCATTGCCGGCGATTTCCCTATTTGCGTAGTGCCGATGCTCTACCAGGATTTGGAAATGCACGACGTGCCATTCT
>JAFDYC010000092.1 GCA_018267625.1 Bacteroidota bacterium
TTGGTATCCACGCAGACCAGTTGGCCGAGGTTGGGCTGGCCGTTCATGCAGTATTCTGGGAAGAACTGTCGGGTTTCTGTAGCGCTGAAACTGTAGATGCGATTGTCTGATGGGTTATATAGCGCCCCCGGAAAGCCTTCGTGGGCGGAATGCTCATAGTCCTGACCACTTGCCTTGGGCGGGAAATACAGGGTGGTAATATGGTAGCCGGGGTGAAGAGACCCTTTGGCGAGGGCGTAGTACCGGTAGATTGAATCGGTGACGCTATCGCTATAAGCACCAGAGGAGTAACAGGCAATTGTGCCGGAAGGAAGCGAAAAGAAAATACTGGATAATTGCATGAACGCAGCATCTATCTTGCGCGATACAGAATTATCGACTGGTGTCAACGTTGGGGAATCTGCCGTGTCAATCAAATTGAGGTTTGTGTCTACTACGATTAGTTTGAAGCCTTGAGATGAGAAAATGCTATCTTGAAAAAGTACTCTGGAAACAAAGAATCCTCCATTTATCCTTCCCATGAATCCAGAACTATGATTTGGGAAAGTTGAGCCTACACCCGTTGGCTCAAAACCAAGGAACTTATCCTCAATTACTTTGCCCGTGTCGTCAACAATAAGAAGCTTTTCTGCACTGCTATTAGGAGTACTAATGTTGGTAATCGTATCAGAAACCGTATAGCTAAATACATGTTTATTTGAATTGAGTGATTGACTAAAGCCAGCTCCACCCCAAATTTTATAACGAGAGTGAGCCTGTCTTTCAACAATCTTTTTATGAGGTATTTTCAATGTCAATGATGTATCAACCTGGAAGAATCGAATAGATTTTGGGTACTGCCAAAGCAATGAAAATAAACGAAATTTTGAAGAACTATCATCATCACTTATGACAAAGAAGTTAAACCCTCTGCCATTAGAATCAACACAATACGAGACGGCATTTGATTGATAAATTTCGTCATTACTAAATGCAGTATCACAAAAAATTTGAACTGTGCGTTGTAGTACACCAGAAATTAAATCAACACGTGAAAAGTAATATGAGACATATGGTAATGAAGCTGCCGGGCTGTCTAATCGCACACTGAGGTAATAGATGCTGCCATGCAACTCAATGACCGGATACTTTACAAGGTTCGCGTTGTTGGCAGGTATGAAGAGGTTATGTGCACTTGCCTGGAAAGCTAGACTGCAAATAATTGACAATATAAAAAAGAAGCGAAACATTAAAGATGGCATTATGTGATTAGAAAAATATCTAATTGTTGTATATGGTATGATTGTTAAAAGTTGCTTTTGAGCTTACTTTTGATAGAAGACAACGGAGATTAAATGGCGGACCATGTATGTGGTCCGCCATATTGATAATTATTTGGAGTAATTATCAGACGTAATTATTCGTACTAAAAATGAGGTAACGATACATGAATATCTTCATTTCTAGCCAAATCACTAATATCACTATAGAATAAATGATACACATGAACAAAGTCCCAACTGCTTGTACCAAGTGACCCATCAATTGAAATCTGGAAATCACAAAAATATTTCCCAGTTGGGAGTTGATTATGAAGTTTAACAGGGATATACCCAAGATAAAAATTCATCATTGCAGTATTTAGCCATTGTGCATAGAACTGATTGACATACGAAGGGTGCCCTGCCGCATCATTTACTTTTACCCAATATTGGTCTGCATTTGTGTAATAGGTATATCCCCTATTAGTATAATCATGATTAGTAGACGTCAGTGAAGGATATATTCCCGGGCCTGGAGGTAATTGGATATTAATAGGAACGAAAACCCTCGAAGGTTGGCCGTATGTTGCGAAATAATTATTCATCCCATAAGCCCGAAGTAAGGCTGCAGCTCCAGGCTTTGTGCAATCAACCGAGTTGATACTATTTGTAGAATAGTCTAATGTGCCAAAACCATAAAAATATGGGTTAATCCAATATTTACTAACCGAGTTAGATGGGAATATATAATAGTATTTACTTCCGCACGGTGAATTTTGTACAGAACACGCATCTAATTCTGCGCCACTGATAGACTTAATTGAATTTGGCTCCCAAATTCTTGGAGTACCTGAGGTAATAGTATAATGCACCGTAAACATCGCATTCGCCTCGCCCGAAGTATGCTCAATTTCCAGGTCGAACAGCGACAAGTCCTTGGCTTCATAGGCAATGCTATCCCAGGCTACCATCATGCTGTCTTTAATCTGATACATATAGTCAGAAACGTCAGTTTCTGAAAGCAGACTGTCATTCGTTACCGGCACTTCAAAGGAAAAACCGTGATACTCCGTTTGGGCGCTGTCGTTCGTGCGCGCTACTTCGTAGTTGTACGTTGTCTCTA
>JAFDYC010000093.1 GCA_018267625.1 Bacteroidota bacterium
TGGCAATAGCTGTTATCTAAATATGAGCCGCAGCAAACCTAAAGGACGCAACGAAGCTGCATCCGGGAACAAAAGCCGACTCCAAAAAAATCACGTGGGCTTCAAGTACAATTGCTTCGGGAAAAGGTGCCTGAGCCTCATTCATGAACGAGCTTTATTTGGGTTCTTGATGGCCCGTTTGTCCACTGTAAGAGATAGGCTCCGGCAGGCAGCAGGTGCTGTAGGGGAAGGCTTGTTCTTTGACCGGCTTTCAGGTTCAGGCTCCATTGTCCGCAGGGTTGCCCGAGCATATTCAACAAAGTAGCTGTTCCGGAATTCAGGTTGCTGAGGGCTTCCAGTTCGATGGATTGAGTAAAAGGATTGGCCACGCGGAGCTCTTGCCCGTCTTGCTGCTGTATTGAAACGGATGTGGGAGAGCCACTCGTGCAGTTATTCGGAATAGGATTCAGCTCCAGGGGGGCACGGGGCACGAGGGATTTCCCTTTGAGGCCTTTATAGCCAATCGGGTATTGGCGGATGCGGAACACCATGTTCTGGTCGGCCCGGTCTCCTTGTTTGAGTGGGCCAGAAATGGCAATGGGGTTTACATATTTCCAGACAGTACTCCCATTGGGTGTCACTTCAAAAAGGTTGCCTTCCGTTGCTTCGCAAATCAGGGTATTTCCATTTGGCAATCGTTCGGCCCCGGCCATAACAGGCGAAAAGAAACTGAGCTTATTGGGCGCGGCGCTATAGTCCCAGCTTGGGCTGATGGGGCCGTAGGGCAGGTTCTGGTTCAGGATGTAATTCCCGTTTTCATCCATATCGGGGGCTATCACTTCTACGGAGCTGTAATTCCCTTCCGGGCGGCCTTTGCCATTATTAAAGACCATGATTTTTCCGGCATCCTGGAAGCCCTGAGGGATCCAATGAGCGTCGTGTGATTCAAAGAATTTTCGGTCGGCCACAGTACCCCTGCCATAGGCTTCCGGATTACCCCAACGATAAAGTATTTCACCCCCACGCCCGCTTTGGCCGCCGGTTGTGCCTCTGGCCTGCAGGGTGGTGGTGCTGTGGTCAATGATCCATATCTCATTGAAGTAAAAACTGCTTAGGATAATCTGATCCAATTGTGCATTATAGGCTACCGAATTGAGGTGGAGCCAATCCGGGTTTGCCGGGGAGCCGGAGATGTGGTTGATGTCCAGCTTGCCGGGGTTATCCGCAATTTTTCCATAGTTTCTTTTCGTACTGTCCCGGTCCTGAACCAGGTGATCCCAGGCATGCCATTCCCAGACGATATTGGCTGAATTGGTGCCTACAGGTTGATATTCCACAATCTTATCCGGCCACATATCCGAACCTGCAAGGGAAGAGTCTCTGCCGGCAGCAATTGCTTGTGCTACTGTTTTCAGCTCCCATACTATAGCCAGGATATTGCCATTGGGCAGGTAGCAGATATCATGATGCTGGCATTCGGTGGTGGAAGAAATGTTCAGGCTCCAAAGCAGATTATTATTCCAGTCGAAGCGCTGAATGAGCCCTCCGGAGCCGGCATAAGTGAACAAGCTATTGGCTAAATAGCCGGTTCGGAGCAGGGTGCCGTCTTCCAGCAGATAGGCGCTAAAACCCGGTGTGTAGGCGCTGGTCCATTCATTTATTTCCCTCCCGCATTTGTCAATGAGGTATGTTTTTTTAGACAGGTTTGGGGCCAGCAAAACATAGCCGTCTTCCGAGGCAGGCAGCCTGGAAAAAAGGCCAACCGTTTGTTGTGCCAAAATAGGCCCGGCAAGGAAGCAGAAAGCAATCGTAAAAATGCTTTTCATGGCAGTTTGGGTGGTTATGGAATAGCACGTATTCCAAGCTTAAACTATGGGTATTGTACAGCCCGGATACTGATTCGCGGTTAATCCCCAGACTTTGTCGGTACTTAATTTTTCATGACAATAACCTGCGGTAAACAGTTGAATTTAAGAGGCTAACCTATTCATATGACGACTTGGAAGCACAAGTAAATGCTGCTTGCTTTTCACAAAACAGAAATATCCGCCACGAAAAAATTTCGAACAAAACACAGCAAGAGAAAAGGACTAATCATTGGATAATCCCCCCTGCCCTTACTTACTCAATGCTGCCTCATACAGGCCGAAATTCTTCTCATCAAAGCAGACAAAAAGTATCTCTTTCAACACACCCACAAACTCGAATTCCTGTACCGCAGCAATCGCCGTTTTTGCAGCAAGGGCCTTGGGGAAATGATACGCACCCGTGCTGATGTTGGGGAAAGCCAGGCGCTGCACTCCATACGCTTCTGCAAGCTGCATTGAATGGCGATAGCAATTCGCCAGCAGGCTTTGCATGGCTTCTGGCCGGGAAGCATCCCAAACAGGGCCTACTGTATGAATAACGTAGCGGGCGGGTAGCATTCCGGCTCTAGTGATGACGGCTTCCCCCGGAGCACATTCGCCTTGTCGTTCCCGGATGCGCATACAATCTTCAAGAATAACAGGCCCTCCTTTTTGATGGATGGCACCATCCACACCACCGCCTCCAAGCAAGGAACTGTTCGCTGCATTGACGATGGCATCTACTGCCAGCTCTGTGATATCCGCAAGCAGTACGCGCAGCTTCATCACGATTTGGTTCGGGATTCCAAAAATGATTCCCATTGCGCGAATTGCGCTCCTTTCATCACACGGGGAAACTTAGCCATGCCCCCTTCTTTGCCCTGGCTCTTCAGGTAATCATAGAATACCTGCAAGGGCAGTACTTCCACAAACACTTCTTTCAATGCTGATTGCCTTTCCACGGCATAGTCATCATTGATTTGAGCCAGCGTTTCATCCAGGATGCGGCGTAGCTCGTCCGCTTCGGGCAGGTTTCCTTCGCATCCCACATACCAGCGATGCGCAAAACGGCCTTCGTGTGCAAAACCGGCTACCGTAAACTCGCGCACTTCGATGCCAAGTTGTCGTTGTACCGTTTCAATGGCCTTGGTCATATTGTCCACACTCATATGCTCGCCACAGAGGGAAAGGAACTGCTTGGTACGGCCTGAAATCACGAACTCATAGTTTGCAGCATTCGTAAACCGAATGACATCTCCGATGACGTAGCGCCAGGCACCCGCACAGGTGCTCAGTACCACCGCATATTCCCGCCCATCTTTCACCTGGTCTATCGTAAGGGCCTTCGTTCGGGCTTTCTTTTTCGGCTCTCCCAGTTCATCAAAATTGCTGCTGTCGAAGGGTACAAATTCAAAGAAAATACCCGCATTCAGTACAAACTGAATATCGCGGTCCGGTGCTGGCCGAAACCCAAAAGAACCTTCCGAAGCCATATACGTTTCCGAGTAAGCAATCGGGCGGCCCAACAACTTATTGAAGGCATCCCGATACGGTTCGAAGGCCACCCCGCCATGGATATAAATAGACAGGTTGGGCCAAATTTCATGGATGTTGTCCACCTTATGGTATGCGATGATGCGCTCCAGCACTATCTGCACCCAGGCAGGTACTCCACACACCGTGCCTACATCCCATTCCCGAGCCTTGCGTACTATCAGCTTGATGCGTGTCTCCCACTCTTTTGTCTTCGAAATCTTTTGACCCGGCTTGTACAAAAATGAGCTCATCCAACGCGGCATCGTCTTCGCACTGATGCCGCTCATATCTCCTTCATAATAGCTGCCTCGTTCAAACAACGAAGTGGTTCCTCCCAGCATTAGAATCCCCTTCTCATACGCCTTCTTCGGCACATGAAAATTGGCCAGAGCACACATCTGTTTCCAGGCCACCTGCTTCGTGCTCTTCATCATATCGCTCGTCACCGGAATATGCTTTGAAGAAGACTCCGAAGTGCCCGATGACAATGCAAAAAACTTCACTAATCCGGGCCAGGTCACATTCTCTTCCGCCTCCAGCAACCGGTACCACCATTGGTCATACATCTCATTGTAGGTGTGCAAAGGCACGCGCTCCCGGAACGCCTTCATAAAATCCAGCTCCTGACTAAGGATTTTCTCAAAATCGTAATGCTTCCCAAAGGCCGTGTACTGCGCCTTTTCTAGCAAGCGGCGCAAAGTCTGACGCTGATACGCAATCGGTGTCGCATTCTGTGGCGAAAGCTTATGCGAAAGCCATAGCGACCGGGCAACGATATTTCCAACAATAGCAGCCATAATCCGTAATAATATCCGTTCTAAAAATTCCCTCTGGGCGGGCGCAAAAATAGCACACCCTCCCCGCCTCTGCCGGGGTGCAATCCTGGCCTGTGCCGCTAAACAAAGGGTAAAAATTTTTGGTTTCCGGCTTTTCGGAATTCTATTCAGGAGCCTTTGCAGCCTGCCCTGAACTTGTATTCAGAATCGCATCCAACAGGGCTTTCGCACTGCTCCGCATTCCCAGGAAGTTGCAAGCACAAACTCAAGGCTATTCCAGCATCTCCAGCTTTCCAGGTTTACGTCACCCCCTCTTTTCACCCGGCCTGCCCCCGCGCACGAAGGCTACCTTTGCCGCGCAAAACTTTTTTCAACTCAATTTTTTTCAACCATTATGCAAGTCTGGAAAGAATATCAAAGCAAGAATCAGGAACGCTTCCTGAACGAATTGCTTGACCTGCTCCGCATCCCCTCAATTTCTGCCGACAGCCAACACAAAGCCGATGTGGCCCGCTGTGCTGAAGCGGTTCGCGAGTCATTGTTGAAGGCCGGTGCCGACAAGGCCGAGATTGTGCCCACCAGCGGGCATCCCATCGTGTATGCCGAGAAAAACGTGGACCCTAAACGCCCCACCGTGCTGGTCTATGGCCATTACGATGTGCAACCCCCAGATCCTATCGAACTCTGGACCAGCGGCCCCTTCGAACCGGTCATTAAGGAAGGAAAGATTTTTGCCCGCGGTGCCTGCGATGACAAGGGACAGATGTTTATGCATGTCAAAGCCCTCGAAGTGATGACCAAGACCGGCGAACTGCCCTGCAATATCAAATTCATGATCGAAGGCGAAGAAGAAGTAGGTTCCTCCAATCTGGGGAAATTTCTCGAAGACCACCGTGAGCGCCTTAAGGCCGACATCGTGCTCGTAAGCGACACCTCCATGATCAGCATGGAGCACCCCAGTATCGAAAGTGGCCTGCGCGGGCTCGCTTACATGGAAGTGGAGGTGACAGGCCCCAACCGCGACCTGCACAGCGGCGTGTATGGCGGTGCTGTACGAAATCCTATCAACGAACTCTGCCGCATGATTGCTTCGCTTCATGATGAGTACAATCATATCACCATCCCCGGCTTCTACGACAAGGTGAAGGTGCTGACTGATGAAGAAAAGAAAGCTATCAACAGCGCCCCTTTCAACCAAAAAGAATACAACGAAGAGCTGGGTATCCGCGAAGAATGGGGCGAGAAAGGCTACAGCAACCTGGAGCGTACGGGCACCCGACCAACTCTGGACGTAAACGGTATCTGGGGCGGCTACACCGGTGAAGGTGCCAAAACGGTTCTCCCTTCTAAGGCTTCTGCCAAAATCTCTATGCGCCTCGTGCCCAATCAAAACAGCGAAGAGATTGCCGACATGTTCCGCAAGCACTTTGAAAGCATTGCTCCAAAGAGTGTACAGGTTAAGGTGACCGCACACCACGGTGGAGAGCCAGTGGTCACACCAACTGATTCTCTGGCTTACAAGGCAGCAGCCAAAGCCATTGCAACCACTTTTGGCAAAGACCCCATCCCGACTCGTGGCGGCGGTTCTATCCCTATTGTGGCTCTGTTTGAAAGCATTCTCGGCCTGAAAACCGTTTTGCTGGGCTTTGGCTTAGATAATGACAACATCCACTCACCAAATGAGAAATACGATGTAGCCAACTATGAAAAAGGCATTGAGACCATCCCTTATTTCCACAAGTTTTTTGCAGAAATGACGGCCTAAGTCCATCGGCCTTTCCCTTTAGGCTGCGCATCATGCATCGCAACAGCGGACGCAGGATGCGCAGCTTTTTTTATGCTCAGTGTATCTGAGGCTATCCCTACCCAAAAAAATTAGGGGGAAGCAGCCCAAAAGCTCTTCCCCCTAATAAGATGAAATAAAGTGTTGTTAGTGATTCCAGCCGCTGCTACCGAAGCGATATTTCAGCCCCACAGAGCAGGGGAAATTAATCAGATTGAATGGTCCGTTACGGCCCGATGCACGATTGTCCACCAGGTTGAGGTGGTTAAATCGTGGCGCCACTTCCACATTAAAACCTAAGCGACCTAAAGCCCACCAGTCCATACCAGCTTGCACCCCTACCGTATAACCCGCAGCAGGTTCGTAGTGGTATTCTCCTACAAAACGATATTCTTCGCCCACTTGTTCATTGTATTGACGATATACGGTCTGCCCGTCATTTACCGTGAAGATGGCACCGATACCCAAGCCATAATAAAAGGCCGCACTCAACTCACGCATCTTATTGTAAATGGGAATTACGCCATTGAACCGGGCCTGTACCGTCCAGGAGCGGTCGGCATAGATATAGCGAATCCCCGGCTGGCCCAGCGTAGTGCCGTTGAGGCCATTCAGCGTAATTATTCCGCGGGAAGACCATTCAGAAGCTGTATTGACCTCGAGGCCCATTTGGAAGCGATCGGTATAGTTGAAGTTGCCTACGATGCCCCAGGTATTGGGCAGGCTTTTTTCGTCGGCAGAATAATCTGTTTCTCCCCAGATACGGGTCGTAGGCGCGATGCCTCCGTTGATTCCAATATTGAAGCGATAATCAGGCTGGTTTGACCATTGCGCAGAAACCGTAGTAGCGCTCATAGCCAATGCAGCAACAAGGAGTAAGCGTGTTGTCATCGTCCGTTTTTTCGGTGCCGAAAGATAGGCCATACTGAAGGCAATTTGCAAAAACTGAAGCAGCCTCCGCCTGAAATTTATACAAGCCTCATGAAGCCAGCTTTGGAAAGGCCCAACTTATTGCAGCTTCGTCAGTTTCACTTCCAGCCCGGGCTTCACTTGCATGAGGGCTGTAGTCAGAATGGTATCGCCCGCTTTGAGGCCTTCAATAATCTGAACCCTGGAGGGCGTCCTGTCTCCTGTAATCACCGTTTGCATGACCACTTTACCGCTGCGCAGTAAGGCTACCTGCTTATCCCGGGTAGTTGGTATGATACATTGGCTGGGCACCAGGATGCTTTCATTATTACTGGCAAAAGGCACTACAACATGCGCGAATGCGCCGGGCGATAGTTGGCCGGATTCATTGGGCACCACGGCACGAACACGAAGGGTATGTGTTGCCGGGTCGGCGCCGGGGTCCATTGCGGAAATAGTCCCCTGAAGAGTATCCAGCATTCCATCTACATAAAAGCGCAGTTTTTCTCCGGTCTTCAGGTAGCTGTGGTATTGGTCGGGAATGGTGAAATCGAGCTTGAGTGCATGCGTTTGCTGTAGCGTGGCAATGGCTGTCGTTGGACTGATGATGGCACCCACCGAGATATTCCGGATGCCAACAATTCCATCAAAAGGGGCTAAAATACGGAGCCGGTCGAGATTGGCTTCGGCAACTGCTATATCCGCATTCACCGATTTGACATCCGTTTGGGTGGCCTCATAATCCTGCCGGCTGATGCCACCGATGTGCAACAACTGCTCCTGCCGTTGTTCCGTATTCTGCTGTAATGAACGTTGGGCTTTTAGCTTGGCTATCTGGGCAAGCACATCGGCGTCATTTAGTTGAATCAGCAATTGCCCTTTTCGCACATGGCTACCTTCTTTAAAGTAAATGCCGGTTACCCGTCCTGCTACTTCCGGATGGATTTCGATTGCTTCATTGGCTAAAAGTTGTCCGGACGCGGTGTACACAGGCGCAAAAGGCATGGGTTTCACAACGTAGGCCTCTGCCATAACGGTTCGTTGACGTGCGCCGCCACCGTTCTGCCCCGCGGCATCATTATTTTTATTCTTGCACGCACTTAGCAACAGCACCGTGGAGCATCCCAGAAAGAGCAACGAAAAGGAAGAGCGAAAAGTCATAGGGTCGGACTCGTTGTCGGTATTTACAGTCAACGCAGCAAAAGTACCCGGAGAGCCTCTAATGGATTGGCTAAATCGGGCGCATTTACTTCGATTGCGGTATAGACGCAAGGCAATTTTTCTGGCTGCATTACTGGCTTTAGTGTTCAGTATCCAGTTCATCTTTCCCCAGCATCTTCAGCTCGCATCGCTTTACAACAGCTACATCTTCCGGCCCTTTCAAAGCCTACGTAGTCTGGCTCTGGGTTCTTTGCCCTTTTCGCTGGGCGATGTGCTTTATCTCATCGGCTTATTCACGGCTCTGGCCATGCTCATTCGATGGGCCTATCTGCTCGCGCATATCCGCAGCATGGGGCACGACTTGGCCCATAGCCTCATCAACACCCTTATTTCTCTTGCGCTGATCTACCTGCTTTTTTTCATCGGCTGGGGCGGCAATTATTACCGGCCTACTCTTTCAAAATTCTGGGCGTTGCCTACCCGAAGCACTTCACCACGCTCTCTCATCTATTCCTGCGACAGCCTGCTCGTACAGCGCCTCAATGCTCTGGCGCCTCACTACCACGGCCTGCCCTTTCAGGAGGCAAACAGGCGCTCCCGTCTTTACTACAACACATTGACCGACGCCCGAACCAAGCTGCATCGTATGAAAGCAAAAGCTTCGCTCTATGGTTACTTCATGCAATACCTCGGCATCCAGGGCTATTACAATCCCTTCACGGGCGAAGCTCAGGTGAACAGTATGTTGCCGGAATACATGCTCCCATTCGTAGTATGCCACGAGATGGCCCATCAGAGCGGTATTGCCGCCGAAGACGATGCCAACCTGCTGGCCTATGCCATTTGCACTTCTGCACCCGACACTGCTTTCGCTTATTCCGGTTACTTCAACCTCTGGCTCTATGCACAAGGGCACCTGCATCATATAGATTCACAGGCCGCAAAGAGCCTGATGGCCGTACTTAACCCTTTATCCCGACACCAGCTCGACACTCTGAAAAACATTCGTCGGGAATACCGCAGTTGGCTCTCTGATTTCAGCAGCGAACTGTATGACCGTTACCTCCGGCTGCACGATCAGAAAAAAGGAATTGAGAGCTACGGCAATGTGGTCTTTTCTGCCTGGGCCCTCGAACAGCGGCGTGAACATGGGAAACTCCAACTCCGGATTCCATAGGCCCCTTTCCTAGGCAATTAGCAAGTCTTCTTCCGCGATGATTAGGCAGCCATCAGAAGGGCCCGTATGCTATAAAGCCAATCAATAAGCATTCAGCAAAACAATGCTGCCTGTGGCCCCAAAATGACGGGGCTGCCTCTGAGAGGCAGCCCCGTTCTATTCCGGCAGCTTCTATTTTTTCGATGATTCTTCTTTAACCGTTTTAGGCTTGGGCAGGACGGTGAAGTTGATTTTCTCTTCTCCTTCCTTGTGTTCGGCCAGCACGACATTTCCTTCCTTGATATGGTGCTTCAGAATCTCTTCGGCCAGCGGGTCTTCGAGGTATTTCTGAATGGCCCTGTGTAGCGGGCGGGCACCGAACTCGGCATCGTATCCCTTTGTAGCTAAGAACAGGCGGGCGCTTTCGCTCAGGTCCAGGCTAAAGCCCAAGGCATTGAGGCGTTTCATCACATCCTTCATCACGATGTCTATGATCTTATTGATGTGCTCTTGCGCCAGGCTGTTGAAGATGACGACATCGTCAATGCGGTTAAGAAATTCCGGTGAGAACGTGCGTTTGAGGGCTTTCTCGATCACTGCCCGGCTATTATCCTGCGAAGCAGCTTGACGGGCACCGGTAGCGAATCCCACGCCTTCACCAAAATCTTTCAACTGGCGGACGCCTATGTTGGAGGTCATGATGATGAGTGTGTTTTTGAAGTCCACCTTCCGGCCCAGCCCATCGGTGAGCTGGCCATCATCGAGCACTTGCAGCAGGATGTTGAAAATGTCCGGGTGTGCTTTTTCGATTTCATCGAGTAAGACAACCGAGTAGGGCTTGCGCCGAACCTTTTCGGTGAGCTGGCCGCCTTCTTCGTAGCCCACATAGCCCGGAGGGGCACCAATGAGCCGGCTTACGGAGAATTTCTCCATGTACTCGCTCATGTCAATGCGAATCAAAGAGGCATCGGAGTCGAACATATAGCGGGCTAATGCGCGTGCCAGCTCCGTCTTGCCCACACCTGTAGGGCCAAGGAAAATAAAGGAACCAATAGGCTTGCGGGGGTCTTTGAGGCCAACGCGGTTGCGCTGAATTGCCCGTACTACTTTCTGGATGGCTTCGTCCTGGCCTACTACAGCGCCTTTCAAGTCTTCGTCCATCCGGCGCAGTTTGTCTGTTTCGGCTTCTACCATACGGCGAACAGGGATACCCGTCATCATCGAAATCACTTCGGCTATGTCATCTTCTGTGATGGGATAGCGCTTGTTTCGGGCTTCTTCTTCCCAGTCGTGCTTGGCCTTTTCCAGGTCTTCACCAAGGTGTTTTTCGCGGTCGCGGAGCGCAGCAGCTTCTTCAAAGCGCTGGCTTTTGACCACTTTATTTTTCTCTGCCTTGATGTCTTCGATCTTCTTTTCGAGGTCGAGAATATTTTGCGGGACGTTAATATTTTTCAGGTGTACACGGGCACCCACTTCATCCATAACGTCTATGGCCTTGTCGGGCAGCAGGCGGTCGGTCATATAGCGGTCGGAGAGTTTGACGGCGCTGATGATGGATTCATCATCGTACGCCACATTGTGAAACTCTTCGTACTTGCTACGGATGTTGTTGAGTATGGCAATGGTTTCTTCTACAGATGGGGGTTCGACCAATACTTTCTGGAAACGACGATCTAAGGCACCATCTTTCTCGATATACATCCGGTATTCATCGAGTGTGGAAGCACCAATGCATTGCAGGTCTCCACGAGCGAGGGCCGGTTTGAAGATATTGGAAGCATCCAGTGAGCCAGAGGCCCCGCCGGCACCCACGATGGTATGGATCTCATCAATGAAAAGAATCACGTCGCGATTCTTTTCCAATTCATTCATGATGGCTTTCATGCGCTCTTCAAACTGACCGCGGTATTTAGTGCCTGCGACAAGAGCAGCGAGGTCTAAAGAAATCACACGTTTGTCGAAGAGGACACGGCTTACTTTTCGCTGGACGATGCGCAGGGCTAAGCCTTCCACGATGGCGGTTTTGCCCACGCCTGGCTCGCCAATCAGAATGGGGTTGTTTTTCTTTCTGCGGGAGAGAATCTGCGATACACGTTCTATTTCTTGCTCACGCCCGACAATCGGATCGAGGGTACCCAATTCGGCCATACGGGTGATGTCGCGGCCAAAATTGTCGAGTACCGGCGTTTTGCTTTTGGTATTTCCCGGAGCGCGGCGGGGTTGTTGAAATTGTTTGCGTTCGTCATCATCGTCAAACTCTTCGTTGGGTTCGCCGGGGCCATATTCTGAGCGGGGTGTGTCGCCTTGCAGAATCGCCAGTTCATTTTTGAACCGCTCGTAATCAACTTCATACTGATGAAGGATTTGAGTAGCCACAGCTTCCTTGTTTTTCAGGATGGAAAGCATCAGGTGTTCGGTTTCTACGGTAGGGCTTTTCAGGGCCTTGGCCTCCAACATAGTGATGCGGATGACGCGCTCAGCCTGGCGGGTAAGCGGTAAGGAATTGACATTAGTGAGCGGCTTGTTGTTTTTGTCTTTTATGGCAATCTCCAGTTCCTTACGGAGGTCGAACAAGTCAACATGCAGGGCATTTAAGACCTGTACAGCCAGCCCTTCGCCTTCGCGAATGAGGCCCAGCATGAGGTGTTCTGTGCCAATGAAATCGTTGCCCAGACGAAGGGCCTCTTCTCGGCTATACGAGATAATCTCTTTGACTTTGGGTGAGAAATTAGAATCCATTTTTTCAGAAATGCTTAAGTGTTAGGTTCGCTACGAAGCTGGGACAAGGTACAGGCACCGGTGGAACATGCGCGAGGCATATTTCGTTGAAAAGCGCTTTTTTCGCCCTCTTCCGCCTTGCGGAGTGCTGGAGGAATAACCGAATTTACGAAAGTGAAACCGTGCATGAGTTCGCGTTTTTTTTCACCAAGGCTGTAGCAGCATCATCGTAATCTATCTTCTTTTATGGAGTTCAAAATTGATACCAAGGCACAGCATCTGCTGATTACGCCAGCAGGCGGCCCTTTGAGTGTAAATATGGCAGCCCGGATGGAAGCACAATTGGCTCAATTGGCGGAAACCGGCTCGGGCCATGCCCTGATTGACCTGAGCCACTGCCAGTCTGCCGAAGAAGGCATTTTCGAACATCTGGCTCTGTGGCACGAACGAGCATACGCTACGGGGCATTCCCTGGTATTTGCCAACCCCAGTCAGGCGTTTTTACAAGCTGCCCGGGATGCTCAGATGGAGGGCGCCATCAACCTGGCTCCTACTCTGGCAGAAGGCCTTGACATCATCTCCATGGAAATAATCGAACGGGAACTTTTTGATGAAGAAAGCTGAACGATGACTTGCGTTCGGTGCCTGACAGTAAGCTAATTTCTTCCCACTGAAAATCTCCTTTTCAAAAGGCAGAGCATGCTGACCCTTCTGCCATAAGTCTGTGCTCTTTTATTTTTGGCCTTCCAGCCATCCCCCATTACCAACTTGAAAAGAAATGTCACCATCCTCGGCGCAGGCCTTGTAGGTTCTTTGTTAGCCGTTCTGATGCGCCGTCGCGGCTACCCGGTCACAATTTATGAGCGCCGTACTGATATGCGTCAGGCAAGCATCGGAGCGGGGCGCTCGATCAACTTAGCCATGAGCACACGGGGCTGGCAAGCCTTAGCCTTAGCCGGTTTGAAGACGGAAATGGAAAGCTTAGCAATTCCGATGACGGGGCGATTCCTGCATCAGCCGGACGGAAGCACCGCTTTCCAACCCTATGGGACCCACGGTGAAGCCATCTACAGCGTTTCTCGAGGGGAGTTGAATAAACGCCTGATGAGCCTTGCAGAATCACACGGCGTCCGTATTTGTTTCAACCAGCGCTGTGTGCGTGTAGATGTATCGGAAAATATCCTGCATTTTGAAGGTGACCACGAACCGGTAACGGCTGACTTACTCTTTGGAGCAGATGGTGCCTTTTCAGCCTTGCGTACCTCCTACAGCCATATGGACCGTGTCAGTGCACGGCAAGATTATATCGAGTATGGCTATAAAGAATTGAACATGGATCCAGGCGAAGGCTCCGCAAAATGGCGGATGGAAAAACACGCATTGCACATCTGGCCCCGAGGCAAATTCATGTTGATTGCTTTGCCCAATACGGATGGCTCATTCACCTGCACGTTGTTTATGCCTTTTGAAGGTGAAGACAGCTTTGAAAAACTAAAGGACGACTCGACGGTACAAGCATTTTTTGAACAGCACTTTGCCGATGCGATTCCGTTGATGCCGGATTTCCTAACGCAGTTTCGGAACAATCCGGTAGCCTCCCTGATTACGACCCATATTTCCAAATGGCATCATGCGGCACAAAGTGCACTCATCGGAGATGCGGCACATGCGATTGTCCCTTTTTATGGCCAGGGCATGAATGCAGGTTTCGAAGATTGTACCGTTCTGAGCCACTTGATGGATACCCACGAGGAAGACTGGACAAGCCTTCTCAAGGCTTATGAGCAGAAGCGGAAAGACAATGGGAATGCCGTTGCGGCATTGGCCTTGATGAATTTTGTGGAGATGCGCGACAAGGTGGCCGACCCGCATTTTTTGGAACGCAAAAAAATTGAGAAGCAAATCGCCCTCCGTTTTCCGGAGCAGTTCACGTCCATCTACGAGTTAGTGTCCTTTTCCCATACGCCCTATTCTACGGTGATGCAGTGCATCGAAGCTCAAGATAAACTTCTGGGCCGTATCATGGCGGAGGGGGATTTTGAGCAAGCCTGTGGGCGGGATGCCTTTAATGATCAATTACAGGCATGGATGGAAGAATACCATCAGCAGGTGCAGTCTTTGGATTTTACGGGACAATAACTGTGTTTCGAATCAGACAGCGGCGCGTACATCCAGCAGTTTCAATTGCAGTTTTGTCTGCCCGTTGAATTCGTTTTCATCAATGGTATAAACGATGTCCACGGGGCCTCGCTCCAGTAAGGGATATAAGTGTGCCAGGCCAAAGCCAATGCCTTCCATCACGCCTCGTAACGGTTGCTGCAGCACCACGCGCAGGTGGTTTTCCTTCACCACCTTACTCCATCCCCGATAATCTGAAACAAATCGGGTCAGAAATACGGGCCGCAAATTGGCAGGGCCAAAAGGTTCGAACTGTTGCTGAATGTTGAAGAATGCAGGCTTAATGTCAGAGAAATTGATTTCAGCGTCAATGAGGATTTCCGGTGTCAATAATTCGGGAGCGATACGCCGGGCTACTACTTCTTCAAAGCGCTCTATAAAATCCTCCACCCGTTCCGGAAGCATGGTCATGCCTGCGGCAAAGAAGTGCCCTCCATAATTCTCCAGCAGGTCCTTGCATTCATTGATGGCCTCGTAAATGTTGAAGCCGCTCACAGAACGGGCCGAGCCGGTCACTTTGCCATTGCTCTGTGTCAGCACAATGGTTGGGCGGTAATAATGGTCTATCAGGCGTGAGGCCACGATACCCACGACCCCTTTATGCCAGTGAGGTTGATACAAGACGGTGCTTTTTTTCTGCATGCCTCCCAAGGCTTCTTCACGTTGCAGCAGCGCCAGTGCCTCTTCGGTGATGCTACGGTCCACTTCTTTCCGGTCGAAGTTGTCGGCATGAAGTGCTTCTGCAAGAAGGAGCGATTTTTCAGGGTCTTTTTCAATAAAAAGCTCAACGGCTTTTCGGGCATCATCCATACGACCGGCGGCATTCACGCGGGGGCCGATGACAAACACCAGGTCGCTCACTTGCAGGCTGCGGCGGATACCTGAAACACCAATCAGCGTTTTGATGGAAAGGCTTGGGTTCTCGTTTACCTTCTTAATACCGTAGAAAGCAAGGATTCTGTTTTCACCGTCTATGGGCACGATGTCTGCCGCGATGCTGGTCGCCACGAGGTCAAGGTATTGTTCCCAACTTTCATCAGGCAGGTTCCGTTTTTGGGCAATAGCCTGAATCAGCTTCAACCCAATGCCACAACCGCAAAGCTCTTTGTATGGATAACCACAAAGGGGCTGTTTCGGATTGAGAATAGCAAATGCAGGTGGTAATTGTTCGTCGGGCAGGTGGTGGTCGCAGATGATAACGTCTATGCCCAATTTCCGGGCATAATCCACTAAGGCAAAACTCTTGATGCCACAGTCCAGAGTAATCAGCAGGGTATATCCTTTTTCTTTTGCCTCGTCAACGCCCGTCTTACTTAATCCATATCCTTCGCGGTAGCGGTGCGGGATATAAAAAGCGATGTCGCCCTCGGGATATTGTTCTTTCAGAAATGAAAAGACTACGCTTACGGCGGTGGTGCCATCCACGTCATAGTCGCCATAAACCATGATGCGTTCGTGCCATTCGATGGCTTCTGTGATGCGTTGAACTGCTTCCTTCATACCCCGCATTAGAAAGGGGTCGTGCAGTTCACTTATCTGGGGTCGGAAAAAGGCTTTTGCATCTTCGAAATTGTGAATGCCTCGTGAGGCAAGCAGGGTGCAGAAGGCAGGATTTATGGTTGGCAATTGCTCGCGCAGCCGGGCCTCAGCTTCTTTATCAATCTTCTTAATCGTCCAGCGCTTGGCCGGAGCAAGAGTCGTGGGCATGGTTGCTGGTAAAAGTAAGCCGCGGGCCGTAGTTGAGTCGCTGGTTGAGCACGGGCTTCCGTCAAAACGCAGCAGCGCGCAAATAATTTTTATTGGGCAGGCTTTCGATTCGCTCCCAACTCCCCGTTGAGCGGCTCATTTCGGCTGGACTTCACTATTCGGCTTTTCTAAATCGCGCAGGGGCCAAGCCAACGAAGTCTCCTAAACGTAATTTCTCCCGTAACTTGATGGACAGTTGGCCTTGAGTTCCTATCACGATTTAAACAATGATGCAGTGAAGAAGTTTGTCCTCGCCTTTTTATTACTGTTCTGCCTGGTGCATGGGCAGAGCAATGCCCAGCGACCCGGACATGTCAATTGGACGCTCTTTACGGACCCCAGTCCATCGTTCGATACACTACACAGTGTCAAGGTGCAGACTGATGGCAAAATAGTGGCGGCAGGTAATAGCTATAATGGAAATTACCGGACAATCGCCGTCGGACGATATGATAATGGATTGCCTGATTCAACTTTCGGCATCAACGGAATGGCGACAACGTCGTTGGATTCCGCAGATGTAGCCGCTTATGCCATGGAGATTCAGCCAGACGGTAAAATAGTAGTGGCGGGGGGCTATGAAAAAGGAACTATCGGCGATTTTATATTGACTCGTTATAACCAGGATGGAAGTACCGACAGCAGTTTCGGCATTGGAGGAATAGTGCGCACGGATATCGGTTCCGGCTCGTTGGACATGGCAACTGCCTTGACAATTCAGTCGAACGGGAGGATCGTAGCCGCAGGGCGGACTGATTCATTTTTAGCTGTTTGCCGATTTAATACGGACGGTTCGCCGGATACCAGCTTTGACGTGGATGGTAAGTTGATCGTTGCAGTCAGAGGCGCCACCAGCATGATGCAGCAAGCCGATGGGAAAATAGTGATCTGCTGCGGAGATGCCGTTATTCGCCTGTTCCCTGACGGTGCTCTTGACTACAATTTTGGAACGAACGGAGCAGCTTCGCTGACCGGCTATTTTTACGACATAGCGATCCAAAGCGACGGCAAGATTTTGGTCGCTGGGAGCAACTCTCTATTTAGCAACGCTCAATTTTATATAGAAAGGCTGGACACGGCAGGCGTTCCCGACAATAGCTTTGGGAATGGCGGTATTGTCCAAACCGGAGGAATTAATAAACCTAATCCCGACCATGGCCAAGTCGCAACATCTATTTGTGTGCAGTCGGATGGTCGGATACTTGCCACAGGGTATGTACGGGTTGGTATATTATCGAACTATAGCAATTTTGCGGTTGCCCGATACAATAGCGACGGTGAACTTGATACCAGTTTTGGGTCAAGAGGTTTTGGGAACGACGGAACGGAAATGATCCAAGGCGGCGAGATGTTAAGAGCTACAAGTTATTCGGCTGCAATCAATAACAACGGCGAGCTTATCCTTGCCGGCACAAACAACCATGACCGTCAACTGCCAAGTAAATGGGTGCTGGTGAGTTGCTATCTAGGCCCATCGCTAGAGGTACATACGGTTCCGGGTGTCATGGGACAAATAATTGTTGCCCCCAATCCTGCCGCAGACTTCGTGCGCATACAATCCACCCAGCTCGCAAACGGCAACTGGAATCTGTCTTTGAATGATCTTTCTGGCAGGACGGTATATAACGAAACGTTCATCGTAACGAATAACGCTTTGGATAAAAGCATACCGTTAACCAACCTACCTGTGGCAGTGTACCAAGTGCAACTAAATAATGGCATCAGCAGGATGACAGAAAAGCTGATAAAATCCAGGTAGCTGCAAATGATGCGAAAAAACCGTCTTCCGGGAAAAGCTTAATAGCGAACTGATCCCTGACCGGTGCTATCGCCGAAAAAGCCTAATAGGGGATTCCTGAAGTTGACAACAAAAATCTGTTTCTGAATGATCTCTTTTTGGGGAATCAGAACAATTCCTTCAGCACATTAATCACCACATGCGGTTTGCCCAATGTGTAGAAATGCAGTACCGGCACGCCGGAGGAAATCAGATCCTTGCATTGTGCCAACAGCCATTCCGTGCCAATTTGTTCGCATGCAGCTTCGCTTTTCGCTGCAAGCAATTCCCGGCTCAGCTCCAGCGGTATGTCCACATTGAAAATGCTGGGGATAATCGTTAACTGCTTTTTGCCGGTAATGGGTTTCAAGCCCGGGATCACCGGCGCCTGGATACCAAAATCCCGACAGGCCTGGACGTAGGCATAATAATGCCGGTTGTCGAAAAACATCTGGGTGGTGATGTAAGAAGCTCCTCTGTCTATTTTCTGTTTGGTATAAAACAGGTCGGTATCGAGGTTAGGTGATTCGAAATGTTTTTCAGGATACCCCGCCACGCCCACACAGAAATCCGTCTTGAAGCCATCCATAATTTCCTCTTCCAGGTAATGGCCTTCGTTGAGGCTGAGGATTTGGTCCACCAATTCATTGGCGTAATGATGCCCGTGCGGATGGGGCACAAAGAATTTTTCATTGCCTGCAGCATCACCACGCAAGGCAAGTACGTTTTTCACACCGAGGTAGTGCAGGTCAATGAGTGCATTTTCGGTCTCCTCACGGCTGAACCCCCCGCAGATGAGGTGCGGCACTGCATCAATACCATATCGGTTCATGATGGCTGCGCAGATGCCTACCGTGCCAGGTCGTTTACGGATTTCTACTCGCTCGAAATTGCCATCGCCCCGGCGCTTAAACACCTGCTCTGCACGATGGTAGGTAACGTTGATAAAGGCAGGGTGGAACTCACGAAATGGATCCAGCAGGCTAAAAATGTTTTCAATGCTTTTCCCTTTTGCAGGGGGTAATATCTCCAGCGAAATGATTGGCTTCTTTGCCTGTAGGAGATGTTCGGTCACTTTCATATTCGCTGCAAAATTAGGGCAGCGTACTGCCGGCTACATTTTCGGAAGGCAATGAGCGAAGCCGGTGATGGCTAACTTTATGAACCATGAAACGCAGCCTGCCCAGGCTCTGGGTTATTTCTCTGTCTCTCATTTCCTTGCTGTTTTTTTTTCTAGCCTGTAAGCACCAGCGTTATGAGCCGGATATAGCTGTCGGTGATGGCAGTTATCCTCCCGAGGTGAACAAAATCATTATGCTGCATTGCACCGCAACACCTCAGGGTGGTGGTTGCCACAATGCATATGGCTACGTCAATTCAGCCGGCCTTCGGCTCGACACCTGGAATTATATGTTTGAAGGCACACGTCACGGTGCCGTGGTCGTTCCTTTTGACACGCTTTACAGCCCCTTATTGCATTTCATCAACATTGACTCGAACCTGGGCTCAATCGGGCTGCCTACGATGCCTTACAACCAAAAGCCTCTTTCCCGAACAGATTTCCTGAGCATCCGTAACTGGGTCGCGCGGGGAGCGCCGGATAAAAATGGAATCATCCCCTTCGCAGCAAACCCAGGCACTCGCCAAAAAATCTATATCACCAACCAGGCTCAGGACGTGGTAAGCGTGGTAGATGCCTCCAGCCAGGTTATTATGCGCAATATTCCGGTGGGGGTTTCTCCTGCCATTGAGTCGCCGCACTGCATTCGGGTATCACCAGATGGGCAGTATGCTTATGTCTGTTTTCTGGGGGGCGATGATGTGCAGAAGATTGACACAAAGACCGACCAAGTAGTGGGTCAGATAAAAATCAGCAATGGCGGCTCACAATGGAATGTATTGTTGATTTCGCCGGACGGAACAAAGATTATGGTCTCTGACCTGGCCCGTGGCTGGATGCGGCTCATCCGAACTGCTGACATGCAGGTGCTGACTTTTGTCGGCAGTGACGATAATCCTATTTCCCCATTCACCAGCCCGCATGGCATGGCAAGCTTGCCTGGCTTCGACACCCTCTACATGACAGGACAATATGGGAACACCGTTTTCAAATTCACACCAGACTTCCGATTCATTAAATACATCTCCATTGACGGCAACCCCTCCAACTATAATACTGCCACCCGCGACCCACATGAAATCATGCTCTCGCCAGACAACAGCAAGTATTTCCTGACCTGCGAAGCCAGTGCCGAGGTACGGGTTATGGATGCTCATGCCGACACACTCATCAAGGTGATTCCTGTAGGCACCAAACCGCAGGAGATGGCTTTGTCCCACACAAAACCGTATCTCTTCGTCACCTGCATGGAAGACAATTCCACTGTGCCTGGTGCCAAGGGTTCGGTGGCGGTCATCAATTATCAAACCTTACAACTCGTGAAGACGATTGACGGCCCCTTCTGGCAGCCGCATGGCATTGCTGTGGACGATGAAAACGGAACCTTCTATGTGGTCTCCACCAATATTGGCGGGCCTTTCAGCGGACACAACCACACCAAGAGCAATGGCAAGTCCGGCTGGTATAGCATCTATGACCTGAACACGCTGGAGCCAAGCAGCAACAGTCAATTTGAACTCTTGTCACAACCGTATTCTGCGGATTCAAGGATGAAGTGAGCTCCCAGAATCTCTTCCGTTATTATGCTTTCCGTCTCCCTGAAATCCCTACGCATCCACGCAGCCCATGGCCTTTATCCGGAAGAAGCCATACAAGGCAACGATTTTGAAATAGACATTGAGCTGCGCCTACCGGCAGAAATTGACGATGCCTGGCCACTGATTGACTATGCCCGCGTGTATGCCCTGACGCAGGAAGTGATGATGGGCCCTCGTGTAACCCTGCTGGAAATGCTGGTTCAAGCTATCTGGCAAAGGCTTCACAGGGAATGGCCACAACTAAGTTTCATCCGGGTGTGTGTGCGCAAACTTCATCCGCCTCTGGGTGGCGAAGTAGCTGCTTCGCAGGTTTGTTTTGAAAAAGAAATTCCGGCTCAGGGAACCCCTCTTTAGCCTTGCGCTGCTTCAATAGCATCACTGACAGCCAACAATAAACCATCTGGAATTTTTGCATCTCCGGGCTTCACCAATTCATATTTATCGCTCGTGCCCCAACGCAGCCAAAAGCGGGGGAAACCGGGAATATTGACTTCGAAATGCAACCCGTTGCTGCGGGTCATTGGCACGACCACTGCCAGGTGCCTGCGGCCTTCAAAACGAATGCTGGTCGTGAAATTCTGGGGCATCGGCCAAAGATAGGCTGAGCTGTACACGGTACTTTTAACAACACTGCCCCAGATCCTTTCGGCAAGGGCGCCTGATTCTTTTTTTATGAAAAAAAAATTACTCCTGCTGTTGGCCACAGCCCTGACAACAACTTCTCTTTCTGCCCACAATTATTGCGCAGAACAGCACCAAAAAAATACGCAACTCCTGAAGGCAGCAAAGACGGCACTGGCATCGCCCTTACTGGACGACTATGACGTCAAATACCTGAAGCTGGATTTGAGCATCAGCCCTCTCAGCACCCAGATACAGGGGAATGCACTTACAAAGGCTGTGACGCAACGAAGCATGAGCACCTATGCTTTTGAACTGAGCGACAGCCTGACTATTGATTCCGCCAAATTCAACGGTGCCCTGGTGACGACAAGCCAGATTTCAGCGAATGTTCAGGGCATTGCATTAAGCACGCCACTCAGTGCCGGCAACCCATTCAGCGTACAGATTTATTATCATGGCAGCACTCCAAATGGCAATGGCTTTTTCACGCATGGACTGAATCATTATTCATTACCACACGGTGTCAATATCACTTTTAGCCTTAGCGATCCTAACCTGGCCCGGGACTGGTGGCCCTGCAAACAATCCCTCACAGACAAGATTGACTCAGCCCGGCTTTGGTTTACCGTGCCCGCCGGTTATATGGCCGGAAGCAATGGCCGACTGAATGCTGTGACCCCTGTAGGCGGACCTGATTTCCGCTATGAATGGACTACGTTTTATCCCATCGAATACTATCTTATTTCCGTATCGGTAGCTCCTTATGTCTTGCACCAGCAGCGTCTGCGATTTAGTGGTAGCGGCGACACCATGGCGGTGCAGCATTTTGTTTATGACACGTCCTACTACATGCCTACTATGCGGGCAGCATTAGACAGCACACCACTGGTGATTGATTATTTCTCGCAGCTCTTCGGTCGCTATCCTTTCTGGAAAGAAAAGTATGGGCATTGCCTGGCTCCTCTTTCAGGAGGCATGGAACATCAGACCATGACAACCCTTGGCGTGAACCTGCCTACTTATCTCATCGCTCATGAGCTGGGCCATCAGTGGTGGGGCGACCATGTGACCTATTCCTCCTGGCGCGACATCTGGCTGAGTGAAGGCTGGGCCTCTTATTGCGAACAATTATTCAAGGAACACTTTCAGGGCGACACGGCGGCCCAACAGCACTGTGCCGGAGTATTTGCCCGCGTGATGAGCCAGGCAGGAGGCAGCGTCATTGTGGATGACACCACGAATGTGTATCGCATTTTCGATTCACGGCTCACGTACGATAAGGGTGCTGCTGTGGCACACATGCTGCGGTATCTGGCTCCCAGTGATAGTGTTTTCTTTGCCGGCCTGAAAAACTATCAGCAACATTTTGCCTTTGGCCTAGCCAATACAGATTCCTTCAAAAATGTAATGGAGGCAGCTTATGGCTTCAGCCTTGATACGTTCTTCACCCAATGGGTGTATGGCCAGGGCTACCCGATATATAGCGGCTCCTGGAATCAGCGGGACAGCGATGTGTATATCGAATTACATCAGAACGGCTCTTCACCTTCCGATGTGTCAGTTTTTTCGATGCCCCTGGAGCTAAAACTCTTCTCCAACAATGGCTCCGATACCATCGTGCGTGTCTATTTCGACCAGGTTACTCAGCAATACCACTTGCACTGGGCAGCACCGATGAATGGCTTCAGCATAGACCCCGGCGACAACATCGTGAACTGGACAAACGCAATCTCAAAAGATCCCCGGCTCGGAGTGAATACTGAAAAAAAATCCGGTCTTAATGTATCTCCAAATCCCTCCGACATAGGCTTCTGGAGCTTGCGGGGGCTGGCACACGAAAGCCATTTGATACTTTGCGACCTGTCAGGCCAGGTGGTATGGGAAAAAGTAAAGGCTATCGGCAATCAGGAGATTAATAACCGGCAATTGCCCACTGGGATTTATCATCTATGGGTGATGCTGCCGGGCGACCAAACGAAAGGTTTTCTACTCGAAAAACGCTGAAGCCGGCTCAATACCGAAAGAGCGCGCGGAGGATGACCAGGATGAGGGCAATCAGAAAAACAAGGATGGAAATCCGGTTCATGCCATGCATCAGGAAGATGTTCACATTCCGGGGTTCATTGGGGGCACGCTTCTTCAGGAAAAGGTATTTTTTGATTTGATCCCAAATGCCGTATTGAGGTTTCGGATGAGGCGTTTCTTCCATTTTGGAAAGTTACGGGGACAATTTGTGGGGATGCATGCGGAACCTATATTTGCGGCCCCAAACACGGGGGATTAGCTCAGTTGGTAGAGCGCTTGCATGGCATGCAAGAGGTCAGCGGTTCGAATCCGCTATCCTCCACAACCTTTCCGGAAAGGCTGCCTCATCAGGTAGCCTTTTTCATTACCTGAAATTATTATTGAGCCAGCCTGAACACGCTGATTGATGCAGCTTCTGTTGCAGCCTGGCCTCGAAGCTTCGTTAGGAGCTTGCTGGTTTTCTGGCGGCAATCTGGTCGAAAACTCCTTGTACTACTTTGTCGCAATAGCGCAGATTGAACTCGAAGATTTCGCTGGAAGTATAGAAGGCCTCAAGTTGCTTGCGCAGGAGCATTTTTGCACGGTTCAGCCTGACTTTCACATTGACCTGGCTAATGTCCATCAATGTGGCGGTCTCTGCCGTGCTGAAGCCTTCTACCTCGCGCAGCATAAAGACATTCCGGTAGATCAGGGGCAAGGCCTGGATGTTTTCTTCCAGCACTGTGGCCAGTTGCCTGTTTGCCGTTTTCCCATCGGGCCGGGTGTTGGGTGCTGCCTGCATGAAGTCGGTTTGATACTGGTGGATGTCGCTCTCGGGAAGCTCATTTTGTCGCTGTGCGGAATGGAGCTTGTGGTAACAGCGGTGAAGGGCAATCCGAGCTAACCAGGTCTTGTAGGAGGCTTCGTGCCGAAAGTTTTTGAGCTGGCAGAAAGCAGCAAAATGGGCATCCTGCATGATGTCTTCCGCATCTTCATGACTGAGGCCATGTGTACGGGCAATGCGGTAGAGCAATGTGTTGTAGCGCCGGATGAGCAACTCAAACAAGGCTGTGTTCCCGGCGATGACCTGATCCACAATTTCAAAATCGCTGGCTTGCGTATAGGTATTTAAGGCAGCATCCATATTCTCTCGGTGACGAATTTATAGTTACTGATTTTCTCATTTAGAATGCTACGAACAACAGCAGCACGAAGCCGATGACAGCCACCAGGCCATGGACCATCGCCAGGGAGCCTGGGCCTATTTTATTTTTCAGGTCGCGGGCAAAGAGATAAAAGCCGGCTAAGGCTGCGATGATGAAAAAGATGAGGCTGGTTCGGACGGCTGCCCCCTCGCTGCTCAAGGCATGAACAATGAGCAGCACCAGGGCGGTTGCCGCAAAGGCACCATGTAGGTACACAAACTTGCGGGGCGGTTTTGCCGCGCTCATCCAATGTTTCAGATTGATGATTCCCAAGGCAGCGGCCAGGGCAAAGAGGGCAATAATGAGGTAAAGCATTTCAGAGGTGTTTAGGATATAGTATCCCCAGACCCCGAAAGGTTACAGCCTCTGAAAGAATTCTTTTTTAAAAGCTGCAGCTCTTAATGAGCAACCGGCTGCTCTTCCTGAAGCAACACCTGTAAGCGGCGTGCATTGCCCACTATCCAAACGATATCATCGGCAGCAAAACGGAAACCGGAGTCTGGGTTGAGTATTCGGGCACCATCCCGTTCAATTCCCACGACGATACCCCTGGTTCTTTCGCGCAGGGCCGATTCCCGAATACTCTTACCCAGGAGTTGAGATGAGTGCAACAGGCTCAGCTTACGAAGTACCACTTCCTGTCGCTGTAGTTTTTTCGAAATAGAGGGTATGGGGCCTGCCGGTACCAGAGACTGACGGAAGCGATCCAATTGTTCGTCAGTACCAATCACTGAAAGGATGTCGCCCGGGTAAATCTTTTCCGATCGTTCGGGAGGCACAATCATCCGGCTCCCACGCTCAATCATGGTGATGTTGACTCCATACTGTTCGCGGAGCTGCAACTCGATGAGGGGCCTGCCTATTAACGGAGTTTCTGCCGTCACCTCAAACAAGGATATATGGGCATCCCAGGGTGCCAACTCGGGCCTCCTTCGCTCCTGTTCCATCAGTTCTTTCTGGTTTAAGTTGGAGATAAACCGAGTTTCAATTCGGGTATAAAAAGTCTGAATGCTTTTTGAAAAAACAGCCAGCAGCACAATAATCACCACTGGGATGATTAGTGCCATAAACGGAGACAAGAGCTGAGCGACGAGCATACCAACGAAAAACATGGCTACCAAAATCCTAAGCGCATCTAAAAGAATCAGAGGCCCCCGAAACCTGCGCTTCAGCCAAAGCTTACCAAAAGCAGCATGACGGCTTCGCCGTACAGCCAATGCCCATAGAAAGGGGGTCATAAGCAGGGAACCGGCAAGTATCGTAACCGCGGTGCCCCAGCGATAACCTGCAAGAACAGGCTGGAGGTACCGTCGGGTTAGAAAAATAATGCTCAATAGCAGCACGGAATAGACCGCGATGTTCAGTAGATAATTCCGCAGCAGGAGCCGCCAGTCGCTGACCGTCCTGATAGACTGGGCTCCGGAAGCGTATTGGTTCAGCCGCGTCATCCAGCTTGCCGGCAATGTCTTTGTGAGGTAAGCCTGCACCGGGTCCGAGAGGCGGATCATGTAAGGAGAAGTAAAGGCGGTAATCACCGAAATGGCCACGGCAATGGGATACAAAAAAGGGCTGGTCACTTTTAGGCTGGTGCCCAACGTAGCGATGATGAACGAAAACTCACCAATCTGCGACAGGCTCATCCCGGCCCGCACCGATGTCTTTAGCGGCTGCCCGGAAATGAGGGTGCCCAAAGTGGCAAAAAAGGGTTTACTGATAAGCAAGACACCCACGCCCAAGGCGATGGGCAAATAATGTTCGGCAATAAGCTTCGGGTCTATGAGCATCCCAACTGACACGAAGAAAATTGCAGAGAAGAAGTCGCGAATAGGCGTGAGCAAGTGCTCAATTCGGGCCCCCTGAAAGGTTTCAGACAAGAGTGAGCCCATAATAAACGCACCCAAGGCTGCAGAGAATCCTGCTTTCGAAGCCAGCATGACCATGATGAGGCAGAGTGCCAGCGACACAATGAGCAGGGTCTCATCATTCATCAGCTTATGGGTACGTTTCAGAAAGCTGGGAATAATAAAGACACCAGAAAGGAACCAGAGCATCAGAAAAAAACCCAGCTTCAACAGCGATTCCAGCATGGCCATACCTGAAAAACTCTGGCTCACAGCCACCGTGCTCAATAAGACTAACAGCAATACAGCCACTAAGTCTTCAATGACCAGCACCCCCGTCACGATACCGGCGAAACGTCGGGTTTTCAGTCCCAGTTCGTCGAACGCACGAATGATAATGGCGGTGGAAGAAATTCCCAGGATGCCCCCCATAAACAAGCTGTCCATCGCAGACCAATGCAACAAACTGCCGATTAGGTAACCCGCAATCACCGTAGTCGAAACACCCACTAAAGCAGTGATTGCAGCAGTGCCCCCCACCTTAATAAGCTTCTTAAAACTGAACTCCAACCCCAGGCCAAACAGCAAAAAGATGATCCCTATTTCTGCCCATATGTTGATGTTTTTCACATCAGCTACATTGGGAAAGAGCGTGAAATGCGGGCCCGTAAGAAAACCCGCAATGATATAGCCCAACACCAGGGGTTGCTTCAGCCATTTGAACAACAGGGTTGTCAGCCCGGCGGCAGCCAGAATGATGCCCAAATCAGAGATGAGTACAGGGATATGGTTCATAAAGGGAGCTTAAAAATAAGAACCCCCTACCGAGCCGGATAAACACGTCCAGCGCGGGCGGTGATGCTAAAAAAATCAGGCAGGTTCAAAAAAGCCACTCCCCATTTCAATGATTTTTTTGCCCGCTTCAGTACCCGGATAAAGCTTTACAGAGCAACCACTCTATACTTGTTTTCAGGACTGCAGGAGGAAGAGCACATGTTGCTCTTATACAGTTTTTCCAGTTTTACGATTCATGGCTGCCCAAGTGCGGGCCCACTTCCAGGGCGGCACCCAACCCTTGAGCACCAGCCTGTGGAGAAGCTGGCCTGAGCGCTGCATCTTGAAGAAAAGGGAAAATGAATAGAAAAATATAGCGGAAAGCCTGCTGGGCAAGGCTTTGCCGCTATTTGGTGGAGCCGGGGGGAGTCGAACCCCCGTCCAAACAAGTGTACTGCAAGCTTTCTACATGCTTATTCCTGAATTGGATTTCGGAAGCTGCCCGGAACAGGACAAACCAAGCAGCTTCCTACCTCACGATGTATTTGTTCGTGCTGCCCGGCGTGATGACCGGGTTGCCTTATCCGCGATTGTTTTGAGTCGGCGGCGGCTACAGCTCACGGCTGGCTGTGTGCGGCGGCCCTAACGACTGCTTAATCTCCGATTAGGCAGCCATGGCGTAAGAATATTCGCCATTTATGGTTTGAACTTTCAGATTTACGTGCTAATGGTCCAACGCACGGCATGCTTACACTCACCTTACTCCCTGCTGTCAAAACCGGGCGGCCCCTTGAGGTACAGGAAATAAAAAAACGGAACCGAAGGCTTCGGGTCGGTCTTTACTGCCTGTTGATTTTGGAAGAAAATAGGTGTTCCTTTTCTTCAAAGAACTTCATACGAAGGTAGGCCTGCAGCAGGTAGCTGCTGCATTTTTAAGCGCTCTTGCAACCTTGCATTTTCTTAAAAAGTGATGCCCAAAGTTTTTACTTCTTGAACCAGGCCCGAAACACATCCAGGCCATTGGCATAAACCATCAGAACGACGAGCAGTACCAGGCCTACCATGGTGGCACGTTCCATCACTTTCTCACTCACCTTACGGCGGCTGAACAGTTCATAAAGCAGGAAGATGACATAGCCCCCATCGAGACCGGGGATGGGCAGCAGGTTCATGAAAGCCAGAACGATGCTGACGAAGGCCATCAGCATCAGGAAGTCGTGCCAGATAAATTCTGTAGGGAAAATTTTGGCGAAAGTGCCGATGCCGCCAAGGCTTTCAGAGGCTTTGACTTCTTTGGAAGTGAAAATGAGCTTGAACTGCGCAATGTAGTTTGCGAACTGCTGGCCCGTGTACATAAATCCTTTGCCAATGGCCTGAAAAGGATTGTAGGAAATATGCTCCAGCTTCAGGAAGCGTTCACCTCCGTAGCGGTAAAAACCTAAATCGCCTTTGGGGCCGACGATACCATCCAAGACTGCAAGCTGGCTGCCCCGCATCACGGTCAGGCGGATGGCCTGCCCCTTTAGCGCTAGAAGCTGCTCATGGAATTCATCAAAGAAAAAAACAGGTTTTCCATTGAGGGCGATAATGCTGTCCTCTTTTTGAAGCTTCATTTTTGCGGCCTCCGAACCCGGAATTACATCTGATACTACTGTAGGTACCCGAGGGGCAATCAGTTCTCTATCGCCTTTCAGGATTTTACGGATTGTGCCAGCGGGTATCGGGATATCCAGGCTGCGGCCATCGCGCTCCACCTGGAGGCTCTTGGCTTCATTGAGGACGATATTGGTGATGATGTGGTTGAATCGTTCCACCTTTTGTCCATCTACACTCAGCACCTTGTCGCCGGGGCGCAGGCCAATACTTTGTCCGAGGCTATCGGTCATGATGCCCCATTTCACATGATTCGTTGGCAGGAATTGCTCGCCCCATACTCCAAATACGAACATGTAAATGACCATTGCAGTCAGGATATTCACGATGATGCCGCCCAGCATAATCAGGAGTCTTTGCCAGGTAGGCTTTGAGCGATATTCCCATGGTTCGGGTGGCTTCGATAAGGCATCCTTATCCATGCTTTCATCCACCATCCCAGCAATTTTTACATAGCCGCCCAACGGGAACCAACCAATTCCATATTGGGTTTCGCCCTTCTTCCATTTGAACAAAGAGAAATTGAGCAGACCAGAGAAAGGGAACAGAAAATCGAAGAAGAGATAAAACTTTTCGACTTTGGTTTTGAAAAGTTTGGCAAACGTGAAGTGGCCGAACTCATGCAGTAAAATCAGGATGGACAGTGCGAAAAAGAGCTGTGCCCATTGACTGCCGGCAAGGAGGAGTAAAGGATGCAAGATGGGGGAAGGCGTTGTGGTGAAAGCTGGGTGGCAGGGAAAGAAAAAGGGCTTTCGGCAATCCTGCCGATGCAGAAAGCGAAGGACGAAAGGCTTAGCAAACGAACCTGGGCTTGGTCAGCGCGTGCGCAATTTCCACAATTATTGTCTCGGAACGAATAAACGGCTTCATGTTTTAACGACTGGGCGAATTAATAAGCTGAAAGTTGGCTGCGTTTCACGAGGCTGGCGGCACGTTCTCTTGCCTCTGTATCGGCTTGGAACAAATCTTCCAGTGCCGGCTGAGCCTGGTGGCTCACGGCCCCCATCACTTGTTCGATGATGTCGCTCATCTCTAGAAATCCGACTTTATTCTGAAGAAACGCGTGTACCACAATTTCATTAGCAGCGTTGAGGATACAGGGCATATTGCCTCCTTTCAGCATGGCATCTTTGGCCAGTTGCAGGTTGCGGAACGTCTTAATATCCGGCTCTTCAAAGCTGAGCTTAGAATAATCTTTAAAACGAAACCGTTTGAAGTCATTGGGTATTCGTTTGGGCCAGCCGAGTGCATATTGAATCGGGAGTTTCATGTCTGGCAAGCCCATCTGGGCTTTCATAGAGCCATCAGCAAACTGAACCAGGGAATGAATGATGCTTTGCGGATGCACGACTACTTCCAACTGATCATCGCGGAGGCCAAATAGCCATTTTGCCTCAATCATCTCGAGGCCTTTATTCATGAGGGTGGCGGAATCAATTGTGATTTTTGCGCCCATGTTCCAGGTTGGGTGCTGCAAGGCATGGGTTGCTTTTACGTTGACTAAAAAATTGGGTTTTCGGCCAATGAATGGCCCTCCGCTGGCCGTGAGGATGACCTTCTCGATGCTGCGTAAATCTTCGCCCATCAGGCATTGAAAGATGGCGCTGTGTTCACTATCTACAGGGATAATGTGTAGCTTGTTTTCATAGGCGCTGCGCATGACGATTTCGCCGGCCACTACGAGGCTTTCTTTATTTGCGAGCGCTACGGTTTTCCCTGCTTTTAGTGCGGCTAACGTGGAGGAAAGTCCTGCAAAACCCAGGATGGCTGCTAGTACGATGTCCACGCTTTCCCAGGCCACCACTTCCTGCAAGGCTGCTTCGCCGGAAAAAACCTTTATAGGCAAATCAGCAAGTGCTTCCTTGACTTCCAGGTAGGCTTTTTCGTCCGTCATCACGACAGCATTAGGCCGAAACTGCCGGGCTTGAGAAATGAGTAGGGTGGCATTTTTATGGGCGGAAAGCACTTCCACTTCAAATAAATCCGGATGGGCACTTACCACTTCCAGGGCTTGCGTTCCTATGGAGCCGGTGGCCCCCAGAATGGCTATTTTTCTTACTTGTTGCTGCACGGGCCGAAGGTACGTTACGCACGGATTGGGCTTTTGACAAGGGCTGCCAGTTTCCGGGCCTGACAGGCAATCCCGCACGATACTTTAGTCAAACAGCATGCTGCATGTACCTTCGTACGCCTTTTTCGACTTTTAGCTGTCTGGAATTTTGCGTATGAGTCATGTCAGCAACCTGACCAAAACATCTGCCGCCGGCATGTTGGTGGCTTTAGGAATTGTTTTTGGCGACATCGGAACTTCTCCCCTTTACGTGTTTAATGCCATCTGCAACCGGCAGGTGATTAGTGAAGATTTAATCATCGGCGCACTGTCTTGCATCATCTGGACGCTGACGCTACAAACAACCATCAAGTATGTGCTGCTGACCCTGAAAGCCGACAACCGCGGGGAAGGGGGCATATTTTCTTTGTTTGCCTTAGTGCGGCGACACGGGCGATGGGCCGTGTTTTTGGCTATGGTTGGCGGTGCCGCTTTGCTGGCGGATGGGATGATTACGCCTCCGATTTCGGTCATATCCGCGGTGGAAGGCTTACGGAATATTCCTGTTCTTGCTGACGTGGCCGACTGGACCATCGTGGGCGTAGCGCTTGGTATCATATCGGTGCTGTTTTTCTTCCAGCAATTCGGCACCACATTTATCGGTAGAGCTTTTGGGCCGGTGATGACCCTCTGGTTTGTGATGCTGGCCATTTTAGGCTTGGTGCATATCAACGACAACTGGAGCATCCTTTCTGCTTTCAATCCCTGGCATGCTATCAAGCTGCTGGCGACACCCAATGTGCTGATTGGCCCAGATGGCCTGCCTACTTCGGGCTTTTGGGTTCTAGGGGGCGTCTTCCTGTGTACCACCGGGGCAGAGGCGCTCTACTCCGATTTGGGCCATGCCGGGCGGGGAAATATCCGGGTCTCCTGGATATTCATTAAAGTATGCCTGATACTGAACTACCTCGGTCAGGGTGCCTGGCTGCTCACACAAGTGGGTGTGCGCTGGAACGCGGATTCGAATAATCCTTTCTTCTCGCTGATGCCGCAATGGTGGGTTATCCCGGGAATTATCATCGCAACAGCAGCCGCCATCATTGCATCTCAGGCTTTGATATCAGGCTCCTTCACGCTGATTTCAGAAGCTATTAAGCTCAATATCTGGCCGAAGATGAAAATTGTATTCCCGACGGTAGAACGCGGGCAGACCTTCATTCCGGGCATCAACTTACTTGTCTTTATTGGCTGTGCCTGCATCACGCTTGTGTTTCAGAAGTCGGCCAACATGGATGCTGCGTATGGCTTAGCCATTACTGTATGTATGATCATGACCTCGCTGTTGTTTGGCTATTACATGTTCACACGCCGGGTGCCAATTATTTATATCGGCGCCTATCTGGTCGTCTTTCTGACCATAGAATTCAGCTTTCTCATTGCCAACCTCGTGAAGTTTGCCCACGGAGGATATGTGACGGTCATCATGGGTTCAGCATTGTTCATGGTGATGTTCATCTGGTTCAAATCAAGGCGCATCAAGAATCGCTATGTGGAATTTGTGCGGCTGGAAGATTATGTACCCATCATTCAGGAGTTGAGCAATGACCGTTCGATTCCCAAATATGCCACGCACTTAGTGTATCTCACTTCTGCCAACAACCCGATGGAGATTGAGCATAAAATCATCTTCTCGGTGCTGTACCGAAAACCCAAGCGGGCCGACATCTATTGGTTTGTACATGTGGATGTGCTGGACGACCCTTACACGATGGAATACACGGTAAACACCATTATCCCGAATGAGATTGTGCGCATAGAATTCCGCCTGGGGTTCCGCATTGACCATCGCATCCCGATGATGTTCCGAAAAGTGGTAGAGGAAATGGTAAAGAACAAAGAGGTGAACATTGTCAGCCGGTATGAATCACTGAGCCGGAATAACGTGATGGGCGATTTCCGATTTATCGTTCTGGAAAAATTTCTGAGCCGCGACAATGAACTGCCCTTATGGGAGCGTATGCTGATGCGGGGCTATTTCATCCTGAAAAGAATTTCGTTATCCGAAGAGCGAGGTTTCGGGCTTGATTCTTCCGACGTGACCGTCGAGAAATACCCAATTATCGTCAGCACCCCCAGCGATTTCAAGCTGAAACGTGTCAGTAATTAAGCAGCTATAGAGTGCTTATTTCATTGCTTTCCTTGCCTGAATTAAGGCCATTTTCTGCTTCTTCTCAAACCACCATTCTGGCGCGAGATGCATCATCATTTGATTCATAGGCTGAAGCAGGTTTTGCCGGTACAGGCTTTTCAACTGAAGGGAAACTATCCCGGGTTTTGCGGTCAGGCTGAGAGCAATCCCACTTTCCATATACTGCATATGATGCCAGTAGGCAGAAGGGATGAACAACGTGTCGCCGTGATTTAGGATGGCTTCATATCCTTTCGCCACAGAGAGTGCAGGGTAGTTTTTTTCATCCAGTTCATACTCCCAACCCGAAAATGAAGCGGCTGATTCTTCACTGAAAGGCAATTGATAAATCAGGGCGGACTGGTTCGGAGGCAACAACAATACCCGTTTGCGCCCTAAAAACTGAGTATGAAAAATAGGTGCTTGATCGCTATCGAAATGCATTTGCGCTATTGCCCCCTCAGCTCCTGCAAACAAGAAGGAAGCTTGCTTTTGAAAGGGTAATGGAAACAAGTCCGGATAGGCAAAATCCCGGAGCATGTCCGGGGCCAGCTTTTGGAAGTTTAGGCGAAAGACGCGCAATGCCACAGGGCCTTGACGAATCAGGTCTATGAAGTCGCAAAAGCACATAGTGTCCGCAGCGGCAGTGGAAGACATCCTAGCACCCGCGAGCCTGTTGCTATGAACCCCAACCTGTGTTTTACCAAACGATTTTTTCAGGTAATCCCAATCCCATTTACGCCGTGCCGGCCAGTCTTTCGAAAGCTCCGTTAGGATCACCGGCCTTTGCGGCAACAGATACTTACTGCGAAAATCTTCAGGAGCGATTTGTGCAATACGCTCAATAGACTTTAGGTGCATGATTGTTGGCTATCGAATCGCAATGTTCAAAATGAGGAACAATTTTAAGAAAGGTAGAGTTCCCCACGTAGCATCTGCATCCCTTTCTGGCGTTCAGGCTTATATTTAGGAACATGAGCAACCGCCTTTTCGATATCGTAAGTGAGCGCTTTGCGCAGGCGCCACAATCTGTGATGCTAGCCGCCAAAGAGAACGGTAATTGGCGACAATACACCTGCGCAGAAGTTTGGGAAACGGCGTGCTCGGTGTCCCGGGGGCTTTTGGCGTTGGGCATTGAAAACACCCAGTTGCTGCCCGATGAACAAGAGAAGATTGCCATCATCTCACCCAACCGCCCCGAATGGGTCATAACGGATCTGGCGGTGCAACTCACGGGGGCTGTGCTCACCCCCATCTACCCCACTATATCTCCCGAAGACCTCGGTTTCATCTTGCGGGAAGCCGCCGTGCGAAAAATATTCATCGCCGATGCCGACATCTGGGCGCGCTTTGGTGCTACGATTGAAGCCATGCCTTCTATAGAGCATGTATTCTGTTTCGATGAAATCCCCGGACAGCGTCACTGGTCTGGCCTGCACCGCAACGAGACCACACCCGATGACAGCGTTACCCAACGTATCACTCAAGAGACTTTAGCGACCATCATCTACACCTCCGGCACTACAGGCAACCCCAAGGGAGTCATGCTGAGCCACCACAATATCGTGAGCAATGTAACCGATGCACTCCCCATTTTCACCTTTGCCCAAGCCGGCGAGCGGGCACTAAGCTTCCTGCCGCTCAACCATATTTTCGAGCGCATGGTGACTTATATTTTTCTCAGTTCAGGAATACAGATATGGTACGCTGAAAGCATGGATACTATAGGCGATAACCTGCGCGAGGTGAAGCCTATGGTGTTTACCACGGTACCCCGCCTGTTGGAGAAGGTATATGAGCGCATCATGGCTAAAGCGATGGAACTAAAAGGCATCAAGAAATCCCTGTTTTTCTGGGCGCTCAACCTGGGGAAACGCTACGATAATGTGCAACATGGGAGCCTCTGGTATCGGCTTCAGTTGGCGCTGGCACGGAAACTTATTTTTTCGAAATGGCAGGAAGCTTTGGGTGGAAACGTAAAGGCTATTGTATCCGGCTCGGCGGCCTTGCAGGAGCGGCTCATCCGCATCTTCACGGCTGCAGGCATCACCATCATGGAAGGCTATGGGCTCACAGAAACTTCACCTGTGGTTTCAGTCAACCATTTCGAGAGTGAAGACCGCCGCATCGGCACGATCGGGCCGGTCATCCGAAACGTAGAAGTGAAGATTGCCGATGACAAAGAGATTCTGGTGAAAGGCCCCAACATTATGATGGGCTATTACAAGCGGCCAGAGCAGAGCGCTGCGGTGATGGAAGGTGGCTGGTTCCATACTGGCGACATCGGCGAGTGGGTGGAAGGTCGTTTCCTGAAAATCACGGATCGAAAGAAGGAGATGTTTAAGACTTCCGGAGGGAAATATGTAGCCCCACAGGTGGTGGAGAACATCATGCGTCAAAGCCCCTTTATAGAGCAAATCATGGTGCTGGGCGATGGACGAAAGTTTGTATCGGCACTCATCGTACCCAATTTTTCACAAGCACGCAAACGACTCTCGGCTCAAGGCCTGGCACTGCCAGACAGCGATGAAGCACTGATCGCACTACCGGATATGAAGCACCTGATTCAGGCAGAGCTGGACAAATACAATATGCACCTGGGCCATGTGGAACAGGTGAAGAAATGCACCCTGCTGCCCGCTGAATGGACGATTGCCTCCGGCGCGTTGACGCCTAAGCTTAGTATGAGAAGGAAAGTGATTGAAAAGGCTTTTTCAAAAGAAATTGAAGCGATGTATGACTGAGGGCCAGGTATTTTTCTGCAGTACCGGTTGGGCTTTGGAATAGAGCTATATCTCACAGCGCAGGAGAAAAGCAAAGTAGCCTGACGAACGCTGAAGGCTGCAATCCTGAAAACAAGTTCAGGACAAGCTGTAACGACTGCCTTTTAGTATTCCTGAAGCGGGCTCATCAAAATTCTTTCTGAGTTAGAATTAGAAGGCTCCAGGCTGCAAGTACATCACAAGCTTGTTTGATATCCCTTTGGGAAAAAATTTCCGGGCGCATTGCCCGGCTTTTTTTGGGCTCCGAGTGATTGTTCTCGTTTCCGGAAGTATCTGATTTCGTAATTCGGGAACAGGCTCAATGAACAAACATGACTAAAACCACTAAATAACAATTAATGACCTTTAAAAATGCTTCGTTAACAACAATCTGTTAACCCATTTAGCTTGTGAATCAATGTGTTCAGAGGATATGTTTGCCGGAAATGGCCTTTCAGCCAGGGAAAAATTAGATTATCATAAATAAACTAAAAAGGACACAGCTAAAATGAACTCATTGTCTCAAAGAATCTTGTCGGCTTGTATTGCCTCGGCTTGTGTGCTGGCTTCGGCCTGGGCACAGGCGCAATCATCGTTTACCCTGACAACGACGAGCAGTAATCTGGTCACCAACTTAGGCACGAGCAACCTTGTGGTGGACAATGCGCTGGCCATAACCGGCACCGGAAACGTAACCGATGCAACTGCCACAGTATCTTCTGGCTTTCAAAGCGGAGATGTATTGAGCTATGACCTTGCGGCTTTGCCTTCCGGGGTGAGCGGCAGTTTCAGCAGCACCACCGGCATATTGACCTTTACCGGCACGTCTTCGGCGGCGAATTATCAAAGCCTGCTGCGCACCGTTAAGATTTCGCTCAGCAGCTCATCCGCCACCACCCGGGCGGTCACGTTCACGCTGGGGGATTTGGTGGCTTACACCAATGGCCATTACTACAAATATGTGAGCAATTCAATCGCCTGGACGAGCGCCAAATCGGCTGCATCCAATTCAGGCAACAATTATTTTGGGCTGACCGGCTACCTGGCAACGATCACATCTTCAGGAGAGAATGCTTTTATCAAGCAAGCCCTGAGCGCAGACGGCTGGATCGGTGCTTCCGATGAATACTCTGAAATAAATGCCGCAACGGGGACAACAACCTATAGCAATCAGACGAGTTCTGAGGGGCATTGGTATTGGGTGACCGGCCCGGAAGCAGGAACCAATTTTTCAAACGGTAACAACACTCCAACAGTCGTCTCGGGCCAATACATGAACTGGACCGGATCGGAACCTAATAATTCCGGTAACGTGGAGCATTACGGTGAGATCTACGCCTCCGGTTCGAATCAGGGACTATGGAATGACCTTTCGAATTCCTCAAATAACGGCTACATTGTAGAATATGGAGGCATGCCCGGCGACCCAACTTTGCAACTCACCGGCTCGCGTTTGGTGAAGGTTCGCGCAACTTCTGTGGACGGAACCTACAACTACAACGCCACCACCTACCATACTAATGCCAGCGCCGTGGTCGTGGATGGCAGCCTGAATATTTCTTCCACTGCCAATATCACGGATGCCCGGGTGACCATCTCTTCAGGATTCAATTCCGGCGATGTGCTGGGCTATAACAGCGGCCTGCTTTCGGGCATGAGCGCCTCATACAGCAGCAGCACCGGGGTGTTGAGTTTTACCGGCACGGTGACGCCTGCTCAACTACAGGCCTTGCTGCGCAGCGTCACCTTCAACACTACGGCAGCCCCTAATGTCAATCGCGAAATCACCTTTTCCATTGGCAACCTGGTGGCGAATACCAATGGGCATTTCTACAAGTTTGTCTCTGCCTCCGGCACATCCTGGACCAGCGCCGTATCGGGAGCTGCTGCTCAGAGCTACTTAGGTTATACCGGCTATCTCGCTACCATCACATCCAGCTCTGAAAATGCCTTTATCGTCCAGACCTTGGGCAATGACGGCTGGATTGGCGCCAGCGATGATTATGCTCAAATCAATTCCGCAACCGGGACGACGACCTTTAGTAATCAGTCAAACGCTGAAGGAAACTGGTATTGGATAACCGGCCCGGAAGCAGGCACCAAATTTTCGACCGGAAACAACAGTCCGTCATTAGTCGCCGGCCAATACATGAACTGGAATACCGGCGAGCCAAACAATTCTGCAGGCAATGAAAATTATGGGATGATATATATGAGCGGTACGCCGGGTAAGTGGAATGATGGAAGCGGAAACCTGAATGGATACATCGTCGAATTTGGAGGCTTGACGAGCGACCCGGTCATCACGCTTGCCTCAACTTCCAAAATCATTGTTGGCTCCCCGCTGCCTATTGACGGCCTGCAACTCCAGGCTTCAGCCCGCAACAACCAGGTGCACCTGCAATGGAACACCCTGAATGAACGCGGCACACAGTACTTCGACATAGAGCGCTCGGCAAACGCTCAGGATTTCCAGAGCATCGGGCTGCATCAGGCCATAGGCAAAGGTTTCAACAACTACTCCTTCCTGGATGAACACCCTTTGAGCCTGGCTTACTACCGAATCAAAGCCCTGGATGCCGATGGCAGCTTCCTGTATTCCGGCACCCAAATGGTGAAGCTGGAGCACAAAAACCTCGCCCCCCAACTGTCGCCTAATCCCGCCACCGACTATATCCACCTCAGCCGGAGCGAAGCAGCGCCGGCTACCCTGAGTTGCTACGACCTTGCCGGACGCCTGTTGTTTCAGCAGCAGGTTTCGGGCACCGAAATGGCCATCCGGGTACAACAACTTTTGCCCGGCAGCTACACCATGCAACTGGACGAGCAAGGAACAAAAACCACGCTTCGCTTTGTGAAAAAATAGGCCCGAACATGCCGAAGCCAGGATAGCTGTCTCAGGTGTCTGAGGCAGCTTTTTTTTATCAGCAAAATTTCAGAACCCGGCATCCGTTGCATCGCACTCTTCGGCAGGATTTCGCTACCCGGCAGTTCCCGGAAGACACGGCAACCATAAGCAGGAAGATTGAGATGAAAAGCTCAATAGTAGCACTGGCCCCTCCGTGTGCGATTGTTATGATTCCACCAAAAGAAATTTGGCTATGTAAAT